>JAYTTN010000777.1:0-12622 GCA_043745295.1 Fimbriiglobus sp. | reverse complement strand
CGGGTTCTAACCGGCGGGGCTCCTGATGTCGCCGCGAAGACAGGGTTGGTCAGTCCTCCCCCTTCTTGGCGGCGGCCTCCTTCACATACTCCTTGAACGCGGCCATGTTGTAGCTGATGAACAGGAACGCCGCGTCGATGGCCCGGAAGGTGTCGTCCTCCGGGTCGTCGGCGTAGTCCTTGCGGAGGGCGTACAGGCGGGCGAGGAGCTGGTCGGCGGTCAGGGTCGGCATCGGGGCCTCGGCCGGTTCGGGTTGCGGAGACGGGGCGAGTTCGGCAAACTGACCCCATTCGGTTCGTTGCCCTCATGTTAGCCGGCCGCCGGCGGGCGTCCCCTCATGGTCAACCGCAGTTCCCAGCCGCTCCGCCTCTGGTTCCTGTTCTGGGATGTCGCCGTCACCGTGCTGGCGTGGCTCGGCGCGTACTGGCTGCGGTTCGACGCCGGCTTCATCCCCATTTACCACGCCGACCACTCCGACTTCAGCATGTGCGTCCGCGCGCTGCCGCTGCTGGTGATGGTGGCGCTCGTCTGCTTCCGCCACGCGCAGATGTACGAGATCCACCGCCTCACGCGGTTGCGGGAAGAGGCCGTGTCGGTGGGGAAGGGGGTCGCGCTGACGGTGTTGCTGACGGCCAGCATCGCGTTCGCCCTGCGGTATCAGTACGAATCGCGGATCGCGTTCGCCCTGTTCAGCGGGTTCGCGCTGGTCGGCATCCTGGGTGCCCGTCGGCTGACGTGGTTCGCCGTCGGCCGGTTGCGGGCGAAGGGCTTCAACCAAAGTCACGCGCTGATCGTCGGTACCGGCCGGCTGGCCCGCCGCACGGCGAAGTCCCTGGCCGATTCCGCGTGGAGCGGCATCCAGACCGTGGCCTACGTCGAAGACGACCCGGAGACGCACCAGAAGCACTCGGACATCCCCGTCGTCGGCCCCATCGCCGACCTGCCGATGCTGGTCGAGAAGCACCACATCGAACACGTGTTCATCTCCCTGCCGATGAACCGTTACGCCGACGCGCGGCGGGTATTCGACCTGCTGTCGCAGACCCTCGTGGACGTGCGGCTGGTGGCCGACGTTCCCGCGCTGACGACGCTGACGTTCACCACCAGCAGCATCCACGGGATGACGTTCATCGGCCTCCGCGAAAGCCCGTACCACGGCGTCAACGTGGTGGTGAAGCGGGCGATGGACGTGGCGCTGTCGCTCGTCGCGCTGCTGCTGCTGTCGCCGATCCTGCTGCTCATCGCCGGTCTGGTGAAGCTGACCAGCCGGGGGCCGGTGTTCTACCGGCAGGTGCGGTGTTCGCTGAACGGCGAGTCGTTCCCGATGCTCAAGTTCCGGTCCATGCGCACCGACGCCGAGGCCGCCGGCCCGCAGATGACCGAGAAAGGCGACACCCGCGTCACCCGAATCGGGCGGTTCCTCCGCGCGACCAACCTGGACGAGTTGCCGCAACTGTTCAACGTGCTGTGGGGGCAGATGAGCCTCGTCGGCCCGCGGCCGGAGCGGCCGGTGTTCGTCGAGCAGTTCCAGAAGTCGATCCCGAACTACATGGCCCGGCACGCGGTCAAGTGCGGTATGACCGGGTGGGCGCAGGTGAACGGCTGGCGGGGCAACTCGTCCCTCCGCCGGCGGGTGCAGTACGACCTGTATTACATCACGCACTGGAACCCGCTGTTCGACCTGCGGATCCTGTGGCTGACGGTGGTGGCGATGCTGTTCAAGAAGCAGAAGCACGCCTACTGACGTGAGGGTCGTCCGCACTCTCCGCGTGCGGTGCCGACCCGCACGCCATATCATCCTCCGTAGCCGCCCACCGGTATCGGGCGGTCACTTCCGGGGGACTCTCCATGCGCAGAATCGTGATCGCGGTCGGCTGTCTCGTCGCAGCCGGGGCCGCGCTCGGCCAACCGCCGGCGAAGCGGGCGGCCGGTCTGGACGTGGTGCCGGCCGACGGGTTCGCGTTCGTGTCGCTGAACGTGGCGAAGGTGTGGGACACGCAGGCGCTGAAGGGGCTGCGGGACGCGCTGTTGAAGGTGGATGCGGCGACGGTGGACTCGTTCGAGAAAGAGTTCGGCCTCCCGCTCGCCGACCTGGACCGCGTGACGTTCCTCTGGCCGGCGTTCCCCGACTCCTTCCAGGACGAGCTGCCGGTCGCCGTGGTCAGCACCCGCAAACCGTATGATCGCGCGAAGGTGCTGAAGGCGTTGGAGGCGGAGACGTTCGAGGCGACCGAGAAGCAGCGGGGGCAGAAGAAAGCGGTGCCGTCGTTCCCCGGTGGCGGCATCAAGAAGAGTTACGACCTCAAAGGGTTCCCCCCGCCGTTCCCCGGCACGGAGGTCGCCCCGCCGCCGTTCAAGAAGGAACCCATGCTCGTCGCCTTCCAGCGCGGCGAGGGGCAACCGAAGCCCGAAGCGGACGGCGACGCGGCGTCTGACCTGTTCCTCTGTCGCAAGGTGCGGAGAGTCCTCTTTCTGCTCGACGACTCGACCGCCTTGTTCCTGCCAACCGAGGAGCGGGTGCCGCAGCAACTCCTCACGCTGCTCAGCAAGACCCTTCGCAAAAAGGTCGGTGGCCCGCTGACCGACGCCTTGGCCGTCGCCGACAAGCACGCGGCGGTCGCCGGGCTGGACTTCCGCCCCGTTCGCCAGGACATCCTCCGCGAAGAGCGGTTCCCCCGCGATCTGGTGCCGTTCCGCGCCCTCACCAAGATGGACGGCGGGTTCGCCACCCTCGACCTGGACGCCAAGTCCGGCGTCACCGCCACCCTCCGCTTCCCGACGGCGGACGACGCGACCCGCGCCGAACCGGTGCTGAAGACGGCGATTCAACTGGCGGTCGAAGAACTGGGGCGATTCAAGAAGCGGATCTCGACGAACGAGCCGCAGGCCGCGTTCGGGGTGCCGCTGCTCGACGCCATCCTCGGCGCGTTGGACAAGGCGACGGTGAAGGCCGACGACACGCGCGTGACGGCCGCCGCGACGCTGGACATCGGGCCGGCGGTGGAGAAGGCGATCTCGGCGTTGCCGGCGTATGTGAAGTGGCAGAAAGACGAAATGCAGACGCTGAACAACCTGAAGCAACTCGGCCTCGCCCTGCACAGCTTCCACGACGCGAACGGCCACTTCCCTCAAGATATCGTGGACCGGGCGGGCAAGCCGATCCTGAGCTGGCGGGTGCAAATCCTGCCGTACTTGGAGCAGGACAACCTCTACCGCGCGCTCGACCTGACGAAGGCGTGGGACGACCCGGCCAATGCCAAGGCGCTGGCGAAGATGCCGAAGGTGTTCACCGCCGGCGCGCGGGCGGCGAAGGAGGGCGAGACGTACTTCCAGATGTTCACCTCCGCCAAGCCGCTTCCGGGTGGCAGCCCGGTGCTGGTTCCGGGGCGGAGGCGGACCTTCACGTCGATCACCGACGGCACGTCGAACACGTTCGGCGTGGTGGAGGCGGCGGAGGCGGTGAACTGGGCCAAGCCGGGCGATCTGCCGTTCGACCCGAAGAAGCTACCCGCCTTGGGCGACCCGAAGACGGGTAAGTTCCGCGTCGTGATGCTGGACGGCTCGGTGCGGTCGCTGCGACGGGACAAGATCACCGACGAGCAACTTCGGGCATTCATCACCGTGGATGGCGGCGAAGTGAACACTTACGAGGACCGCAAGTGATCCGAGCCGGAAGCGCGAGCGACGGTCTTGCACAGAGTCGGAAGCGTGAGCGACGGTTGTCAGAGCAGACCGTCGCTCACGCGTCCGGCTCGGATGGTCACTTCGCCCCGGCCAGAATCCAGTCCTTGACGGTCTTCATCTCGGCCGCCGTCAGCTTCTCCTTGCCGGCCGGCGGCATGGTCCCGTCGTCGAGGCTCTTCCAGATCGTGCCGTCGTCCAGCTTGCCCGGCTTCGCCCCCGCGCCGTTGTCCCCGCCCTTGATCGCGCCGGCCAGCGTCCGCAGGTCGAGGTCGCCCTTCGGGCCTTTCACGTCGCCGTGGCAGATGTTGCACTTCGCCTTGAAGATCGGGAACACCTCCTTCTGGAACGACACCGCCACTCCCGCCGGCGGGTTGACGGGCGGCGTGGGCGGATCCACCTTCTTCGGCGGATCGACTTTCTTGGGCGGGTCGGGCTGCTTCTTGGGCGGGTCGGGCTGCTTCTTCGGTTCCGGTTTCTTCACCTCCGGTTTCGGTTTCGGTTCCGGGGTCGGGGTGGGCGGCGGCACGACCGGCGGCTTGACCACCGGCGGCGTGTTGTCCGCCAGCTCGATCGCCTTGGGCTTTTCGACTTCCCGCGGCGACCGGCCGGCGGCGAACCCGATCACCCCGCCGGCGATGAGCGTCAGCCCGAACCCGGCGGCGGCCAGGAGCGTCGCGCCGAACGACGCGGAGCCTTTCCGCCGAGGCGGGCGGGCGTCACTGGGGCGGTCGTCCCATTCGTCGCGGCGGTCGGGGCGGGGCATGGCGAATCACCTGGGGGATGCGGCTTCCTCTACCATACTTCAACGCCCGGCCGGGTGGAACAGTTCCGTGCGGGATGGGCGAAAAGCCGCTCACTTTGCCGACGGGCGAAACCCGCGCGGCCGCCTCACCTGCCGCGGATCGTGTAATCGAACGGATACGGCAGGCGCTGGCCCTCGCAGCGGTACACCCGCACCGGGCGGAACGGCACCCCGCCGCGCGTCATCGGGAACTCGGCGAACTTCGTCATGGATCGGAAGAAGTCACCGAACTGCCGGAACACGTCCGCCTCGTCCGGCTGGTCCACCAGCACCAGGTACCCGGTGCGGCCGAGGTAGTCGTCCGGCTTCGACCAGAGCGCGAACCCGCGCGCGTCGAACGAGTGGTAGCAGGCCACCGGGATGCGGTTGCGGACGGCGAACGCCAGCTGCGCGGAGTCGTCCCAGCGGTTCGTGACGAGGAACCCGTCGGGTTCGGCCAGCGCGCCCCGCGCGTCGAGTTCCGCCACGACCGACTCCCACCCGCTGAACGCCTTCGTCTCGTCGAACGTCCCGTGCGGCACGGGAATTCGGCCGGTGTTCACCTGGACGAGGATCGCGGCGAGGAGGGCGAGTTCCGCGAGAACCCAGCCGACGGCCATCGCCCCCACCCGGCGGGGGTAACGCAGGTGAAGCGACGCCCACCGCGCGCCGGCCAGTGGGAACAGCGGCAGGAACCCCACCAGCGGCCAGTGCGGGAGGACCTTCCCCGTCAGGCAGGAGTTGGCGAGGAAGAACGTCAGGGGCACGGCCGCCAGGCAGATCAGCAGTCGGTCGATGCCGACCACGGTGCCGAACCGAGCGACCCGCCGGCCGAGTTCGAGCGCCAGCCAGAACCACATCCACGGCAGCAGGAACAGGAGCGGCCCGACGAGCCACACCAGCGGCCCGCCGTGCGCCAGCGGCGACCCGCCGCCGCCCATCCGCCCGCCCTGGAATTTGAAGCTCGCCCACTCGTGCGTCGCGTTCCAGTACAGGACCGGACTGAAGACGAGGGAGCCGACGAGGACGGCGAGGTACGGCCCCGGCGCGCGGAGCAGTCGCCGCGCGCCCGGCGTGACGGCGGCGAACGCCACCACCCCGGCCGGCAGCAGGATCGCGTGGTACTTGCTCAGCAGCGCGCCGCCGAAGCCGACGCCGACCAGGAGCCAGCGGGCGAGATGACGCCCCGGCACCGGCGAAAGGGCCGCCTCACTCGCCTGCCACCACGTCAGGATGGCGAAGAAGAAGAGCGGCGAATCGGGCAGCGCGAACGGGCCGCCGAACGCGGTCAGGTAATGCGACAGCGTGAAGCCGAGGACGGCCCAGACGCCGGCCCGGTCGCCGAACCAGCGGGCCGTCCAGCGGTACAGGAACCACGACGTGCCGGCGCACAGCAGGACGAAGCCGAGCCGCAGCGAGAACGGATGCACCCACCCGCCGCAGACGGCGATGCCGGCCTGCGCCACCAGCATCGTCATCGGCGGGTGGTCGAAGTAGCTGAGCGCCGGGTGAAGCGTGTATTGCCAGTGGTACGCCTCGTCGGTGGTCGCCGGCAGCGCCGCCGCCCAGCCGAGGCGGAGTAGGGTGGCGACGGCGATGAGCAGCACGGCGGCGGTGCGCGGGCGGACAGTCACGGTGGCGGGTTCCGGGTGGCAGGGCACCCGTGCTACCACATTCCCGCCGCCCGTTCCAGGGAAGGTTTGCGAAAGTACCCGGTGAGCCGCCTGGGTCAAGTCCACCCAGGCGGCTCACGCCGCCGGATCGCTAAGACGTGCAGGATTCCACGGCCGTCACTCCTTCTTCTCCATCGGCACGTCGATGACCAGCTCGAACCGGTTGGTGGCGTCGGCCTTCACTTCGATCTTCCACGGGCTGGTGTGCAGGGCCGTGAACTTCTCCGGGAAGGCCACCGCGCGGGGCTTCGCCTTCGGGTCGATCACCAGCGGCGAGGCAGCCGCCAGCGTGACAACATACCGACCCGGCCTCAGCCCCGCCGCCGCCCGGACGCCGTACACGGCGAAGCTGCCGTCGAGCGCCGTCTTCGCGGTGCCGACGAACGGCGGCCCCTCGGCGGCCGCGACCTGCGTGAAAGTGAGCAGCAGGCTGTCCACCGACTTGCCCCGCCACTTCACCACGCCGGTGACGGCGGCGGCCAACGCCGGCGGCTCGTTCCCCGGCTCCTCGGTGGGGAACGGGAGCAGGTCGTCCTTCAGGATGCCGTTGAGCAGCACGTTCGCCAGCGTCGGGGTGCCGCCCTTGCCGACGCTCACCCAGCCGATCTGGTCGAACTCGCCGTACTCCGGCCCCCGCAGCGCGCTGCCGCCGCCGGTGGTGGCCAGTTGGTAGTAGTTGGCCCCATTGCGGACGTACTTCTTGTAGGTGTGGACGTGCCCGCAGAAAAAAGTGTACGCCCGTCCTGTCAGCACCTCTTCGAGTTCCGTCCAGCCGGTGTCGGCGAGGTTGAACTGCGCCCACACCGGGTGGTGGACGAACAGGAAGGTGTGCGGCGCGTTCGGGTACGCCTTCAGCGCGGCGGCCACCGCCTCCCGCTGCCGCTTGCCGACCCGCAGCCCGCGGCTGACTTTCGGCGGATCCTTCGGGTCGTCGGCCTCGAAGTCCATGTCGTTCAGGACGACGAACAGGCAGTTCTTGTACGCGAAGTGGTAGTACTTGCGGCCGAGCCGCTCGGTCCACACCTCCTGCTTGACCAGGCTCTGCATGTCGTGGTTGCCGGGGCAGTAGAAGAACGGCATCCGGAACTGCCTGGCGTACCCGTCGAACTCGTCCCACTGCTTGCGGTTCACGTCGGCGTTCTGCGACCCCTCGATCAGGTCGCCGACGCTCATCACGAACTCCGGCTGCATCAGGTTGATCTGCTGCACGGCCCGGCTGAACACCCCCTTGCGGTGCCCGCCGGTGCGGTCGGCGACGACGGCGAATTGGAACTGCTCCGGCGACCAGTTGGCCGTCAGCCCGGTCCACGGGTTCTTCTTCTCCTCGGTGATGTCGAACTTCGACACGGCCGTAACGGAGGTCGCCGGCCCCGTCTTGTCCTGTTGCGCCACCGCCACGAACGCCACCCCACCGACCACCACCGCCGTCACCGCCAGCGCGAGCAATCGATTCATCGGAACACTCCCCAGTAGGAACCGGATGAGGTGAGTGGAGCGGAAGCCGTGTGAAGGTTCAATGTCGAGACCGGTGAGAAATCGCTCATTTTGGTCCCGGCCGAAGTGGGCGTTGCGTGCTGCCGAGCGAAGACCCCACCCCCCCGGCCCCTCCCCATAAATGGAGAGGGGGTGTTCAATGGGGAATCGTCGGGTGAAACCCCCGTGGGTGCCCGAATCGCCCGTCGGAACTTCGGCCGCGATGTCCTGTCGAACACCCCCTCTCCGGGACGGGGAGGGGGCCGGGGGGTGGGGTCTTCATTCCGTCGCGTCCGGAGGGGGGCGAAAAATACTTCCCCAATTCCGCGCGGAATTATTTGACAAACCCAAAAACGGAGCGCATATACACTACTGTACGCAAGATGTCTTCCGTTGTCCAGTCTCATCGCACTCCCGATTTCGGTATCACAACCGCATCCCATCGGAGGTCGGCCATGCCGTTCCGCACCCTCGTCGCCGTCGCCGCGGCGTTCGCCCTGACTGGTGTCCTGCTGGCCGTCGATCCGCCCCGCGCGTTGCCGCCGGTGACGACCGGCAAGGACGCGACCGTCGTGACCGGGCCGTTCGACAGGGACGGGACCATCGACTACGAGACGGCGCTGAACGAGCGGATGAAGGGCAAAAGCACCGCCGACACGAACGCCGTGGTGCTGCTCCTGAAGGCCATCGGGCCGAAGCCGGAGGGGTCGCTGCTGCACGCCGACTACTACAAGTGGCTCGGCGTGGCCCAACTGCCGGAGAAGGGGGACTACGTCGTCCGCCAGATCGAACTGTTCGAGGACGAAATCCGCAGCGACGACCCGCAGGCGTTCTGGGACCGCGAGGCCGACCTTCGCGCCAGACCGTGGACGGCGAAGGAGGAGCCGAAGCTGGCCGAGTGGCTCGCGGTCAACGAGAAGCCGCTGAAACTGGTCGCGGAGGCGGCCCGGCGGCCGGACTACTTCTACCCGTTCATCGCCCGCAACCCGAACGGCACGCGGGGGCCGCTGATCGGCTGCCTGCTGTCGATGGTGCAGCGGACGCGCGAGTTGGCGTCGATCCTCAGCCTCCGGGTCATGCTCCGCTGCGGGGAGAAGAAGTTCGACGCGGCGTGGCAGGACGTGATGACGATGCACCGCCTCGGCCGGCTGATCGGGAAGGGGGCGTGCCCGATCGAACTGCTCGTCGGCATCGCCATCGATGCCATCGCCCGCGGGCAGGCGCTACGGTTCCTCGAAGCGGCCAAACCCGACGCGAAGCAGGCGCTGGCGTGGCGGGATGACCTCGCCAAGCTCCCGCCGATGCCGCCGCTGGCGGACAAGATCGACCTGTTCGAGCGGTTCATGTTCCTCGACTGCGCCCAGTTCATCCGACGGGACGGGTTCCGGTCCATGGCCGGCCTGCTCGACCGCGACCTGCCGGACGCCCCGAAGGAAGCGGTCGAGGCGACGCTGGCGCGGCTCGACTGGGACCGCGTGCTGAAGACCGGCAACAAGTGGCACGACCGGATGGCGGCGGCGATGCGGAAGTCGACTCGCGCCGACCGGCTGGCGGCTCTCGCCGCGATGAACGCCGACTTGAAGACGGCGAAGGCGGCGGCGGACTTCGACGGCATCATCCGCGACAGCGGACAAGCCGACAAGCGGGCGGCCGCCAGTGACCGGACCGGCGACCTTCTCACGGGGTTGGTGATGCCGGCGGTGGCGAAGGTGAGCGAGGCGGCCGACCGCCAGGAGGTGCAGTTCCGCACCGAGGTGCTGGCGTTCGCGCTGGCCGCCCACTTCGCCGACAAGAAGTCGTACCCGGCGAAGCTGGCCGACCTGGTGCCCAAATACGCGGCGGCGATCCCCGGCGACACGTACTCCGGCAAGGCACTGCTTTACAAGCCGACGGCGACCGGGTACGAGTTGTACTCGGTCGGCCGGAACGGGACGGACGACGGCGGCCACATGCTTCAAGACGACCCGCCGGGCGACGACTACGGCCTGCGGATGCCGAATGAGAAGAAGGTGTGGCCGACGCCGGACATCGGCCCGGCGAAGAAGTGACGGTGCGGCTTGGTTTTGTTAGCCCGCCGCGCCAGCAAGGGCCGTTGGCCGACGCGGTGTCACGGTCCACGACTGTCCGAAATCGCGGTTTGACCCGTGTTCGCGCGGCGGGCTAACACAATCCCACTCCGAGGCGTCGTCATGTCCCGTCGTGCCCTGCTCGCGGTGCTGTGCCCGGTCGTCGCCGTCGCGCTGGTGTTCTTCGCGGCCAAGCGGACCAAGACGGGTCAGCCGATCACTCCCGGCAAGGACACGACCGTCCTCGACGGGCCGCTCGACGCCGGCGGACTGATCAACTACGAGACCGCTCTGAACGAGCGGCTGAGGGGTAAGACCACTGCCGACACGAATGCCGTCGTGCTGTTGCTGAAGGCGTTCGGCCCGAAGCCGGAAGGCCGTCCCATGCACCCGGACGTGTACAGGTGGCTCGGCACCACTCCGCCGCCAGACGAGGGCGACTATCTGCTGAAGACGCACGAATACTTCCGCGAAGAAGTTCAGGGCCAGAACCAGCAAGCGTTCCACGAGCGGCAAAGTGAACTCCGCAACCGGCCGTGGACGGCGGCTGACGACCCGAAGACCTTCGACTGGGTGACGGCCAACGAGAAGCCGCTGGCCGTCGCCGCCGAAGCCGCCCGGCGACCGCATTACTTTCACCCGCTCGTCAGTCGCACGCCCGACGGAGCGCGGGGAAGTATGATCGGTGCGCTGCTGCCGCTGGTGCAGAAGTGCCGGGAGATCGCCTCCGTTCTGAGCCTGCGGGTGATGATGCGGTGCGGGGACAAGAAGTACGACGTGGCGTGGGCGGACGTGCTGACGATGCACCGCCTCGCCCGACTGACGGGGCAAGGCGGGACGCTGATCGAGTCGCTGGTCGGGTTCGCCATCGACTCTATCGCCCGCAACTCGGCCCTGCGGCTGCTCGAAGCGGCGCGGCCGACTGCCAAGCAGGCGCTCGCTTGGCGGGACGAGTTGGCCAAGCTACCGCCGTTTTCGTCGCTGGCGGACAAAGTGGACGTTAGCGAGCGGTTCACGTTCCTGGACGTGTGCCAGTTCATCCGCCGGGATGGAGCCGAGGCACTGAAGGGGTTGTTCGACGGCAACAACCGCGATGAGGCGCAGGAAGTCCTCGCCGCGTCCCTCCCCCGCCTGGACTGGAACAAGGCGTTGCGCGCCGGCAACGGCTGGTACGACCGCCTGGCCGCCGTGCTCCGTCAGCCGGCCCGTGCCGAGCGCGTTGCGGCGCTGCAAGTCATCGACGCCGAGTTGAAAGAGCTGAATCGCGAACGAACGGCGTTGGACCTGGGCGAACGGCTGGTGGTGATGTTCATTCCGACGGTGAGCAAAGTGAGCGAGGCGGCCGACCGGCAAGAGGTGCAGTTCCGCACCGAGGTGCTGGCGTTCGCGCTGGCCGCCCACTTCGCCGACAAGAAGTCGTACCCGGTGAAGCTGGCCGACCTGGTGCCCAAATACGCGGCGGCGATCCCCGGCGACCTGTACTCCGGGAAGGAACTGATTTACAAGTCGAGCGCGGCGGGGTATGAACTGTACTCGGTTGGGCCGAACGGCACCGACGACGGCGGCCACATGCTTCAAGACAACCCGCCGGGCGACGACATCGGCCTGCGGATGCCGAATGAGAAGAAGTGATTCCCGGTTACAGAGACAAGCCATTCGGACCCGATCACCTCGAATCGCAGCCGTTCGAGGAGCGAACGGCTGCGATTCGGCGGAATTCGGTCTCGCAAGGGTGATCCGTTCCACTCTTGGGAGAGGCTCGCGCCGACCCGGAATGGATCGGGCGGCTCGGCGGACTTAACTCGCCGGCGGCGGGGCGGGCGGCTTGGTCGGCAGCAGCGGCGGTTTGCCGGCCGGCATCGGGGCAGCCGGGCGGGTGCCGGCGGCGGTCGGGGGCGGGCCGACCGGCGGCGCGGGGGCCGGCGCGAGCGGGGCGTCGGTCGGCGGCTTGGCGGCGGCGGGATCGACCGGTTTTGGGGGCTTCGGCGCGGCCGGTCTGGGCGGGTTCGGCTTGGCCGGCTTGGCCGGGTTGCCGCTCCCGGTCCCCTTCGGCGCGAGCAGCGCCATCATCTGCTTGCCTTCCATCCGCGGCGGCGTCTCCACCTTGCAGCACTCCAGCAGGTCCTCGAGCATGGCGTCGAGGATGCGCCGGCCTTCCTCGATGTGCTGCATCTCCCGCCCGCGGAACTGCACCTTGATCATCACCTTGTCGCCGTGCTCCAGGAACTTCCGCGCCTGGGCGACGCGGGTGTCCACGTCGTGTTCGCCCGTCTTCGGGCGGACGCGGAGTTCCTTCAGCTTCTGCTGGTGCGTCTTGGTGGCCTGCTTCTTGGACTGGGCGTACTTGTGCTTGCGGAAGTCCATGATCTTGCACACCGGCGGCCGCTCCTTGTCCGCCACTTCGACCAGGTCGAGGCCGAGTTCGCGGGCCATCTCCTGGGCTTGGGCGGTGGGGACGATGCCGTGCTGCTCGCCTTCCGCGCCGATCAGGCGGATGGGGCTGATGCGGATTTGCTCATTCATGCGGGGGCCGGCCGGGGCGCGGGGCGGGCCGCTACGATCGAACGGAGGGATGCGGGGACTCCTTGGTCGGTGGGGCGGGAGCGGCGGGCCGGCGGCGGTCGCGGTCGAGCGCGCGGCGCGTCCGTATCATTCGCACTAACCACATATGATTAACCCCTCCATTCCTCCCCGTCAACAGCCCGTCGCCAAAAATTCCCGGCCGACGGTCGGGTGCGCCATTCGTTTCCGGCCCGGCGGAACGATTTCGCCGTCACCCGGTGCTGTCCGGTTGCCGCCCGTGCCCGGATGTCGCGGGGCAGGGGAACGGCCGTGCGATAGCGCTATGGTTACGCAGTTGGGGACGCTCGTTCACGCCCCACCTCTCCCCGTTGGGGAGAGGTCGGAAGGGCGAAGCCCTTCCGGGTGAGGGGTTTGCGCCGAGG
>JAYTTN010000776.1:0-3379 GCA_043745295.1 Fimbriiglobus sp. | reverse complement strand
GCGGGTTCTCCCCGGAGCAGTATTTCGAGGAGCTGAAGAACGCCATCGCCATCTTCGACCAGGACCGGTTCGTCCCGTGGAAGGACCGCGTCCAACTGGTGCCCGGCGACATCGCCCAGACGCCGGCGAAGTTCGTCGCCGACAACCCCGGCGTGCGGTTCAGCCTGATCCACATGGACGTGGACCTGTACAAACCGACGAAGGCGGCGGTCGAGGCGTTCTGGCCGAAGCTGTCGCGCGGCGGGGTCATCATCTTCGACGAGTACGCCATCAAGCAGTGGCCGGGCGAGACGCAGGCGGTGGACGAACTGCTGGCCGGGCTGCCGGGCGTGCGGGTGAAGACGTTCCCGTGGACGAACGCCCCGGCCGGGTATGTGGTGAAGGAGTGACTTGCGAGCCGCGACCGTGAGGGAGCGGCGTCTTCGAATTCCACCTGCCGCTCCCTCGCGGTCGCGGCTCGCAAGAGTGTCACGGAGCTTCCGATCATGGACCTGTCCTGCTTCCGCGAACACGGGTATCAAGTGTTCCGCGGCGTGTTCGCCCCGGACGAAGTGGGGGCGGTGCGCGACCACCTCGTCGGCGAGATGAACGTCATGCTGGCCGAGCTGCACCGCACCTTCGGCACCGGCGACATGCCGAGCCTGTGCGCCGCCATCGACAAAGCCACCGAGGAGCGGTTCGACCAGCTCGACCAGAACCTGCGGAACATGATGTCCGGCCACTTCCCGCTGGACGCCCGGCTGTCGCCGAATATGTGGGCGGTGCCGAAGGCGGTCGGTTTGCGGCGGGTGCTGGAAACGGTCCTGGACGACGACGAGTTGTTCCTGCACATGCCGCCCACGTCGCGGTACGTCCTGCCCGGCAACAAGCACGCCGGGGTTCCCGCGCACCAGGATGTCAGCTACAACCCGCACATGACCGACTTCGTCACGGTGTGGGTGCCGTTCGTCCCCATCGACGAGAAGTGCGGCGGGGTAATGGTGTACGAGCACACGAACAAGCCCCTGGAGCTGCTGACCGACAAGGGGCGGAAGTTCTGGTTCGAGGGGGTGGCGACGGGCGACCATCCGGGCGTTCACTGCGTCATGAACCCCGGCGACTGCCTGGTGTTGAACCGCTGGGTCGTCCACGGGTCGGTGGCGAACACCTCCGACCGCACCCGCGTCAGCACCGACTTCCGCTTCTTCCCCAGCCGCGAGAAGTCCACCAAGCACTACCTGGACATGCAGGAGTGGCGGGTGATCGACCCGGCGCAGGCGGCGTGAGTCGGTCCGAAACCGCACCCAGGGCTTCCGCCCTGGGCTGAGGACGGCGGCCCCTTCGGGTCGAAAACGAACATCGGATTCCCGGAGTCGGTTCTTGCGCCGCGAAGCGGCCGGCTTTCCCAGCCCAGGGCGGAAGCCCTGGGTCTTGGGAGGTCGAAGAACACGCAACGTTGGAGCTACTTCAGATGTCGCTGCTCAGAGCCGAAGGACTGGAGAAGTGGTACGGCCCGCGGAAGGTCGTGGACGGCGTCTCGTACACGGTGAACGCCGGCGAGGTGGTCGGCCTGCTCGGGTCGAACGGGGCCGGCAAGACGACCAGCTTCCGCATGACCACCGGGCAGGTGACGCCGAACGGCGGGCGGGTGCTGTTCGACGGCGAGGACGTGACCGCGCTGCCCATGTTCCGCCGCGCCCGCCTCGGCATGGGCTACCTGTCCCAAGAGCAGAGCATCTTCAAGAAGTTGACCGTCGAGCAAAATCTGATTGCCATCCTGGAAGCGCTGCCGCGCAGCCGGACGCTCGGCCGCAAGCTCACCCGCGCCGAACGCTGGGAGCGGACCGAGCAGGCGCTGGCGCGGTTCAACCTGCTGGAAGTCCGGCACAACCCGGCGGGGCGGTGTTCCGGCGGCGAGAAGCGGCGGCTGGAGATCGCCCGCTGCCTCGTGTGCGAGCCGCTGCTCATCCTGCTGGACGAGCCGTTCGCGGCGGTGGACCCGAAGACGACCGAGGACATCCGGCAGAACATTCGCGAGCTGGCGGAGCAGGGGATCGGCATCCTGCTGACCGATCACAACGTCCGCGAAGTGCTGAAGATCACCGACCGCAGCTACCTCATCCAGGCCGGCAAGGTGGTGACCCAGGGCACGCCGGCGGAACTGATCCGCGACCCGATTGCCATCCGCGAGTACCTCGGCAACACGTTCGTCGAGGACGGGTTCGGCGGCAGCATCCCTGGCGGCCGCGGAGCCGTCGCGGCCCCGCCGTCGGCCCGACCGACGCTCCAGTCCAGCCCGATGGTCCTCGACCTGGAACCGGACGACCCGACCGACGAACCGATCATCGCCCTCGCGCCGGAACCGCCCCCGCCGGCACCGACTATTCCGCCGCCGCCCCGCGCGGCGTTCGGCGGTTCGACCCAGCAGCTTCTCGAACAGGAGAAGATGCGGCGGCTGGTGACCCAGTTGAAAGACGAAACGACGAGGCCGGCGGCGCTACGGGAACTCTCGGCCCGTGGGCCGGCCGCCGTGCCGGTGCTATTGGAGGCGCTGGAGATGCGGGAAATGGAAGTGCGGCATCTCGCGCACCGACTCTTGGAGTCGGTCAGCGGTCAAAACCTGAAGTTCGAAGCCGACGCCACCGCCGAGGTGCGCCTGCGGCAAATCGCCCACCTGCGGGCGAAGCTGGAGAAGCGATAGAGTCTTTGTTCGCCCGACGACCCGCAGGCCCGCAAGGCCGCCATCCGCGAGCAGGCCCGCAAGAACCGCGTCGCCCAGAAAGACAAGGACGCCGTCAGCCGCGCCATCTGCGCGAAGTTCCTGGCGCTGCCCGCCTACGCCGCCGCGAAAACGGTGATGTGGTACGTGGACGCCGGCAGCGAGGTCCGCACCCGCCACACGCTGCCCGAAGCCCTGACGCACGGCAAGCGGGTGGTGATACCGTGGTGCATCGTCGAGACGAACGAACTCGAACTCTTCCTGCTGGAAGACATGAGCGAACTGGCGGAAGGAGCCTACAAGATTCTGGAGCCGAAGGACGAGTTGCGGCGGCGGCCCGCGAAGCGCGTGGAGCCGGAGGAACTCGACCTCGTGATGGTGCCGGGCACCGCGTTCGCGCCGGACGGGTCGCGAATGGGGCAGGGGAAGGGGTACTACGACCGGCTGCTGTCCCGCGCCCGCCCGGACGCCCCGCTGGTGGCACTGGCCTTCGAGTGCCAGATGTTCCCGGACATCCCCGTCGCGTCCCACGACGTGTACATGGATCAGGTGCTAACCGAGATGAATACTTATGCGGGAAAGGGGAGAGGGTAATGTCGGGGCACCCACGAGGGGAGCCCTGCATCAGAAATGAATTCTCAACCCGTCCCACGCCAATTCCACGCCCGGCGGCAGCTCGAT
>JAYTTN010000775.1:0-12646 GCA_043745295.1 Fimbriiglobus sp. | reverse complement strand
TTGAGCAAGACGCTCCCCGGCGGTCGCGGCCCGTCGTCGGTCACACGAAGAAGCGGCCGACGACCACCGCGAACCCCGGCAGCACGTCGGGAATGGTCAGCGTCTGGTCGGCTTCCAGCATCTCTTGCCGGTCCTGCGGGCGGAACACCGACGCCGATCGCGTCTTCGGGTCCAGGATGACGACCACCTTCACGCCGGTCTTCAGGTACTCCAGCATCTTCTCGATCACCTCAGCCCACGGGTCGGATGGCGACCGCACCTCGAACACCAGCTCCGGGATCACCGTCAGCGGGCCGTCCGGAACCGACTCCTTCGGCAGCGTGTCGAAGCTGACGAACAGGAGGTCCGGCCCCCGAAGGGTGTCCGGGCCGCGCCGCAACTGGAAGAGCGTGTCGTTCGAGGCGACGCGGCCTTGACCATTCGCCGCGACGAAGTCTCCGACGATCCGGGACAGCGCCACGCAAACCAAACCGTGTTTGAAACCCGGCATGGGAACCTCCGTGACGACGCCATCCACGAGTTCGTGTCCGCCGCGGCCGTACCGGGCGTAGAACTCCTCGGCCGTGAGGAGTGGGACGGCGGCGGGGCGGGCGACGGGCGGCGGGGCGAGCAGCGCGGACATCGGCGAATCCTCCGGTGGGCTGCGACATTGTACTCGTCACTTCCGGTCCTTCAGGAACGCAATCAGGTCGGCCAGGTCTTGCGGGGTGAGCTGCTGGTCCAGGCCGGCGGGCATGACCGACACCGTGCCCGGCTTCATCGCGTCGATGTCCTTGCGGGCGATCCGCACCTCCTCCGTCGCGCTGAGGGTCAGCACCACCTCGGCCGGCGCGTCGGCCTTCAGGATGCCGTTGAACGTGCGACCGTCGAGCGTCGTCACCTGCACCGGCTCGTAACTCCGCACGAAGCTGGCGCTCGGGAAGACGATGGCTTCGAGCAGGTCGGTCTCGGTGCGGATGCCGCCGATCTTGGTCAAGTCCGGGCCGATGGCCCCGCCGACGTAGGCGATCTTGTGGCACGCCGCGCACGACGCCTTGGCGCTGCTGAAGATCAGGTGCCCGCGCCGCGCGTCGCCGGCTTTCATCTGGGTTTTCAACTCGTCCAGCTTCTTCTTCTGGTCCTTGCGATCGGCTTCCAGCAATTCGTACACGGCGGCGGCCTCGGTCGGCACCGGCGCGGCGTACTTCGCCAGCAGCGGTTTCAGCGACTCCGTCCGGACGACGGCCCGCACCTTCGGTTGCTTCAGCGCCGTCACCAGCGCCGTACCGACGGCCGCCTCGGTCGATTTGCCGAACGCCTCCACCAGCCGGCCGATCTCCGTCGGTGACGCCTTCGGCAGCGCGTCCGCGAGGGCGAGCAGTTGCTTGTCCGTCAGCTTCGCCCGCGTCAGGATGTCGGCGGCGGCGGCGCGGACGGTGCCCGGCTTCTCGGCCGCGATTGAGAACAGGCAGAAGGCGAACAGGTCCGGCGTGAGTTCGCCGACCGACAGAGCGGCGGCTTGCAACCGCAGGTCCGCCGGGTACGGGACGTGGGTGGACACGTCGAGCAGCCGCTTCCGCACGGTGTCGTAC
The DNA here is from genome assembly GCA_043745295.1 of Fimbriiglobus sp. Taxonomy (GTDB): domain Bacteria; phylum Planctomycetota; class Planctomycetia; order Gemmatales; family Gemmataceae; genus JALHQU01. Next base: position 11,075 of record JAYTTN010000775.1, on the reverse strand, counting down.
TGTTTGGCGTCCGTCGGGAACGGCTTCAGCAGCGACAGCGCCACGCGCACCGATTCGACCGGCCGCATCGAGTCGCGGAGGGGGTCCGCCGGCGCGAGCGCGTCGGCCAGCACCGGCAGCCATTCGGGGACGAGGTCTTTCGGCTTCGCCTCGGCCAGCGCCTTCAACACCACGGGGTTCTTGGCGTGGCGGACGAGCAACTTCTGCACCTCCGCGCGACCGGCGAAGCGTCCCAGCCGCGCGTCCCAATCGGTGGCGTCGGGCTTGTCCAGATCGCCGGCCAGCCGCTTGTCGAAGTACAGCGCGAGTAGGGCCGACCAGTCCGCGCGGCGTTCGGCGATGAACCAGGCCGCGTCCCGCAGCGCGGCGTTTTGCACCGACAGGAACGGCACCAGGTCGGCGAATTCGAGGGCCTTGGGCAGCGCCGCGAGGGCGAGGAGCGCGGCCCGCGCGACGGCGGCGGCCCCCGACGTGTCGCGGAGGCGGCGCAGCTCCTTCGCGTCGCCGAGGTCGGTCATCGCCTGCACGACGGCGCGTGTCAGAACGGGGTCGCGGTCGTCGTTCGACAGCAAGTCCGCAAGGGCTTGCAATCGGCCCTTCGCCTGCGTGCGGCCGACGTTCTCCACCGCGCGGAGGCGGTCGTGCGGGTTCACGCTGGCCAGCGTCACCGGCTTGGGTGCCCGCAGCGGCGGCCACGACACCGGGGCCGCCTTCGCCCCGTTCACCTTCCGCACGCGGTAGATGGCCCCCAGCACGTCCTTTTTCTCAAGCACCGAGCTGGGGCAGCACAGCTTGTACCAGCCGCCGGTGTCGGCAATGAGCAGGCTGCCGTCGGCGTCCTCGATCACGTCCGTCGGGTGGAAGTCCTTCACGTCCGAGGTCACGAAGTCGGAATCGACGGTCTCGAACGTCGCCCCCTTCGGCTTCAGGACGTGCCGGCTCACCTTCGCCATGTTGAACTGGGAGCAGAACAGGTTGCCGGCGAAGTCCGTCCCGAAATGCTTGGACCGGTAAGCGTGCAGGCCGGCGGGTGCGGCCGGGCCGAGGTGCGTCATCGGCTCGGCGAACTGCGTGTCCGTCCACGGCTGTTCGCGGATCGGGTCGTGATCCTTGCCGTACACCGCGCCGTAGGCGCAGTGCAGGATGGCGTCCCGCTTGCCGCCGGCCGGGTGTTGTACGAACGTGCAGGAGACGAACGTCTCGCCGGTCGGCAGGAAGGCCACCCCGACCGGATTGTCCATGCCGCCGGTCATCACCACTTCGATGTCGCTGGCGTCGGGTTTGGCGCGGAAGACGTGTGCGGCGCGGGTGGTCAACACCTTGCCGTTCTTCAGCGGCACGTCCTGCTTGGCGAACGCGCCCTTCGTCCAGTAGAAGAGGCCGTCGGGTCCGAGGTACGGGCCGTGCAGGTCGTTGGCGCAGCCGGTGAGGGTGCCGCCGTCGAACCACGTCTCCCGCTTGTCGGCCACACCATCGCCGTCGGTGTCGGTCAGTTTCAGCACCTTCGGCGGAGCGGCGACGTACAGCGACCCCTTGTGCCACATCGTCCCTTGCAGGAAGGAGAGCTTGTCGGCGAACACCACACTCTTGTCGTACACGCCGTCCTTCTTGCTGCTCTCCAGCCGGACGACGCGGTGGGTCGGGTTCTTGATCTGGTCCGTCGGCCGGGAGTTGTCGCCGGACGAGTCGGCGACGTACAGCCGGCCCTGGTCGTCCAGCGCCATCGTCACCGGGCGATCCACCTGCGGGGCCTTCGCCGCGAGTTCGATGCTGAACCCGTCTTGGATCGTGAACGTGTGGCCGTTCAGCTTCACCCGCTGGAAGCCCGTCGGCGGGGCCGGTTCCTGCGCCACGGCGACGGACGCGACCAGCAGGATCAGGGCGAGTGCGCGCATGGCGGGAACCCAGTGGGGCGGGGTGCAGATGGGGAAGTGTAGCCGAGCCGAGGCGGTGGTGAAATGTCAGCAGTTGACGGAAGACCTCACCCCCTGGCCCCGTTTCATGGCCCCGTTCGGTTCGGGAACAGGGGGACACTTTGCGATCCTCGCGGCCGTTCCCCGATCCGGAGGCACGGCCTGCCGCCCCGGTTCGTAAAACACTTCGGTTCCTCCCCCACCTCGGAGCCGTGCCCATGTACGTCCGCGCCGCGCTCGTCGCGCTGATTCCCGCGTTCGCCGCCGCCGCCGACCCGAAGCTGCCGCTGCCGGCGAAGATGCTCGAAGACGGCTGGGTCGCGCTGTTCGACGGCAAATCGACCTTCGGCTGGAAGGTGTCCGACGGCGTGACCGTGAAAGACGGCGTCTTAGCTCTTCCCGCGAAAGCGACGACCACCTTCGGCGTGCCGCTGCCGCCGGGCAAAATCTCGGCCTACGAGGTCGGCGAGGAAGGCGACGACGAACACCCCGGCGGTCCGTTGACCCTCACCGCGTCCGCCAAACCGCGCGGCATCAAACTGCTGCTGTTCAAGCCGACCGGCACCAAGCCGATCTTCAACGGCAAGGACTTGACCGGGTGGAGCGTGTTCCAGGACGAGAAGCGGGCGAAGTCGAAGTGGGAGGTGACACCGAAGGGCGAACTGCACCTGACGAACGGCCCCGGCGACCTGCAAACGGCCGCCAAGTACGGGGACTTCGTCCTGCAACTCGAAGTGCGGACCAACGGCAAGAACCTGAACTCCGGCGTCTTCTTCCGCTGCATCGACAAGGAGTACCAGAACGGGTACGAGATGCAGATCCACAACGGGTTCAAGGACGGCGACCGCACGAAGCCGAGCGACGGCGGCACCGGGGCCATCTACCGGCGGGTGGCGGCGCGGGAGGTCGTGGCGAACGACGAGGAGTGGTTCCACATGACTCTGATCGCGCACGGGCCGACCTTTGCCACGTTCGTGAACGGCTACCCGGTGGCCAACTGGACCGACGAGCGGCCGAAGGACGACAACCCCCGCAAAGGCCTCCGGCTGGCCGCCGGGCACCTGTCGATCCAGGGCCACGACCCGACCACCGACATCCTGTTCCGCAACATCCGCCTCGCCGAGCTTCCGAAGGTGAAGTGAAGGTAGTCTGCACTCTCCGAGTGCGGGTTTTCAGACCGCACTCGGAGAGTGCGGACTACCTTACAGAGCGGCGACGGAATCAATCCCCGTCCCGCAGGTGGCGGCCGGTGAGGGTGACGAACACGTCTTCCAGCGTCGTGTGGCGGGTGCTGAGGCCGAGCAGGGTGGTGTTCCGCTCCCGCAGCCAGTTCATCACGGCCGGCAGCGCGACGTGCGGCTCGGTGACGGACAGCGAGTAGTTGCCGCCGCCGGTCGCCCGCACGTTGGACACGTTGGGCAGGCGACTCAACTCGTCGGCGGGGAGGGCGGCCGCGTCGGGCACGGTGAAGTCGATGACGTGTTCGCCGCCGATCTGGCGGATCAGCTCGTTCGGCGTGCCCAGGGCGATCACCTTGCCCATGTCCACGATGGCCACTCGGTCGCACAGTCGCTCGGCCTCGTCCATGTAGTGCGTGGTGAGCAGGACCGTGCGGCCGGTCGCCTTGAAGTCGTTCACCACGTCCCACAGTTGCCGGCGGGACTGCGGGTCGAGGCCGGTCGTCGGCTCGTCGAGGAACAGCAGGTCCGGGTCGCCGACGAGGGCGCACGCCACCGCCACCCGCTGCTTCTGCCCGCCGGACAACTTGCCGAGAAACGCCGTCGCCTTCTCCTGGAGCGACACCAACCCGATGGCCTTCTCCGGCGCGATGCCCTTGGCGTAGAAGGAGCGGAACATCGTCACCGTCTCGGCGACGGTCAGCTTGTCGGCGAGGCGGGTCTCTTGCAGCGAGATGCCGATCCGCTCGCGGAGCTGGCGGTCGTCGCGGGTCCACGTCCGGCCGAGGACTTCCACCTCGCCGGACGTGGGCGGCAGGATGCCTTCGATGATCTCCATCGTCGTCGTCTTGCCGGCCCCGTTCGGGCCGAGCAGACCGAAACACTCCCCGGCGGGGATCTCCAGATCGACGCCGCGAACGGCCTCGACCGGCGGGCGGCCGGGGTACGTCTTGACCAGGCTCTTCACGCGGATGGCGAGCGTCATGCGGACATGATAGCGGCGGGGCAAGGGGCGTCGAAAGGCGATTCGCCCGCGCCGCGAATCCGCGCGGATTCGCCTGGACCGGGGCGGGTGGGGTGGATAATCTTCCAATTACGGACGTACCGCGAACTCCGTCCGGACTGTCGAACCGCCGACAACTCTCCCCAGGCTCGTCTTGGTGCCGTCGTTCGAGAATACCCTTCTCGCGCTGCCCGCCAGATCGCTCGACCGGTGGGTTGTTGCCGGGCGAAGGGGCCGTTCCCCACGCCGCGTTCGACCTTCGCCGACCGCCGACGCACTGTCGCGGCCGACCGGGCCGCACTTGGTGATTCGTGAGCAAGAAACTGTACGTCGGCAACTTGGCGTTCGGCACCACGGATGAGGACTTGCGGGAACTGTTCGCCCAGTACGGGGCGGTGACCAGCGCCAGCGTGGTGATGGACCGGAACACGAACCGCAGCCGCGGGTTCGGCTTCGTCGAGATGAGCGACGGCGGCGACGCGGCCATCACCGCCACCAACGGCCTGCCCTACCAGGGGCGGACGCTGTCGGTGAACGAGGCCCAGGCCCGCGACAGCCGACCGTCTTTCGGCGGGGGTAGCGGCGGCGACCGCCGTTACTAAGATAGTTCGAGACGGCAGTCGGACGACCAACGCCCCCGCCCGCAGGCGGGGGATTTTCGTGACCCTCACACTCTCGCACGAGGAGACGGCATGGGCCTGAAGATGCGGTTGCACAACCAAGAGCACATCGGGGCCGCCCTGCGGCGGTTCAAGAAGCTGATCGAGCGGAGCGGCATGAAACGCGAGCTGCGCGCACACGAGCATTACGAAAAGCCGTGCGACGCCCGCCGGCGGAAGGAAGCCGGCCGCAAGCGGGCGATGGTGAAGGCCGCGACCCTGGCCAAGGTGTGACGCGGCGGGTGATACCACGACAGAAACCCGATCCCACCCATCAGTCGTCGTCGATGCTGATCACCTCGCCCCCGGCGCGGGTGATGAGGGCCTTCAGCGTCGCCTCGCCGATCGTCTTCCTGAGGACGCGCACCGAGCCGTCGCAGAAGGCGACGAGCAGTTCGTCGAACGGGCCGACCACGTCCGCCGGCAGCAACTTCTTCTCCGGGTCGAACTCGAAGTCGTCCGGCTGCGTCCAGACCACCGGCGCGCCGCCGGCCGCGACCAGGATCGTGTTCGACGTGCCGTCCGTGAAGTTGGCGATCCTCATCCCCTCCACCCAGTCGAACCCGGCCCCGTTGCCGACGAACACCTTGTAGTACGTCTGGCCGAGCTTCGGGGCCTCGACCCGCAGGTCGGCGTACACCTTCGGCATCTTGCCGATCAGCTTCTTGTTGTGGTCGCTGTCCCACGGCTCGTCGAGTTTGAACTGCTTGTACAGGTTGTCCTGATCGATGTACGGCAGGATTTGCACCCGCCAGCTCAGCAGCTTCTTCCCCTTCTTGTCCACGATCGCGGCCGGGGGGAACGTCTGGTGCGTGGACTCGAAGTTGTGCATGGCCAGGGCGACCTGCTTCAGGTTGTTCGACGAATTCAACCGGGCGGCGGCGTTCCGCACCTTCTGCACGGCCGGCAGCGCCAGGCCCGCCGAGGCCATCGCCAGCGCGGTGTACTGGCTGGCCCACTCCGGGATCGTCAACGTCACCCCGACGGTGTTCCCCGTCACGGTCAGCGGCGGCTCGGCGAGGAACTCGTCGAGGATGTTCAGCCCGCCGAGGCCGGCCAGCCCGATGACCGCCTCCGGCAGTTCGTCCAGCGACCGCGACCCGGCCCCCTTCCGCCGTCCGGCGAACGCCTGCTCGGCCTGCTTGCGAATCGGGTCGAGCGTCTGCCGGCCGATCTCGGCCAGCTTCCGCAGGGCCTTCCCGCCGGCGGCGGCCTCTTGCGCCGTGGGGAAGTCGAGCGCCCACTGGAGGACGGTCTCCTTCGTCACGTTGCCGGTCACGACGAGCCGCTCGGCCGCCATCAGCGGAACCAGGTCGGGCATGAACTCCTTCAACTCGGCCGCCTTGAACGGCAGGCGGGCGGGGTTCAGCGCGAACGTGAGCTGGTTCTTGGCGGCGACGGCGAGGGCCGGCTTCAGCGGGCCGTCGTTCCTGCCGGCCAGTTCCAGGAAGGCGGGCAGCATCTTGGCGTCGGAGAAGACCAGCGTCCGGTCGTCGGCGAAGTGGACGGCGATGCCGGACCTGTCGTCGGCCAGGTACTCCCTGTTGCCGGCCTTCTTGCTCACCGCCTTACCCAGGTAGGCGGCCTTCACCTTCGCCGCGTCGTAGGGCTTGCGGAAGGCCAGGATGGTGGCCAACTGCGGCTGCGGCGAGTCGGTGCCCGGCGGCAGCACCACCAGCGTCACCCGGTCCAGGGTGGACGGCGACGGCGTGAAGTCGTCGTCCAGTTTGGCGAGCGCGGTCGCGCCGGCCTTGTCGAACACCTTGCGGATGTCCTTCATGGCGTCCGCCTTCCACACGTCGGCGACGCGGACGTGCAGGACCGCGAGGGCGTCGCCGGGCACCAGGGCGAGGTCCGGCGTCGGAGTCTGCGCCGCGGCCGCGACCGGCAGCAGGACGACGGCGAGTAGGGCAAGCGAGCGGAGCATGGGAAGCCTCGTGGGAATGGTCGGGTCAGAAGTCGCCGCCGATGACGAAACCGTCGGCCCTCATGATGAGGTGCTTCATCGTCATTTCGCCTACCGTCTTCCTCAGCAATCGCGTGCCGCCGTCGATCATCGCCACCGGGCAGCGGCCGTGGCGGAACAGGAGCAGCGGCCGCATGTCGGCGTCCGGGTCGAACTCCAGCTCGTCCGGCTTGGTCCACGGCACGGCGGTGGCGGCCGTGACGAGGGCGAGCGTGTTCGAGGTGCCGTCCGGAAACGACGCCGGGAGCCGAAGCCGGCCGTCCACGTCCCACCCGGCACCCTTGCCGAAGAAGACGCGGAAGTGGGTGTCCGTCCCGCCGGCCTTCGACACGCCGGGCAGGGCGAACACCTCCGGCATCGGGTTCTCCTTCGACACGTTCGCGCTGTGGTCGCCGTCCCACGGCTCGTCCAATTTGAACTTCTTGTACAGCTCCCCCTCGCCCAGGTGCGGCAGCAACAGCACCCGCCAACTGAACGTCGTCTTCCCCTTCCGGCTGACGTGGTGCGACGGCGGCAGGAAGCCGTTCAGGTCGTGGTAGGCGTGCAGGGCCACGGCGATCCGAAACAGCCGCCGCCTCGCCTCGCGCTCGTCCGCCTTCACCGGGTCGAAGGCCACGTCCAGCAGTTTGCCGGCGGGCAGGTCGGTCGGCAGGGCCACCGTCGCGGTGGCGTCGGGGCCGTCGGTCGCCAGCGTCACCGCCGGCAGGTGTTTGACCGCGAATTCGACGAACGGCTTCACCCGCGCGCCCCGGTCGGGGTCCGCCGCCCACGTTTTCAGTTCCGCCGTGGTCTCGCGGCGGACGAGGTCGAGGGCCGTCTCCACGTTCGCGGCGTGGCGGGCGTTCGGTCCGCGCACAATGGCGGTCAGCACCAACTCCTTCGCGGCGAGTTGGCCCACCACCAGCGCCGTCGGGGATTTGAGGATGGCGGTATCGGGCCGAATGTCGTCGCCGCCGGCATCCGACAGGAGCCGGAAATACTTGGAGAGACTGGCGAACGCGACCCCGGCGGCCAGCGGTTGCGCGGCCGCCGCGTGCAGGAGCGGGGTGAGCGGACCGTCGGGCCGTTTCGGGTCGGCCGCGGGTTCGCAGTCGTGTGAATAGATGAGACGGTTCGGGTCGGATAGGTCCAATCGCCACGCCGGTCGGTCGAACCGCTTCACCGTGACGACGTGGCCCTTCACCACGACCGTCTCCGTCTTCTCGGCGAGAGTTTTCGCCGCGCGGATGACCCCGGCGCGGTCGAACGGCTTGCCCGTTCGGACGATTACCGCGAACGAGTGGCCGAACCGCCCTTCGTTGTCATCTTTGTTCACGAACGCCGTCACCGTTTCCACGTCGTCCAGGGTCAGGCCGGTGGCGGCCGTCCACGCGGCGGTCAGGCGGGCGACCTCCGGGGCGGTCGCCGTCCGCGCCGACTGGCCGAGCGGCGAGGCCCACAGTCGTTTGAAATCGACGTGGACGAACCCGGCCGCGTCGGCCGGGACGTACTGCAACTCGACCGGCAGCGGGTCGGCGGCGCGGAGCACGCACGGAGTGATGGCTAGGGCCAGCACGACGAGTCGGGTCATTGGGGAAGCCTCGGCGTGAGGTAGGTTGGCCGACTCTTGGTTCTTCGGTGTGTTAGCCCGCCGCGCGTCACGGCCGCCTTCAAGGTCGCCTCGGTGATCGTTTTCTTGACCGCCCGCACCGACCCGTCGAACATGGCCACGTTGCACCGGTCGCCCTTGAAGTGCAGCAGCTTGCCGACTTCCTTCTCCGGGTCGAACTCCAGTTCGTCCGGCTTCGTCCACGGCACGGCGGTAGCGGCCGTGGCGATGGCGATGGTGTTCGACGTGCCGTCCGTCATGTCGGCGAACTTCAGCCGGCCGGTCGGCTCCCAACCGGCCCCGTTGCCGGTGAACACGCGGTAGCGGGTGGCCTTGTCCTCGGCCTTGTCGCCGCTGTTCAGGAACACCGCCGGCATCGGGTGGTCCTTGAACACCTTCATGTTGTGGGCGCTGTCCCACGCCTCGTCCAGCTTGAACTTCTTGTAGAGTTGGTCCTGCTCGACGTAGGGCAGGGCCATCACCCGCCAGCTCAGGGTCGGCTTGCCCTTCTTGTCCACCAGGTACGACGGGCACATGGTGCCGTTCACAGACTCATAGTTGTGGATGAACAGGGCGAGCTGTTTCAGGTTGTTCTGGTCCCGGGCGTTGCTGGTCATCTTGCCGCCGGCGACCATCTCCACGAACGCCGCGTAGGGCACGTCGGCCGGCACAGTCAGGGTGGCGGTGGTGGTGCGGTCGTCCACGTCCAGTTTGCCCGTCTTCAGCACGTCGCCGGCCACTTTCACCAGCGGGCGGAGCGCCGCCAAGTCGTCCCCGCCCTTGATGGCCATCTCCAGTTCTTTGCCGGCGTCATCCAGACCGACCTTGGCCAACCCGCGCAGGATGTCGAGGGACTTCTCCACCTCGCCGGCCAGCTGCTTGTTCGGGCTGCGGACGGCGACTGCCAGGGTCAGTTCCTTGCCGGCCAGTTTGCCGACCAGGGAAATCGTCTCGCTCTTGGCGATGGGCAGGAAGGCCCGCATCTGCGCCGGGAAGTTCTCGTCGTCGCGGCGGATTTCATCCGGCAGGTTGGCGAAGTTCACGCCGCCCAGCAGGACCGCACCGCCGGCTTGTTTGAACGTCGCCGAGTGCGGGCCGTCCGCCCGGTTCGCGTCCGACTTCGGCTCGTCCTTCAACCCGATGCCGAACACGAGCCGGCGGTCGTCCGACAGGTCGGCGTACTGCGTCGGCTGTTGCCCGCCCATCGGGGTGACGCGGATGACGTTGTCCTTGTTCTCGTACTTGCCGTTCTTGGCGGTCGGCGTGGCCTCCAGCGCGGCGATGACGGCCTTGCGGTCGTAAGGCTTGGCGGTGGTGAGGATGACCGCGATCCGCTCCGTGTCCTGCGGCCCCTTCAGCGCCGGCATGTACAGGGTCGCGGTCGTCAGGTCGCCGAGGGTGAGGCCGGACAGGGCGGTCAACTCCTTCAGCGCCTTCTCCAGCGGCGGCAGTTTCAGCTTGCGGAAGGTGTCGCCGAGGGGGGATTTCCACAGGCCGGCGAACTCGACGTGGGCGAACACCGCCGCGTCGGTCGGGACGTAGTGCAGCCCGATCGGCAGTTTGCCCGCCGGCTCGGCCGCCGCCGGCCGCTGGGCGGGCGTCACCAGCGCGGCGACCACCGCCGCCAACGTCACCCCAACCCCCGCCCCCCACGCCAGTTGCATTCGCGTGAACACGGACATGTGCCTGCCCTCCGGTGTGAAACGCCGTCCCACCACCCAGACGCCGCCCGGCGACGGGCGTTTCAGCGGCGGGGAAATGACGTTCGCTGGGGATGATTCTCGCCGGTCGCGGTCGAGGAAGCGAGGTCGGTTGCGGTGCGGGTGAACATTCGAGTCTTGGCTCGGAAGCTTGTTCGCCAATCTTGCCCGGAGGGATGGCGGTGTCTCAGTTTGTCGGCGTTCACTCCGCGAACGCCCGCGGACGTTTCGCCCCTCACTCGTCGTCCTTCTTCTTGTCCCACTTGATGCGGCAGCCGGCGGAGGCGGACGTTTCGCCCTTCTCCGCCTTCTTCCCCGCCAGCGCCGCCGCGATAGCGGCCGCGACGTGCTTGGCCGTCGGCTCGCGGGGCGGCCCCTTGTCGTCCAGCGCGCCCAGGTAAACCACCTTCCGGTCCTTGTCCAGCACGAAGAACTCCGGCGTGTAGTTGGCCCCGTACTTCCGCGCGATCTGCTGCGTCGGGTCGTACAGGTACGCGAACGGGAACTTCCGCTTCCCGGCCCGCGCCGTCATCGCCGGCAGCGCGTCCGCCTTGCCGGTGTTCACGTTGATGGCCACCACCGCCACCTTGGAATCCTTGCCGCCGTGCGCCTCGGCCAGCGCGACGATGCGGTCCTCGTAGGCCTCCGCCACCGCGCAACTATTGCAGGTGAACGCCACCACGACCACGTCCTTGTCCTTCAGATCGGCGAGCGCGTGCTTCTTCCCGTCGGTGCCTTCCAGGTCCTTCCACGCCGGGGCCGCGTCCCCGACGGAGAGAACCTTGTTGAACTCGCCGGCGAACAGCGGCGCGGCGAGAAGGAGCGCGAGGGAAGCGAGCAGTCGCACGGGGGATTCCTCATCACGGGTGATGGGGACAGTGTAGCGGCATCCGCTCGCAAGCTCGCGGCGACGGCGACCACCTTGACGGAATCGCTCCGCCCGAACACCATGACACCAGCCAAGATGTCGTTCTGTCCCACCGAGTGCCCGTCATGCCCGCCGAATCCCCTTCCCGCCGCGGCTTCCTCGGTGGCGTCGCCGGCGCGACGGTCGCCGTCACCGCCGGC
>JAYTTN010000774.1:0-12657 GCA_043745295.1 Fimbriiglobus sp. | reverse complement strand
CTCAGGATGAGTTGATCGAAGAAATCAGAAAGCTGCTCCCCCCGAAGGAGGGGCTTTCCTCCGACCAATTGCAGCGCGTGAAGCAGGAGTACGCGACGACGGTGGTGCCGCTGCAAGCGAACGCCCGCCGCGCGGATCAACTCGAACGCGAGGTGTCGGACCTGGTGAACGAGGCGTTCGGCCTGACACCGGCCGAGGTGGCGCTGATGTGGGACGCCGCCCCGCCCCGGATGCCGTTCACCCCGTGACCGGGCCGCCGAAGGCGGTGAAGTGACCCCGACGCGGCCGGCGGATATACTTCCCCGCACGAGTCCGCCGTTCGCCCAGAGGGTTCCGCGATGGCGTTCAACAGTTTCACCTGCATCGACGACGTGGTGAAGAAGTACAAGCTCCATTACGTCCCCGCGCCGCTGCTGCCGCCGGACCCGACCGCGCCGGTGTTCGACGACCACTTCCGCGGCGAGTTGGCGTTCAACTTCCGCAAGCTGCCCATCGGCCGGTCGGAGATCGGGTCCGGCGAATTCCTGCTGTTCCCCATCCTCCGGGAGGTGTGGAAGCCCTACGCGGACGAACTGGCGCTGTTCAGCCATGAGGGGTTGACCTGCGACGACCTGACCGGGGTGCCCGACTACTTCGTGTGCGAGGTCTCCGAGTACGGCCAGACCATCCCCGGCATCCCGCACCTGCTGGTGGTGGAGGCGAAACTGGACGACTTCGAGAAGGCGTGGGGGCAGTGCGCCGCCGCCATGCTGGCCGCGCAGAAGCTGAACGTGGCCCCCGACAGCCCCGTGTACGGGGTCGCCACGAACGGCAAGTCGTGGGAGTTCGGCTGTCTGCTGAACCGCGAGTTCACCATCGACCCCGTGGCGACGGCGACGGCCGACCTGGATAGCGTCTCGCAGCGGCTGCACGCCGTGCTGCGCGCCGCCCGCGCCGCCGCCCTCGGCCACGCCGCCAGTGCCGCACCCCCGGTGACAGCCCCATGACACCCGCCGACACCCTCGCCCTGTTGCAGTCCCAGTTCGGGTCCGCCATCGTGTCCGTGAAGGCGGACGCGCCGGACCCGTTCGCCGTCGTCGAGCCGGCGAAGCTGGTCGAAGTGTGTCAGTTCCTCCGCGACGACCCCCGCCTGCGGTTCGCCCTGCTGAACAACCTGAGCGGCACCGACTTCCTCGAAACCGACCCGAAGAAGGTGGCCAAGGCCGGATTCGACCCGCACCTGGAAGTCATCTACCACCTGAGCAGTTTCGCGGAACCCGGCCGGCGGATCGCGCTGAAGGCGGTGTTGCCCCGGTGGAAAGGCGACGTCGTCGGGGAGTTGCCGGAGCTGCCGACCGTCAGCGGCGTGTGGCGGACGGCCGACTGGCACGAGCGGGAGGTGTTCGACCTGTTCGGCGTCCGGTTCGTCGGCCACCCCGACCCGCGCCGCATCCTGATGAACGACGACTGGGTCGGGCACCCGTTGCGGAAGGACTACGAGTTCCCGCTGGAGTACCACGACATTCGCTGCCGATGAACGTCGGAATGTCCGCCTGTCCACTTCGGGGGCGTGAAGTGACCACACTTGTGGCATCACGCCTCCTTCTCATTTCGATCTCATCACCGCAACCGCTTTCCACCGCATCGGTTGCGTGACTTCTCGTCATTTTCATGGAACCGGCGGCCGGTTTGCTCAACTAACCTTCGACGGGGCGAGAACCTCCCAGACCGAACCGCGCTCCCTGCGGTTCACCGCGGAACGTCCGCGGAACGAACGTACTCGGCACCCGCTCGCTTCCGACGCACTCCCGCCGCCGACCGTTCGGGACATTCCCGCTTTCCGACCCGCCGCGAGCCGGCACCGCACCCGATGCGGAGGGGTGTTCCGTTGTCCCAACGGATTGCCCGACGCCCGCTCGCCGGTCGGAATCCATTTGGAGTGGATTCGTGACACTGCCTCGATTGCCGCGTTCGCTCCGCATTCCCGCCGCCGTCGGCTTCGCCGTTGTCGCCGTCAGCCTGACGTATCCCGGCGGGCTGGCCGCCGCCGTCGAGGACTTCCGCGACTTCCGCCAGCACAACCGCCAGATGGATGACGAACGGGAGATCGCCGCCGCGCTGGCGGGTCGGGTGACGAGCCTGTCCGACCGCCTTCTCGCCAAACAGGCGATCGTCGTCGAGTTGATCGACGGGCGGGTCAAGCTCGGCGAAGCGACCGACCGGTTCCTGGCGCTGACCGCCGACGATGCGCTGGCGATGGACTACCTCCGGGGAAAGTACGACGGCTCGACGGACACCGAGCGGTTCGCCCGGAACGTCATCGACTACGCGGCCGCGCACATGTCGCCGGCCGATTCCACCGCTCTCGTCGCCCGACTGGACGGCCAGTTCCGCGCCCGGTACGGCCACCCGCGGTGAGGACGGGCTGAAACTGTCGGCCGCGGACAAGTAGGAGCTGGAGGAGAAGCACAAGGACGCGATGACCGCCGCCGGGATGAAGATGATCGGCGCGATGCTGGGATCCAAGCTGTCCGAAGCGGACATGAAGGACATCGATATGGGCAAGTAGGCGAGCCGGGGCCGTTACGTTCGTTCGAGGTGGCGAAGGGGCGTTCCCTTCCGCCGCGTCATTTCCGCCGGCAACGCCACCCGTCGGCCCTGCGACTGGGGTGTCGTTCCCACGGACGTTGGCGGACTGTCACGCACGCCAGTTTCGGGCGATTCCACTTCCCCGAACGAGGAGGAGGGTGCCGCGCCGTCGCGTCCGCTCATACCGCCGCCCGGCGACCCGCCTTGATGGGTTGGATGCTGCTGGGTTGCGGTTCGGCGCAACCGCCGGCGGTGGGTAGCATCTTGTTCGGGCTGCACCGGTTCAGCGGGTTGAAGGCGGTGCGCAGCCGCACCATGTAGTTCAAGTCGTCCGGCGTGAACAGCTTCGCCATGAAGTCCAATTTCTCCACGCCGATGCCGTGTTCGCCGGTCACACTGCCGCCCAGCCGGATGCACTCCTCAAGAATGTCGGTGCTGGCGAGCAGCACCCGCCGCACCTGATCCGGGTCGCGCTCGTCGAACATCAGCACCGGGTGAATGTTGCCGTCCCCGGCGTGGAACACGTTGCAGATGGCCACGTCGTGCTCGGCGCTGGCGGCGCGAATGGTCCGCATGATGTCCCCCAACTTCGTCCTCGGTACCACGCCGTCCTGGGTGCAGTAGCTGGGGTAGCCCAGCCGACCGATGGTGCCGAACGCCTGCTTGCGGGCCTTCCACAGGGCCAGCCGCTCGGCCTCGGTGTTCGCCTTCCGCACCTCGCGGGCGCTGTTCCGCAGGGCGATCACCTCGATGCGGTCGGCCTCGTCCTGAATGCCCGCCGCGTGCCCGTCCACCTCCATGATGAGGACCGCGCCGGCGTCCAGCGGGAAGCCGAACTTGAACGCCGCCTCGATCGCGCCGAGGATGGTCTGGTCCAGCAACTCCAGCGCGGCGGGGACGATGCCCGCGCCGATGATGTCGCTGATGGCCGCGACCGCGTCATCGACGGTGGCGAACACGCCGAGCAGCGTGCGGTACGCCTCCGGATTGCGGGTCAGCCGCACCCACACCTTCGTGACGATGCCGAACGTGCCCTCGCTGCCGACGATGGTGCCCGTCAGGTCGTAGCCGGGGCCGTCCTCGCACGGGCCGCCGGTGACGACCACCGAACCGTCGGGCATCACCATCTCGACCCCGAGAATGTGGTTCACCGTGACGCCGTACTTGAGCGTGTGCGGGCCGCCGCTATTGGTGGCCACGTTCCCGCCGATGGTGCAGGCCCCCTGGCTGCTTGGGTCCGGGGCGTAGTGGTAGCCGAGCGGCTTGAGGGTGTTCGTCAGCCAGACGTTCACCACGCCGGCCTCGACCACGGCGTACCGGTCGCGGGCGTTCACTTCCAGAATCTTCTTCATCCGCGACAGGCCGATCATCACCCCGCCGCCGACCGGCACGCACCCGCCGGCCAGGCTGGTGCCCGCCCCGCGCGCCACGAACGGCACCTGGAACAGGTTGCACAACTGGACGATCTTGGCCACGTGTTCGGTGGTCGTGGGGAACACCACCGCGTCCGGCACGTTCTTGTCGATGGTGAACCCGTCGCACTCGTACACGGCGAGGTCGGCCGCCTGCGTCAGCACGTTCTCGCGGCCGACGATGTCGGCGAGGCGGGACCGCAGCGACCCGACGATGGCGGGATTCACCCGCGGCAGGTCGTGGGCGTGGTTGAACGAGACGGCGGGGGCGACGGTGGTGGTCACTTGAGAACAAGCTCCGGTTTCGAGACGGGCACGGGCTTCGTCGCGGTGCGGGCCATGAGTAAGGGTTTCGTCACGGAGCGGGCTACGTCACCGACCCGCACCACCGAGTCGAATACCATGTCCTGGACTTTCTCGACGCTCATCTGGTCTTGGACGGTGTGAGCCGCGTAGAGCGCATCGAGCCAAAACATGGCGTTGGGTGCGAGTAGGCCCGGCACCGTCCTCGACTTGGTCCGAGCAACGGTCAACTTCTCCTGGACGTGAGCCGCAATGACCCGTGCCTTGACGATTTCAATCCGGCCCAGGTCTTCGCCGGTGTCCGGATCCGTTACGGCATCGCTCAGGGCGTACACCACGAACTCCATGCCTTCCTCGACGCCGTCGTCGGCACCCGCGGCGAGGACGAGTTCCGTCGGACTCACGACGCGGGCGACTTTCGTCTGGATCATGTCGGTCCTCCGGCATTGAGAGCGAGTTCTTGGGCCACTCCCCGAATCACAGCGGCGACAACGTCGGCGCTGAATTCGGGAAACTTGCTGACATCGACGGTCGGCTGGATGAAGTACCCGGTGATGCCCGCCACATCTCGCGTTTCGGCCAGTTGGCTCAGGGCTGTCATCTCCCCGCCGGTCGGGTCGAACACCTCAAACACCACTGTACCGTTTGCCGGCGGCTGGTGAACCCGCAACCGGGCACAATCGACCGAGATGCCATTTGCCCCCTTGCGAACCAGGGCGAACAGGTCTCCCTCCTGTAGCACGGCGACTTGCGCTGCTGAGCCAACCTTGGCGACCGTGTACAATCGGCCCGCTTCTTTCGTGAACGTGCGCGGGTTGAGCGGCTTGGTATCGAGTTGCAAGAACTTCCGCATGCGTTCGACCCGCCGGACATTTTCCACAATCGCTTCGACCAACCGAGTGGACACACTTACCGAAACGAGTCCGACCAGTTGCTCGAGGACGGCAATAGGCACCGCGTTCAACCGGCGTTCGGCTTCAGTTGCTTGATCCGTCAGCTTGCGATTGTTCGCTTCCAGCTCGCGCATTCGGCGGTGAAGAGTGACCGCGTATGCGGTCACGGCCAGCAACCCGACCCCCACGAACAGCCAGCCAATCCAGGCGTATGCCTCGGCGATGACGAAACTGCCGATTGCCCCGCCGACCGTGAACGCCCATCCGGACCAGATGAAGAGTTGCTTGCCGAGCGCGTCGCTGAATCGTTCGGCCATGAGAAATCGTACTCCGGAAGTGAGTCCAGTTTATGGGCTGAAAACAGATCGCGACCCGGTCCTCGGAATCTCCCAGAAGCCTGGGAGCCGTTCGACGGGCCATTCCTCCGCGACGGTTTCGACGAACATGTCCACCGAGCCGGCGATCCGTTTCGCCTCGTCGATGACCGGCCGCCGCTCGTCGCCGACGGCGATGACCTGCTCGTCGTGGATGGCCACCACCTTGCCGGCGTGCGTCGTCAGCAGCTCCGGCAGCAGGCGGAAGAAGGCCAGCCGCTCCCGCTGGAACTTGTCGCTCGTGCCCGGCAGCGGCGCGAGCGGGTCGTGCGGCGTTTGCACCGTCAGCTTCACGCGGCCGACCGGCACCTCGGCCGGCAGCGTCACCTGGCGGCTGTCCGGCACGTCGATTTCCAGTTCCAGGGTCACGGCGCGTCCTCCGGGGGGGGGTGTCAGGCGTCCGAGATCGTCATCGCGCGGTTCGGCCCGTCGAGGCGGATGTCGTACCGGTTCAGCACGTCCCGCCCGACGATGGCGTGGGTAACGGTGTCGGAGCCGACGACTTCCACCTCGAGCACCGGCAGGTCGCGGATTTGCAGTCGGATGGAGTAGAGTGTTAATTTGCTCGGCCGGTTGTCGAAGCCCTTGATCGGAATGTCGCCGATCCGCACCGCCCGAACGGTTTCGAGTACGGCGATGGGAAGGACGGAGATGTCGGCCCCGGTGTCGGCGAGGGCGGGCAAGTTCTTCACGGTGTTCTCGTCGGTCGTGCCGAACACGTTCAGGAGTACGAAAGGAGCCGCCGGATGCGGGCCGGAGTAGGAGTACCGGAACGGTTTCATTTCGCACCTCCTTCGCGCTCGAGGCGCGGGCCGGTGATGCGCAGCTCGCGCGGCGGTTCGTCCGAGACGAGGCCGACGTACAGATCCACAACTCCGATTCGGGCCATCGTGGCTAGCGCGACGGCCAAGCGATCCGTCCCCGTCTCGACAACCTGCTCGTCGTGGATGGCGACGTACCGCCCCCGGTGCGTCGTCAGCAGCTCCGGCAGCAGGCGGTAGAAAGCGGCCTTCTCGCGCGCGAACTTGTCGGCCGGAGGGGGCGGCGGCTCGATTTGGAACGGCGGGAACTCCACCGGTCGCTCCTCCGGCAACGCCACCCGGAGCGCGACTTTCGTCCGCCCCGTCGGTACGGTCGGCGGCAGGGTGAAGGTGACTTCGCGGCTCTCCGGCACGTCGATTTCCAGTTCCAGCGTCACGGCACGTCCTCCGGGGGTACGGTCATTCTACCGCCGGCTCCCGCCGGTGTCGCCCTGCCCCCGAACCCGCCGGGTTCGTATCGTTTCCGTGTCGAACCCCCCTCGTTGGAAGGACGCCCGTGATCCGTCAACTGTGCCCGCATTGCGAAAAGCTGGTCGAACTGCCGGACGCCGCCGCCGGCGGGACGGCCGATTGCCCGCTGTGCGCGAAGCTGATCGTCGTCCCCGCCGCCTACGCGCCGAGCGTGGCGTCGGGCGGCGGGTTGGCCTCGCTGCCGCCCCCGCCGGTGGCGGAACCGCCCAAGGCCGCGCCCCCGCCGCCGGGCTTGAAGCCGGAGGTGGTGACCCCGCCTCCCGCGCCGCAACCGGACGCGGTGTCGCCGACGCCGGGCGTGCCGACCGGCTACGGCCGGGTGCTGTCGCTCACCTTCTCGCCCGGCTGGCTGGCCTGGGTGCCGGTGGCGTGCGTCACGTTCGCCGTCGTGCTGACGCTGTTCACCTGGGCCGGCACCTATCCCGGCGGCATCCGCGTCTACTCGCAGAACCCGTGGTGGGCGCTGTTCGGCGACATGACCACCGACCCCGGCCCGGCCGTACTCCAGAGCGACGAAACGGAAATCGCCAAGCTGCTGACCGGCAACCGCTGGCTGCTCGGCTACCTGCCGCTGCTGCTGCTCGGCACGTTCCTGCTGTGGGTGGAGCGGGTGGTGAAGAACCCGACCATCCAGAACATGCCCGGCCCGCTGGCGTGGCTGCCCGGCCTGTGGCCGAAGCGGTTCGCGCTGCTGACCGTCCTGACCGGCTTGCTGCTCACGTTCCTGGTGTTCCAGGGGCTGAGGGGGTTCGGCCTGGAGTCGGCCCTCCGCGAACATACGGCGGGAAAGTTCGCGAAGAAGTTGGAGGATGCGAACGCCAGCAACACGACCATCCAGAAGCAGACGGTGGCGGCCGAGATGGGCCAGGAGTTCGCCAAGTACCACTACCAGACGACGACCCCGTTCCGGCTGGCGGTGCTGGCGCACGTGCTGGCGTTCGCCGCGATGCTGACGCGGTGGTGGCTGCACCGCCGCGGGGCGAAGCCGTACCCGCGACTCCTGATGCAGTGGTGACGAGGCGGACGCGGTGGGGTGGAGTCATAATGAAAGGGCATCCGAAGTTGGCGTGCCTGTTGTCCTCTTCACCGCGGAGCGGTGATTGCCGGTAGCCAGGGGTGACGGGCGAACGAAGTGAGCGGAACCCCTGGAGCCGAGGCGAACCGCGAACGAGTCCCGGAGGGACGACGGAAGCACATCCGCCGTCCCTCCGGGACTCCGCTTTCCGATCCCGTCCCAGGGGTTCCGCTCACTTCGTTCGCCCGTCACCCCTGGCTACCGGCACTCGCACCTCCGGTGCGAAGACGCGACTCCGATCCGATTCCCTGCTTGCGTTCTTCTGCCTTTACGGCACGAACCGGGCCGCGTCGAACGTCTTGCCGATCTCGAACGTCTGCTTCTCCACGTCGATGAACACGCGGCCGTTCACCCGCAGCTCGAACTTCGACGGCAGCCACACCCCGCCGAACTCGCGGTGTTCGCGGACGGTGATTTCCTTCAGCACCTCCGAATCGTTCTCGCGCCCCCGATAGACCACGCGGACGACGCGGCCGGTCGCCTTGTCGAAGTGGACCAGGGCCGGCGCGATTGCCGGCGACCAGACGTAGGCCCCGGCCGCCGCCGCGCCGTTCACCGTCTCGTCCGGGGCCGGCACCGCGACGGTGGTCGGGTCGGCGAGCGGATGCACGAGCAGGAACTCGTCCTCCATCCGCTGGACGTGGCAGTCGCGGAGTTTGACCCCCTCGATCTTCGCCTTCGGCTGGTCGGCGACCACGAGGCTCCCCGCGTCGGGGGCGATGACCACGGTGAAGCTCTCCACCGCGTTGGGGTGCTTCAGCACGGCCTCCGCCCGGTAGCGGCCGGGGGCCAGCAAGTCGGCCCGCCAGTCCAGCGGCGCGCGGGTGCCGACGGCGGTGGTGGTCAGACCCTCGCGGCGGAGCGACACGGCCGTCAGCTTGGCCAGCTTCGCGCGGTCGTTGCCGGTGTGGGCGGCGACGGCGGCGGCCAGCAGCTTGCCCGCCGCCGGGTCCGATTTGTCCGGCTTGGCGGGCGGCGCGAACGCGGCCACCACCACCTTCTCGCCCGTCACGGGGGCGGCCTCGCGGATCGGCGGCGGGTCGCTCGAACAGCCGGCGGTGAATAGCCCCGCTATCAGGATCAGCCCGCGCGTCATCGTCGTCCCTCCGTGCCGGATCGAGTGCCGAAGGCTGTTGTATGCGCGGGGCCGGACGGTGTCGGACGTGCCGTCGGAGCGAAGCGAGAGCGAGTTCAACCCACCTCGGCCGGCGTCGGTCGCAGCGCGGCGGTGGCCGGGTCGTGTACGCCGTTCGCCGACGGCTTGACCACCAGGTGCGCGGGTGCCGCGAGCGGCTCTTCCGCCGCCAGCGCCACCAGTTCTTCGGGCCTGTCGCTCCCTCGAACCACCTCCACCAGCCAGGTGATGACGAAGAAGAACACGGGCGTCAGGAAGATGCCGAACGCGGTGACGCCGATCATGCCGGCGAACACGGCGGTGCCGAGCGTGTGCCGCATTTCGGCCCCGGCCCCCTCGGACAGCACCAGCGGCACCACTCCCAGGATGAACGCCACGCTGGTCATGATGATCGGCCGGAGCCGCAGCCGGCAGGCGTCGAGCGTCGCCTCGCGCGGACTCGCCCCGGCCTCCCGCCGCTGCTTGGCGAACTCGACGATCAGGATGGCGTTCTTGCTGGCCAGCCCGACCAGCACGACGAACCCGATCTGCGTGAAGATGTTGATGTCCAGCCCGGCCAGCCGCACGCCGACGGCGGCGCTGAGCAGGCACATCGGCACCACCAGGATGACCGCCAGCGGCAGCGCCCAACTCTCGTACTGCGCGGCCAGCACCAGGAACACCAGCAGCACGCTGAGGACGAACGCCCACAGCGCCGTGTCGCCGGACTCCCGTTGCAGTAGGGCCAGCTCGGTCCACTCGGTCTTCTGCCCCTGTTCGAGGCGGTCGTCGGTCAACTTCTCCAGCGCCGCCAGGGCGTCCCCGCTGCTCACCCCGTCGGCCGGGCTGGCCGTCACCGGCGACACCGGGTGCAGGTTGTGGCGGATCACCAGCACCGGGCCGAGCACGTCCCGCGCCTTGAAGAAGGCGCTCAGCGGCACCATCTGCCCGTCCCGGTTCGGCACCGTCAGCCGCCGCAGGTCGCGGGCCTCGTCGCGGAACCGCTGGTCGGCCTGGACGTTCACCTGCCACGTCCGGCCGAACCGGTTGAAGTCGTTCACGTACTCCGAACCGAAGCTAGTCTGCAGCACTTTCCGCACGTCGTCCAGAGTGACCTTGCTCGACTCCAGCGCCGGCCGGTCGATGAACAGCTCCAGCCACGGCGCGTCGGCGCGGAAGCCGGCCGACACCTCCTTCACCTCCGGGGCCGCGCCGGCGTCCCGCACGACCGCCGCCCCGACCCGCTGAAGCCCGGCCCCGGACGGGTCGGTCGCCTCGCGGTCCTCGATCATGATGCGGAACCCGCCGGCCGCGCCGAGGCCGTCCACCGGCGGCGCGCCGTTGACGGCGACGACGGCGCGGGGCACGTCCGCCCGGCACACCTCGCGGACGCGGGCGGCAATGGCGTCCGCGCCGCGGGCCGGGTCGTGGCGGTCCTCGAACGGGTCGAGCATGACGTACACGGTGGCCGCGTTCGCCGCGTTCCCGCCGAGCAGCGCCGCCTGGCCGGCGACCGCCACCGTGTGCCGCACGCCGGGCAGCTGGCGGACGGCCGCCTCCACCGCCTTCACCGCCGTCTCGGTGGCGCTCAGGGACGCCGACGGCGGCAAGTCGAGCGTCAGCAGCAGGTAGCCCTTGTCTTGCGGCGGGATGAACCCGACCGGCGTGGTCGTCAGCAGGTGCCAAGTCATTCCGGTCAGCGCGGCGTAGCCGAGGAGGACGACCGGGGTCACCCACAGCAGCACCCGCACGACTCGCGAATAGCCGGCGGTGAACAGTTCGAACAGGCGGTTGAAGTACAACGACACCAGGACGCCGAGGCCGGCTCCGACGACCGCCGCGACCACCCCGGCCAGTTCCGCCCGCAATCCCGCTCCCATCGCGGACGGCAGCGCGCCTTCCACGAGCGGGCGAATGTGCGGGGCGAGCAGAAAGTAGGCGGCCGCCGCGAACGACAGCGGGATGAGCAGGTGCCGGGTCCACCGCCGCCGCGGGCGGTCGCCGCCGGCGTGCCCGTGCGACCGCAACAGCAGCGCGCACAGCGCGGGGCTGAGGGTGAGCGAGTTGAACGTGGACAGCAGCGTGCTGATGGCGATGGTGACGGCGAACTGGCGGTAGAACTGGCCGACGATGCCGGTGATGAACACGCACGGCACGAACACTGCCGCCAGCACCAGCCCGACGGCGATGACCGGCCCGGCCACCTGCTCCATCGCCAGAATCGTGGCGTCCTTCGGCGACAGCCCCCGCGCGATGTGGTACTCGACCGCCTCGACGACGACGATGGCGTCGTCCACCACGATGCCGACGGCCAGCACCAGGCCGAAGAGCGTCAGCGTGTTCAGGCTGTAACCGAGCAGGGCCATCGCCCCGAACGTGCCGACGATGGCGACCGGCACCGCCGCCAGCGGGACGAGCGCCGACCGCCAGCTCTGCAGGAACACCAGCATGACCAGGGCGACCAGGATGACCGCGTCCCGCAGCGTCAGGAACACCTCGCGGACGGACTCCTCGATGAACGGCGTGGTGTCGTACACGATCCGGTACTCCAGCCCGGTCGGGAACCGCGTCTGGAGTTCGGCCATCTTTTTCTTCACCGCCGCCGCCACGTCGATGGCGTTCGACCCCGGCAACTGGTAGATGCTCAGCGCGATGGACGGGTTGCCGTCCAGGGTGCAGGTCTGGTCGTAGGCCGTGGCCCCCAGTTCGATGCGGTCGGTCACGTCCTTCATCCGCACCGACCGGCCCTCGTCGTCCGCCTTCAGGATCATGTCCTCGAACTGCTTCGGCTCGGCCAGCCGGCCGAGGGTGTTGATGGTGAACTGGAACGCCTGGCCGGTGGGCACCGGCGGCTGGCCGATCTGCCCGGCCGCCACCTGCGCGTTCTGCTGCTCGATGGCCCGCGTCACGTCGGCCGGCTTCAGCCCCCGCGCGGCCAGCTTGTACGGGTTGATCCACACCCGCATCGAGTAGTCCCGCTGGCCGAGGAAGACGATGTCGCCGATGCCGTCCAGGCGGGCCAGCTCGTCCCGCAATTGGATGGTGGCGTAATTGCTCAGGTACAGGTCGGGGCGGGACTTGTCGGGCGACGTGAGGTTGACGATCATCAGCACCCCGGCCGACTTCTTCTTCACCGTCACCCCCCGCCGCCGCACCTCGGCCGGCAGCTTCGGCGTGGCCGTGTTCACGCGGCTCTGCACCAGCACCTGAGCGATGTTCAGGTCGGTGCCCGGCTTGAACGTGACCGTCAGCGCGTAGGTGCCGTCGTTCCCCGACGTGGAGGTCATGTACATCATGCCTTCCACGCCGTTGACCGACTCCTCGACGGGCGCGGCGACGGTGTCCGCCAGCGTGCGGCAGTGCGCGCCGGGGTAGTTCGTCGAGACTTCGATGGTGGGCGGGGTGATGTCCGGGTAGAGCGCGACCGGCAGGCGGGCCAGCCCGACCACCCCGCCGAGGGTGACGAGGATGCTGAGGACGGCGGCGAAGATGGGGCGGTCGATGAAGAACCGGGCGAACACGGGGCGGCCTCGGCGGGGCGGGCGGTTCGGCGGGCGGAAATGATACCGGGCGGGACGGACGGGGTTTACACGGTTCCAGGCGAACCCGGCCCGCAAGGGCCGTGG
>JAYTTN010000773.1:0-12787 GCA_043745295.1 Fimbriiglobus sp. | reverse complement strand
ACTTGCCTCGCGCCCTCGGCACGAACTTGTAAGTATTCCTTACAAGTTGCCGCCTCGGTCAGTTCCCCGTCATCGTAAATCGATGCCAAGTGCATCGTTACGTTCTGCGTCGTCGTCTGGAACAGCTCGGCGATCCCCGCCTGCGTCAGCCAGACGGTTCGGCCGTCGAGCCGAACACGGAGGTTCAGCCCGCCGTCGCTGAAGATCAGCATTTGCCCGTCGGGGGCGACGGCACGAGTTCATCCGCCATCGCAAGTTCCTTCCTGTTGGAATGCCGCCAAGTGAAGCTCACCCCGCGAGGTCGCCGGCCACCTTGGCCAGCGCCTCGTGGGTGACAGCGAACGGCACCCGCGTCCGCTTGCCGCCGTCGGCCTTGTCCGCCTGGAAGCGGGCCAGCGTCGCGCGGGCGGTGCCGTGCAGCGTCACCTCGTAGAAGCCGGCCTTGTCGCCGCGCGCGGTCGGCACGTCGCTCCGCAGGGTGGCGGCGTCGTGGGTCGCGTCCACTTCGATCACGGTCAGGCGTTCCAGCAACCCGGAGACGCGCTTGGCCGCGCCGTCCGCCCAGCCCTTCAGGGTCAGGCCGTCGGGGGCGGGGGCGGTGCGGTCGAGGGTCATCTCCCAGGCCAGGCAGCCGACGGTGTCGGTGCTGTCGGCGGCCACGGTCGCGGTCCAGGCGTCGGTCGGCACGGCGAGGGTCTGGCGTCCGGGGGCGTCCGGCCGCCAGTCACTTAGGCTTCGGTGCAGGTGCTCGGCGAGGGTCATTTTCGGCTCCGATGACTTGTTTGGTGTGGTCGGTGCCGTCGAAGGACAGCACCGTCGGTTTGTCGTCGATGACGGTTTCCAGGTGGACCGGCCGGCCCCACAGGGACCGCAGGTTGACCAGCGTGTCCTGGGCCTCGTTCAGTTTCAACTCTACCCCATTATACCGGTGTCGCAACAGCAGCTCGCCGCGGTTGCGGTGGTTGCCGTTGACGACCTCGATCCACGGCTTGCCGAAGTTCGTCAGGGACGCCAGCAGCCGCTGCTTCACCTGCTGGAACTCCCGCGACTCGATGACGTAGTTCTTCGTCGGGTCGGCGTAGGCGAACGAGAACAGGCGGTTCTCCTTGCAGAACTCCGGCGTCAGGAAGGTGTCGATGAAGGTGATGTCGTTGTGGACCTTGCGGACCTCGAAGATCTTCGCCCGGCCCAGCCCCGTCTGCCGGTCCCACGTCCGCCGCGCCTCGTAGTCGTCGCACTCGTCCCACTCCGGGCCGAACTGGCCCATGTCCCACCGCCGTTCCACGTCGCGGAGCAGCTCGATGCCGAGCTTGTACGGGTTCAGCCGCCGGCTGCTGGTGGCCATCGTGCCGGAGTGGTGGTCGGCGTAGTCCATCAGCTCGGACGGGTGCAGCGCCTTCTGCGTCATGATGGTGCTGTGCCAGAACGAGTTGTGATTCACGAACCCGCCGGCGACGTACCGGTGCGTCTCGCTCACGGTGAAGTCGTACACGTCGGCCCGGCCGCGTTCGACGCTCACGATCTCGTCGTCGGTCGGCTCCGCCTTGAACCACTTGCGATCCGACAGGTAGGCGCGGAGTTTATCCGTCTTCCGCCGGAGGCCGAAACCGATCTCGGCCTCGAACACCTTCGCCGACTCGCCCATCGTGTGGACGTGCCAGCACTCTTCTTGCTGTAAGCGGCGCGACGACAGGATGCCGAAGTTGAGCAGCAGCAGTTGGACGACTTCGCCCATCTTCTCGCTGGACGTAGACAGGATGACGCCCTGCTTGCCGGCGTACCCGTCGCAGTCGTACAGCGCCCGCAGGAACGCCGCGACCACGGGCTTCGGCGACCGCAGGATGCAATCGGGGACGGTCTTCAGCCGGGCCGAGAACCCCGTGGTCAGGCCGAGCGACACGAGGAAGTCGCGGATCGTGCCCGAACTGAACTTCACCCGCCATTTCGTCTCGTCCCACTGCTTCCGGGGGGCGATGCCGAACAGCGCCGTCACCAACTCGGCGAAGTGGTCGGCCTGGGCCTCGTCCCCGGTGGTCAGGCCGAGGGTCCGTTTCGTGTCGCTGATGTGCCCGTCGCCGATCAGATAACCGAGGAACGTGGCGAACGACTCGTCCACGACGGCGGGGATGCTCACGGCACGTTGTTTGTTGTGCATCAGAGTCATGGTCGAAGCCTGCGCTTCGTATGCCACGAGCGCGGTCGCGATGGCATCGGCCTTTTGCGTCGTCTCACCGCGCCGGTGGCGGGTCACGGTGTACGATGCGACCCCGGCTTGGGCCGCAACTTCCGCGAGAGTGAGCCGTCGCTTCGGTTGCCACGCCAAACGCACCGTATGCCGCGCCCACAAGTTCGTTCCCTTCGCCATCGGAACCCGGTCCCCGATCCGCAACTCGTCCAACCGCTTCCATGCGCCGTCGCCGACGAGGACGCGGTGCGTCGTCGATCCCGCCAGTTTCAACCCGCGCCGGGTGCGAATGCGAACCGTTTCGCGGTTCGGGAACGTCGCCCAGCCCGTCACGGCTCGCGTCGTCTTCCCGTCCGAGACTTGGGCCGCGAGCTTCCGGTCCACGACTTCGGCCACGTCCAGAACCCCGTGATCGGTCAAGACTAGTGAACATTTTTCAAGACATGCCCACCCTTCGTTCATGATCTTCGTCTGCCCTTGCGGGAAGAAGTAGTACGCCTCGTCCCGCACGATGCTGAGGATGTCCCGCTGCCACGCCTTGAGCGGCGCGTGCTCGATCAGGAACAGCAGTACGTCCTTCTCCGGGTGGTCCGGGAAGCTGGGCACGGCCGCCTGGTCGCGGAGCCGCTTGGCCTCGTCTTCGGCCGTCTCCGGCGGGTTGATGTACCCCTCCATGTACGGCTTGGCGCGGAACCGCATGGGCGGCTCGACCTCCGGCTCGGCGTCGCCCGGCTTGCTGAAGTCGTACTTGCTGTGCTCGTCCCGCCGCTTGATGGCCACCGAGTGGATGTCGATCAGGTCGTCCACCGACATGCAGCGGTCGAGGAACGCCTCCACCTCGTCCTCGCCGAACCGCTCGACGTACCCGCGGATGCGGGCGGCGTGGTTGGCGATCTCGTCCATCATCTTGCGGGTGGTGTGTCCGAAGAAAGCGTTGTGCTTGAAGAAGTCGCAGTTGTGGACGGTCATACCCACGGACAGAACGTAGCTCTCGTCTTCCTCGACCGAGAAGTTGTAGACGTAGCCTTCGTACCGCTCGCGGACGACGGAATGGACCTCATCCGTGACCCGCTCGTCGCCCTCGCCGGGTGGGAACCAGTTCTTGTGATCCACCGGGATTTCGATGGTGTCGCCCGCGACGAGTACACCTGCCGGCACCCACGCGCTTTCGAGTACCTGCTCGTCATCCCAACCCATGCCGAGCGAGGACGATTGCCACAGTTCGGCACCGGCGTGAGCGGCCGTCACGAGTTGCGAACTCACCTTGACGGGACGAAGCGCGAGGACGGGGTGTTCCGGCGTGATCCGGATGACTTCCTCGCCGCCCATGACCCTGAGTCGGCAGATGTCGCCTTTGTACTCGCGGCGGGCGACGAGCCGCACCTTGCGGTATCGCCCGTTGTGAGTTAGCACCTCATCGCCGACCCTCACATCGGTGATGAGTTTGCTGCCGCCTCTCGTCTCCACCCGCGTTTCCGGCGCGAGGCAATGCCCGTAGACGTGGGCCATCACCAGCTTCTGGTCCACGGTGTGGTTGCACCGCATCAGGTAGGCGTAGCACGGGTCGTTGTTGATGACCATCTCGTAGATCTTCGACAGGCCGTACTCGTACCCCTTCTTCAGCTCCTCGAACTGCATGCCGAACGACCAGTGCGGGTACCGCGTCGGGAACCCGCCGTAGGCGGCGATCTCGTTCAGGTTCTCGGCGTCCACCACCTCGAAGATGGTCTCGTAGAAGTCCAGCCCGTACTCGCGGGCGTACCCCTCGATCTCGTCCTTCAGCACCCGCAGGTGGGGCGGCAGGTGGGTGTGGTAGAAGTGCGTCTGGGACATCGCGGGGGTGCCTCGGTGGTCGTCCCCTCATTCTACCGCCTGGCGAGCGCCACCACCAACCCGGAGGCGAGCGCCAGCAGGGCCGACACCAAGACCGCCACCAGCGCCCACCGGCGGGCGTCCCACACCTCCACCCGCTTCAGGTGCTCGACCAACTGCTGGCGGGTGACGGCCTGCTCCTGCCGCAGGTCGGCGGTCGCCTTGTCCGACTCGCGGGCCGCCGCCGTCGAATCCGCCGACTCCTTGCGAAGTCGGTCCAACTCGACGCGATCCGCCGCCCGCTGTTCCGTCAACTTGGCCACCGCCGCGCGGAGTTCGGCGTACCCCTGGACGGACTCTCGAAGGCGGACAAGTTCCAGCTGGTCGGCGGCTCGCTGCTCCGTCAGTTTCCCGACGGCCGCACGGAGTTCGGAGACGCCCTGCATGGCTTCGCCGAGGCGGACGAGTTCGTCGTGATCGGCCTGCTGCTGGTCGATCAGCCCGCCCGCGTCATCTTCCAACCGGCCGATGCGTTCGGCATGAACGGCCGCCGTCTGCGACACGTCCGCGATGGTGAGTTTCGCCACGGTTACGCCCCCACCGGTTCTTCGAGGCCGTCGAGGATCACCTTCATCAGGCGGTCGCTCCGAGTGGCGAGTATCTCCCCCCATTGGCGGGAGAAGCGCCAGCGATACGTTCGCGGATCGGCCAACTCCTGGGCGGTGTACTGCTCGACTCGGCAGATCTCGTGGTCGGTGATGGCAAGGGTCGCCGTGCCGCCCGGTTCGTGGTGCCACTCGACGGCCAGCCGTTCTGCCGCCCGCCGGAGGACGTACTCCAGCGTGGGCATCGCGGCGTCGATGCGCGCCCGCCAGTCGGGCGGGAAGGCGGGGTCGATGGCGAGGGACTGGAACGGCATGGCGGAGCCTCCGGGACGGGACGACGAGCGTGCCGGAATTGTACCGCCGGCCTGCGCGGCACCAAAGACGTGTCCCGTCGGGGCGGACACCGGGCGTCCGTCCCGACGGGACACGAGGGATTCGGGACGCCGCGCGGCGGCTCAGTTGTCCCGGAACGTCTTGTGGCAGGAGGCGCAATTGAGCAGAACCGCGCCGACGGCCTTCTTCAGTTTGGCCGTGTCCGCCTTGGCCCCCTTGGCCGCCTCGGCGGACGCCTCCAGGCCCAGCTTCAGGCTCTCCTTGGCCAGGTCGTCCCACTGCTTCCGCTTGGCCCCGGTCTCGGCCCCGCCGGGTGGCATTTCCAGACTGTACTGGGCGATCAGCGCGACGCGGGCGGTCTGCACCTCCACCACCGCCACGTCCTTGATGCTCTTCTCGGCCGCCTTCAGGTCGGCCTCGATGTTCAGCGAGCCGGCCTTCGAGCTGCGGTACGCACTCATCAACTCGGCCAAGTCGAACTTGGCCTGCTCGTGCAGCTTCAGCGGCTTCTTGTCCCCGCCTTTGGGGGCGGCGAGGCCCTTGACGGCGGCGGTCGCGTCGGCGGTGTTCTTGGCGGCCAGCGCCTCGGCCACCGTCAGCGCCTGCGCCCGCAGCGCGGCCATCTTGTCGGCGTCCTTCCCGTCCAGGCCGTTCTGGGCGCTCAGGGCGAGCAGCATGGCCGCGCCCTTCAGGGCGGCGAGCGTCCCCTTGGCCGTCGGCTTCTCCTCGAAGCCGGCCGTCAGATACGCGATGTCGGCGGCGACCACCTTGGCGGCGGTGCCGTCCGGCAGCGGGTCCTTGGCGGCCGTCGGGGAAATCAGCAGCACGCCCGCGGCGGTCGCGACGGCGGCGGTCAGCACCCGTTGAGTCCACATCCAGCGCACGGTTCGATTCCTCGTTCGAGTGGGGTGTCGGCGGCGGGGCGGCGCGCCCCACAGTCCATTATGGCATCCCCGCGCCCGCCGGGGACGACTTCCGGCGAGAATCTCCGCCGACCGCAGGCCCCGCTTGTCAACCCGCCGCGTCGTCGTAGCATGACCCACCGGTACCGCCCCCGCAATCCGGACGACGAGACCGACTCCATGACGGCCCCCGCCATTCTCGTCCACGACCTGACCAAAAGCTACGGCCCGGTGCAGGCCGTCAGCCGCATCTCGTTCGAGGTGGCCGCCGGCGAACTGGTCGGCTTCCTCGGCAACAACGGGGCCGGCAAGACGACGACGATGCGCATCCTGACGACGTTCATGCCGGCCACCAGCGGGTACGCCGCCGTCGCCGGGTACGACGTGATGTACCAGTCGATGGACGTGCGGCGGCACCTCGGCTACCTGCCCGAAAGCGTACCGCTTTACCCCGAAATGCGGGTGGACGAGTACCTCGTCTGCCGGGCGAAATTGAAGCAGGTGGACCGCACC
Organism: Fimbriiglobus sp.; assembly: GCA_043745295.1. GTDB lineage: Bacteria > Planctomycetota > Planctomycetia > Gemmatales > Gemmataceae > JALHQU01. Next base: position 6,437 of record JAYTTN010000773.1, on the reverse strand, counting down.
CGGCGGACGGCCGTCGTCGATGCGTGCCTGGCGAAGTGCCGCATCAAGGAAGTCCGCCGGTCGCTGATCGGCTCGCTCAGCAAGGGCTACCGCCAGCGGGTCGGCCTGGCCGACGCGCTGCTGTCCGACCCGCCCGTCCTCATCATGGACGAACCCCTGTCGGGCCTCGACCCCGTTCAACAGGAAGAAACCCTCGCCACCATTCGCGCCCTCGGCGGCCAGCACACGGTGCTGTTCAGCAGCCACCACCTGCCGGACGTGGAGAAGGTGTGCGACCGGGTTCTCATCATCCACCGCGGCCGCATCCGGTTCGACGACAAGATGTCCAGCATCGCCGCCCGCGCCCCGACGGTGGTGGCCGAAGTGCGGGCCGACGCCACCGCCGGGACCGACGTGTTCCGCCGCCTGAACGGGGTGACGGACGCGGCGGCGGTCGGCTCCCACGACGGCTGGACCGAGTTCGAGATCAAAGCGGCGGCGCACGCCGACCTCCGCGAGGCCGTGGCGACCGCCGTGGCCGGCAAGGGCTGGGGTCTGCGGCGGCTGGAGCTGCGCCGCGAGAAGTTGGCCGACACCTACATGCGGGTGTCGTTCGAGCGGAACTAGAAGGTAGTCCGCACTCTCCGAGTGCGGTCTTCGCGGCCGCTCCGCACTCGGAGAGTGCGGACTACCCTCCCGAAGACTGATCTTCCCTGACCAACCGAGTGCTGTCGATGAGTACCGATCGGCCGGGCGCGACCGAGTTTTCCCCGTCGGATGTCCGCGCGGACGAGCCGCTGGCGGCCCGCGTGGTCGGGCTGATCGGCCTGGGCGCGACCACGCTGGGGTGCTTCGCCGTCGGGGCCAACCAGTTCTCGCCCCGGTGGATTTCCACCTCGATGGGCACCCTGTTCGCCGTCGTCGGGGTGGCCTGCCTGCTGTACCACGCCATCCGCGACGCGGACATCGAGATCCGCCGCGTGTACGGCGGCCTCGCCGGGCTGCTCGTCCTCGGCGCGGTGGCGGTGTCCGTCGTCCCCGGCAAGGTCACCGACTTCACGCCGGCGGTGAACGGGTACTACTTCCTGCCGTGGGCACCCATCTGCGGGCTGCTCGGCCTGCTCTTCGGCGTCGCCTTCCTGCGGAACGAAACCGACGACAAGTACCGGCGGTGGGGCGAGTCGGCCCTGCTCGGCGTCGGCGTGGGGCTGCTGCTGCTGACGGCCGTCCTCGGCCTGGGCGGGAAGCAAGCGCCGGTCGGCCCGTGCGTCGTCCTCGGCCTGCTCGGGCTGCTCTACCTGTGCGGGTACCTGGCGCAGACCGACACGGCCGACGGGCTGGGGTACTGGGTGGCGGTCGGGCTGGGGGTGCTGGGGGCCGGCATCGCTTTCGCCGCGCTCGGCCGGGCGATCATCCCCAGTGTGCTGTACGACGGCCCGAAAGCGCTGCGGCGGTTGGACCAGTCCCTCGACTACTGGGCGACGGGCGTGCGGGCGGTGCTGGTGCTGCTCTGCCTGGGCGGTGGGCTGTGGGCGGCGCGGGCGAAGGGGCTGCCGATCTGGCTCCGCGGGCTGCTGGGCCTGACCGCTCTCGCATTCGCGGCGGTGTTCGTCGTCGGCACGTTCGCGAACCCGGTGGCCGTCGAGCCGAAGGGGTATTTGGTGCCGTCCGGGTTGCTGCTGCTGGTCCTGGGCCTGACCTACGTCGCCGTGTCCGTCGGCGTCTGCTCGGAACACCCGCTGGTCGTCCTCACCCGCCGCGAACTGGCGTCGTACTTCGCCTCGCCGGTGGCGTACCTGGTGCTGTTCGGCATGGGGTTCGTCGCCGCCATCGGGTACATCCAACTGGTCAGCCGGCTGACCGACCCGCGCACGGTGTCGGACTTGGTGGAGCCAATCGTCCGCGACTACTTCGCGTTCGACATCGGCGGGGCCATCGCCATCCTGGTGCTGGTGCCGGCCGTGACGATGCGGGCGTTCAGCGAGGAGAAGCGGTCCGGCACGCTGGAGGTGCTGCTGACGGCTCCGGTCGGCGAGGCCACGGTGGTGGTGAGCAAGTTCCTGGCCTGCCTGCTCTTCTACATGGCCACCTGGATTCCGGCCGGGCTGTTCCTGGTCGGCCTGTGGGTCGGCGGCGGGCAGCCGTTCGAGTACAAGCCGGTCCTCGGCTTCTACCTGGCACTCTTGGCGTGCGGCTGCTCGTTCGTCGGCATGGGGGTGTTCTTCTCCAGCCTGACGCGGAACCAGATCGTCGCCGCCGTCCTCACCTTCGCCGTGCTGTTCTTCATGCTGCTGACGGTCATCCGGCCGATCTTCCAGGCGGCCATCGGGCCGGAGCTGGTGCCCATCCTGCGGTGGGTGGACTACCTCGGCCTGTGGCGGCAGGCGCTGAACGGCCAACTGCCGGTGCCGGAGCTGGTGGCGCAGGTGAGCTTCGGCGTCTTCTGGGTGCTGCTGACGATCAAGGTGCTGGAAGCACGGAAGTGGAACTGAGTGGGCCACTGCCCGACCGACCGAGGGACGCGACGATATGACCGCCGTACCGAACCCGCCGCCCCGCCCCGTGGCCGACTGGGTCGCCGCCAACCGGAAGCCGGTCGCGCTGGCGCTCCTCGCCGTCGCCGTGGCGTGTCTGGCGGTGGCCGCCATCTGCCTGATGAAGGTGGCGAACGAGTCAGCCGCGGCGGCGAGCGTAGCGGCGGACGCCCCACCCCCCGCGCCGCCGTCGGCGTACCGCTCCGTCTACCTGTGGGGTGGCCTCATCGGCCTGTTCATAGCCGGTGTCGCCGGCACGCTGGGGGCCGGCTACCTGACCCGCCTGCCGTCGGCGGACCCGGCCCGCAACCGGCACGCGGCCGGGGTGCTAATCCTGCTCGCCGGCGGGCTGGTCGGCTTCCTGTTGCTGGTGTTCGGCGCGGCCCTGTTCCGCCTGTGGTTCGACGCGCTGGTGAAGTGGGTGGATGTCCGCGACGCCTCCGAGGCGTGGAAGCCGCTGACCGCGCTGCTGGTGCTGCTGGCCGGGGCCGGGCTGATGTTCGTCGCCGCCCAGCCGGCCCGCTCCGACGAGCGGAACCACGGGTGGATCCGCCGCACCGTGTACGGCATCAACTTCGGCCTGACGGTGGTGCTGATGGTGTTCGGGCTGGTGGCGCTGAACGTCATCGTCGTGCTGAAGCTGCCGGCCAAACTGGACACCACGCAGAACCAGTCGTACTCGCTGTCGGCGGGAACGCAACAATACCTGGCCGACCTGACACAGACGGTGCAGGTGACGGTCACGTTCACCCCCGAACTGGTGTCCGACCCGGAAGAACAACGGTGGGCGACTGACTTCCGCCGGCTGCTGGAGGCTTGCCAGGAGGCCAACCCGCAGCGATTCAAGGTGACGAGCATCCACCCGGCGCTGAACCGGACCGAGCTGGAAAAGCTGCTGAACAAGTACCGCCAGCCGGGGGCCGTCCTGGAGATCGCCGGGCAGTCCGAGTTCATCCCCGCCGGCGACCTGTCCGACCGCCGCACGTTCAAGGGCGAGGGTGAGTTGACGCGGCGGCTGCTGTTCATGACCGAGGACCGCGACCGGACGGTCTACTTCAGCCAGGGGCGGGGCGAGCCAGAGGTGGTGCCGTCGCAGGACCGCAAGACGGCCGGCCGGTCCGCCCGCCGGGTGGCCGAACTGCTGGCCAAGTCGAACACCGAGGTGAAGCCGCTGGTGTTCGACCCGCTCGCGCCGGTCGTGCCGGACGACGCCGCCGCGCTGGTCATCCTGGCCCCGGACCAGCCGTTCAGCGCGGCCGAGGTGCAGGCCGTGCGGACGTACCTGACGAAACCGCGGTCGAACGGCCGGAAGGGAAAACTGGTGGCGGCTATCGGCCCGACGGCGAACCGGGAGGGCACCAAACTGTTGGACATCGGCCTCGACCAACTCCTCGCCGACTTCGGCATTCTGGCAGAAGCCACGCAACTGATGGGCGAGCAGCAGCAGGGCAAGGGGCACACCGAGTTCGGGCTGGCCGGCGTCGCGGCCGCCGCCGCCGATCACCCCGTCGCGCAGTTGCTGGTCCGCGGCGGGAACACGTTCCCCAACTGCCGGGTGATCAACTTCGCCCCCCAGCCGGTCGGCCCGGTCTCCGCTCTGCCGGTCGGGTTCACTTACCCGCCTCAGCGGATGACGTGGTTCGAAACCGAGCCGCCGACCAACCCGGCCGAACTGTACGCCGGCGTCCTCGCCAACAAGGCCGTGCAGCAGCAGAAGAAGTACAGCGGACGGGGCCAGTGGCCGGCCGTGGTTTGCGCGTCCGAAGAAGTGCCCCGCCCGTCCAAGCCCGGCGAGCGACCCGACAATTCGATCGACGAGGTGCCACGGGTTGTGGCGTTCGGCAGCGGCGACGCCTTCGTGGACGCGGCCGGCGACGGCGGGCCGGGGGCGAACGCTACCCTGCTGGCCACTTCGCTGAACTGGCTGCGCGGGCGGCCGCCGGTGGCCGCCGTCGCCGCCAAGCCCTACGGCGTCTACATGCCGCTCCGCGCAGCCGACACCACCGCGCTCTTGTGGCTGCCGGTCGGCATCACCCTGCTGTCCGTCGCCGGCCTCGGCCTCGGCGTCTGGTCGTACCGCCGGAAGTGATTTCATTCCGAGCCGGAAGCGTGAGCGACGGTCTTCGCTTGCAACCGTCGCTCACGCTTCCGGCTCGGATCCCGAACCCGCACCGTGACATTGCCGAGGTCCGAACCATGAACTTCCGCTTCACGGCGTTCCTGTTCGTCGGGGTGGTGGCGCTGGTCGTCGCCCTGCTCATCGTCAACCTGACCGACCCCCCGCCCCGCGCCGGGGCCGGGCTGCTGGAGCCGCTCGCGCAGGCCGGGGTGAAGCCCGCCGACGTGGACACCGTGGAGATCGCCCGCACCGAGCCGGTGGCCGAGACGCTCGTCTTCGCCAAGGTCGGCGAGGGGCGGTGGGAACTCCGCGAACCGCACCGGGCGAAGGCCGAGGGGGCCGCCCTCGACGGGCTGGTCCGCGGTCTGTTCCAGGCCAAGCCGACCCTGTACGACGGGCTGACCGGCAACCTCACCCTGCACGGCCTGGACAAGCCGGTGAAGGTGACGCTGAAGGCCGGGGAGAACGCGGCCACCGTCGCCGTCGGCTCGACCACCCGGAGCGGGGTGAACTCGTCCGTCACGTTCGTGCTGGCCGCCGGTCGCCCGACCGTGCCCGTCGCCGTGCCATCCCAGGACCTCCGTCCGCTGTTCCGCGAGGCCGCCGCCGACAAGGTCGGGTCCGCCGCCGACCTGACCAAGCGGGCGAACGACTTCCGCCAGCTCCGGCTGCTGTCGCTCAACGCCGCCTCGCAGGGGGCGGACGTGGCCACCCTGAAGTTGTCGCGGGGCGACAAGACGCTCGAACTCGCCCGGCAGCCCGACGGCGAGTGGTCGTTCGTCACGCCGGCCGGGTACGGTCTGGCCGACAACCTCGGCGACATCAAGGCGAACGCCGAACTGCTGACCGGCGTGCAACCGCTGCTGACGGCGCTGGACGCCTTCCGCCCGGCCGCGCGCGAGGACTACATCGAGCCGGCGTCCGCCACCGCCCCGCCCGACTTCGCCAAGTACGGCCTCGCGGCCGACGACCCGACCGTCCTGCGGATCGAGGTGACGCCGAAGGGCGGCGCGGCGGAGGTGCTGTTCGTCGGCAAGGCGGTGGAGACGAACGGCGTCCCGGCGGTACCGGCGAAGGTCTACTGCCGGCTGGACGGCGACCCGGCCGTGGTGCCGGTGCAGACCGACCGGGCGCGCATCCTGGCGAACACCGTCGCCAACTCGACCCCGATGCGGAACCGCGACCTGATCCCGGACGCCCGCAAGCCGCGCATCGACGCCCTGGACGTGACCGTCGGCGCGACCGCCTTCAAACTCCGCAAGGTGGGCGTGGCCCCGGACCAGAAGTGGGCGGTGTACGGCGGGCCGAGCGACCCGTCCGAGGGCGCGGTTCTCGCCGCGGACGACCTGATCCGCGCCGCCTGCGCGCCGCGGGCCGCCACCGACGTGCTGCTCGTGCCGAACGACTCCGCATTCGTGCCGGCGGAAGTGAAGGGCACGGTGAAAGTCTACTTCGAAGGCATCGCCGTCCCGACCGCCCTCGTCGGCGGCAAGCTGCCTCCGGCCGCGGAGGTCGTCGAGAAGGCCGCCGCCCCGCCGGTGACGCTCACCTTCGGCCAGCAGACGCCGACGGCGATCCACGTCCGCCGGGTGATCGGCGGCGGCCCACCGACCGACTTCCTGTTGCCGCTGACGCCGAAGGAGGGCGAGAAGACGACGCTGGCCGCCCTCGCCGCCCGCCCCCGGTTGGAGTACCTGAAGCCGGATGTCGGCTCGTTCTCGCCGGCGGCCGTGGCCCGCGTGACCGCCACCCGCGGCGCGGAACCGGTGTACGATCTCACCTTCACCGAGTTCGACAAACTGTCG
>JAYTTN010000772.1:0-3432 GCA_043745295.1 Fimbriiglobus sp. | reverse complement strand
ATTAACATGCACCTGCGGCAATTGGCCAAAAGCACCGCAGTCTGCGCCGCGTGACGGCCGAGTCAAATCCAGAATACCCAAGTTCAGGAACTGGCTCTCAAGGCCAACTTGTGTCATTCCTGGGTATGCCGAGAATATACGGACGCCAACGTGATCATACGTCTGCTCGAAGGGGACGCGGCGACTCGCGCCCCGCTCGAACCCAGGCTCCTTCCCCTTCGCGGCACCGGCCGGTTCCTCCTGACCTCTCGCCTCAGCCGACTCGAATGCCGGGTGAAGCCGCTGCGGGCGAACGATACCACTCTCCTCGCGCTTTACGACGCCTTCTTCGCCGGGTTCGAGGTCGAACTCCTCGAACTGTCGGATGCCGTCGTGGAAAAGGCGACCGAACTCCGGGCCACGCTCAACGTCAAGACACCCGACGCGCTGCACCTCGCCACCGGCATCCTCTCGGGGGCAACGGCTTTCCTGACCGGCGACCGGAACCTGTCGCGGTGTACCGGAATCCCGGTCGAGGTACTCCGACCGGTGGAACGAGAATCGGAGAGGTGGTGGAATGGAACCGAAAAATCTCGAACTCGACACCGACTGTCACGCCGGATGCGTGCCGACACGTCACCGGAAGTGACCCTCGCCGAAGTACGGGCGGGGCTGGCCAGCATCTCCGGCACCATGACCGCCGACTACGCCGCCGAGCGGGACGAGCGGTGAATCTCGATATCCCGATAGCCACCGGCTGACGGCGGCACACTACCAGCGGCGGAGAAGCTCGTCCGCCGCATCGGTCCCGCGTCCAACCTGCGCACCCTGGACACGCTGCAACTGGCCGTCGCGTTGAGCCTCAACGAGCCGGAGCGATTTTCGACGTTCGCATGTGCCGACCACGCCCTGTGCGTGATCGCGGCCGGAGAAGGGCTTGTGGTCGCGAATCCGGAATCGGCGTACGCGGCCCGTCAGATCGCAATTCGCTCGATCTCGTCGAGCGAAAACTTGTCGTCCCGGCGGTCGTCAACTTTGTCGTCCGGGCCGACTCGTGGTTCGCCATTGCCTGGGCCTTCTCCAACGTGCCCCCGTGTTCGAGGTAGTTCGTGATGGCGGGTGCTCGAAATGTGTGGCAACCGATCTTCGTGGCAATCCCCGCGTCGGCCGCCCGCCGCCGCACCATCCGGTAGACATCCCGCCGCGTCATCCGCTTGGCCGACAGCGCCCGCGTCTTCCCGACCGCCGTTCGGAAGAGGGGTGACCTCTTCTCGTCGTGGAGGCCGGACGCATCCAGGCAGGCGTCGAGAAACTCCTCGACCTTGTGGTGGGCGGGTAGCTCGTGCAGCTCGCCGCCCTTTTCGTGGAGTCGGAACCACCAGCGCTTGCCCTGCGGGTAGTAATCCTCGACGGCCATCCCGACAACCGCGCCGACGCGGGCGAACCCGTACACCATCACGGCGATAAGGGCGCGGGCCCGCAGCCCGACGACGTGCGAGGTGTCGATCCGCCCGATGAGGTGCCGGGCTTCTTCTTCGGTCGGGACCGGCGTCTTCCCCTGCTTCGCCGAATACGACGGCCCGCGGACGGCCGCCGCCGGGTTCATCTCGACGACCTGGCCGACCACCAGATAGTCGAACGGCATCCGCACCGCGGCGAGGTGCTGCTTGACCGTCGGGGCGGCGTGGCCGCGGGTCAGCGATTCGACGTAAACCGGGTGAGCCACTTCCGGCCCGCCCCGCTCACGGAGGCGGAAGCGGCGGCCGTGGGGCGCATCGCCGCGGCGGTCGGGTCGGCCGAAGACCGCCTTTGGTGGGGCCAATGCGTCGCGGTTGCCGGCCGTCGTCCGCGCCAGCAGCGATGTCGGCCGAAGACCGCCTTTGGTGGGGCCAATGCGTCCGCCGGATGGGGGTCGCTTGCGCCAACCACGCCCTCGGGCTGCTCAAGGAGACGCGGGACCGGCGGCCGGTGCAGAATCCCGGCGGCGGCTGACCAAGATGCTCAAGGACGTGGCCGCCGAACGCGGCGTCGGTCTGCAGTGAGCGCGTAGGAACGCCCCGAAATTCCCGCGTTCGACTTGGGCGGGACGATGGTTCCCCCTGTCCGGAAAGTGGTCGTTGAACACCGGCCCGTTTCTGCCCCCTCCCGATAGTCGGCCCACCGGTGCCAGCCGAAGACCGCCCCGCCGGTCGCGTGCCTGTCGGGAGGAGCACTCAGCCGACGAATCTGGCCGTCGGGTCGCCGGGTCGCCGTCGCGCAAGACGGATACCTCTGACTGCGTAACACCTACTGAATACCCCTTTCATTATTTTGTTGACTTACCCACCCGGTCGCCTTAGCGTGTGGATGTGTGGTCAGCTCGACGCCGTTTCAAAGTGACATCCGTAGCCGATACACGTGTCGCCTCCATATTCACCCACTATCGGCGGTCCTGCCGACCTCCCTCCCGGTAAATTGTTCCTAATACCGACAGAGGTCTCGCCGACGTGATCCTTCAATTGCTGCGGGATGGGACAGCTTCTCTCCACCAACTGGTCGAGCAGGCGGTGGACATCCCCGGCCATCTCGGCTCAGTGCCTGCTTACACGGCCATGCTGGCCCAGTTTCACGGTTTCTACGCCCCACTCGAGGAGCGGCTCACCGGCATCGGAGGCTTCGAGTCGGCCGGTCTCGACATCGCCGGGCGATGCAAAGCCCCTCTCATCCGCGACGACCTCCGAGTGCTGGGTCACTCGCCGGAGGCGGTGACGGCGCTGCCGGTGTGCCCGGATCTCCCCGCGGTCGATACTCTTGCCGAAGCTCTCGGCTGTCTTTACGTGCTCGAGGGTTCGACGCTCGGCGGGCAGTTCATCAGCCGGCAAGTCCACCGCGCCCTCGGGATGACGCCCGAGACCGGCGGGCGGTTCTTCCACGGCTACGGCGACAAAACGGGCGAGATGTGGCAGACCTTCCGGGCGGCGGTGACGGGCTTCGTCGTGTCCCCGGCCGATCAGGACGCGGCGGTGGCCGCGGCGAAAGACACGTTCCAGAAACTTCACCGCTGGATCGCGGCGAGAAAGGATTCGGCATGACGCATTCCGCCATCAAAACCGACACCCCGCCGCCGTGGGACGGCCAGCCTTACAGCATCAAGCGGCACGGCGTCACCCTCGCCAACTGCGACAGCGAGCCGGTGCAGACGCCGGGGTGCGTGCTGGCGCACGGGGCGCTGCTCGTCCTGCGGCCGACGGACCTCACGATCCTCCAGGCGAGCGAGAACACCGACCGGCTGCTCGGCCACCCAGCGGACGCGCTCCTGAACGAGCCCGTCCGCGCCGCCATCGGGCCGGACGCGGAGGCGAGCCTGAAAGAGTTCCTGGCGACCGAGCCGACCGACCGCAACCCGCTCCACGTGTTCACCCTCCCGGCCCGGAACGGCGTGCCCCCACTGGACGTGACCGCGCACACCGTCGA
>JAYTTN010000771.1:0-12842 GCA_043745295.1 Fimbriiglobus sp. | reverse complement strand
TCGCACGGCCCCAGGCACCCGGAGATCGTCAACTGCACCGTGCGGTTGAGCTTCTCGGCCTTCCAAATCTCCTTGAGTTGCTCCACCGGCAGTTCCGGCCTCCCGCGATCCGTCCGCCCGCGACAGCACCCCTGGCAGAACACCAGTTGGGCCAACGCCAGCCGTTTCGTCGTCACTTGCATCGGGACACCTCCTCTGCCGGGGCGACCGCGATCGGCTCGTCGTTCTTCGCCGGTTCCCCGGCAGCCGGTCGGAACTGCTGCCACGTCGAGCGGGCCGCGAGGGCGACGACGAACGCGGCGGTGGAGGACAGGACGATGGCCGCGCCCGACGACGTTTCGGCAGCGCAGGAGAGCGTCGGCCCGGCGACGGAGCAGGCCGTCGCCAGCCCGTCCCCGATCAGCATCCGCCAGGGCATGCGGTCGGACAGCCGCGCCGCCGTCGCCGCCGGGGTGATGAGCAGGGCGCTGGTCAGGATCACGCCGACCGTCTGGATGCCGGTAACGACGGCCAGGGCGAGCAGCCCCAGCAACAGGAACCGCATCAGGTCGGCGCGCAGGCCGATGACCTCGGCGTGCGTCGGGTCGAGGGCGGTCAGTTCCAACTCCTTGTGGAACAGCGCAAGGGGCCAGCAGCACGACGACCGCCACGCCGCCGATGAACCACAGGTCGCCGGTCGTCACGCCCAGGACGTTGCCGAACAGCATGTGCGTCAGGTCGCGGTACGACTTCGTCCGGCTCATCAGCAGCACGCCGAGGGCGAACGTGTCGGTGAACACGACGCCGATGGCGGTGTCCTCCTTGACCGCCTGCCGCCGCGACGCCCAGCCGATGAGCAGAGCCGTCGCCAGTGCCGCCCCGAGTCCGCCTAGCGACAGGCTCCAGCCGAACAGGTGGGCGACCACCAGCCCCGGCAGCGTGGTGTGGGCCAGGGCGTCCCCGATGAACGCCATCCGCCGCTGGACGACATGCACGCCCAGCACGGCGCAGGTGATGCCGACCACAACCGCCGCCAGCAGGGCGTGGTGCATGAAGGCGTACTGGAACGGCTCGGTCAACCAGTCCATGCCGCCTCCTTCTCCGCGACGAGGCAGCAGGGAGCGGCGTCGGGCGGCGAAACCAACTCGCCGCCCTGGAGGTGGACGGTCCCGTCAAACGCCCCGCCGAGCCGGCTGAGGTCGTGGGTGGCGACGACGAGCGTCTTGCAACGGCCGCGCAGGTCGCGCATCGCGTCGCAGATCGTGTCCTGCGTCCTGGCGTCCACGCCGTCGAACGGCTCGTCCAGCAAGAGGAGGTCCGCCTCCTGGCCAGGGCGCGGGCCAACAAGGCACCTTGCTGCTGCCTGCCGGACAGCTTGCCGATCTGTTGTCCGGCGAGGGTCGAGAGGACCAGGCGGTCGATGGCGGCACCGGCGATGTCGCGGTCGCGGCGTCCGGGCCTCCGCAGCCAGCCGAGGTGGACGTAACGCCCCGTCAGCACCAGCTGTTCGACGGAGATCGGGACCCCCCAGTCGATCTCGCCCCGTTGCGGCAGGTAGGCGACCCGGTGGTGGCACGCACCGACCGGGTTGCCGTGGACGCGGACGACTCCCGAAATCACCGGCAGCAGGCCGGCCACCGCCTTGAGCAGCGTGCTTTTGCCCGAGCCGTTCGGGCCGACCAGGGCCGTGCAGGTGCCGCACGGAACCCGCGCGCTCACGCCGCGAAGGGCCGGGCCGTGCGCGCCGGGGTAGGCCACGACCAGCGCCTCCGTCAGGAGGGCGGGAGCGCCGTCCACCGGATCGGCGTGTCGACCGCGCGAATAGGGGAGCCGGGGGTCGTTCATGGTTTCAGGGCGTCCACGATGGCGGCGACGTTGTGGCGGACCATCTTCTCGTAGGTGTCGCCCTCACTGCAGGGCTTGCCGAGTGCGTCGGTGAACAGCGGCGGGGCCAGCTTCTCCCCGCTTCGGTCGCCAGCCGCTCCATGAGTTTGGGGTTGTGGACGTTCCCGGCGAAGACGGCCGGCACTTTCGCCGCCTTGACCGACTCGACCAGCTTGGCGAACGTGGCCGGCGACGGGTCGGACGCCTCGGTCGAAACAGACGCCAGGCGTGCGCGCGTCCCCGTCCGGGCCGACGAGCGTCACTACCTCGGCACTGTCGCCAGCGACATTCTTGACGAGGTCGCCGAGGACGCTGTACGTCGCCACGACCCGCACCTTGCCGGGACGCCGCGCCCCGTTGGAGCAGCCGCCGAGCAGCAGCGGCGCGGCCGCCACCGCCACCGACAAACTCATCCGCCAGAAATGACCTCTCATACCACACCTCCAGACTTGATCGGATCAGTCCCCCTCGACGCGCCGTTACTTCTTTCCGGCAACCATAACGGCCTCGATGACCCCCACGTTGCCTTTCTCGCCGGCCCCGCCGACCGCCAACACCTCATCGCCCCACGGCACCATTCGCCCGACGATGCGGGGCGTCGGCACGTTGCCGACCTCCTCCCAGCCGTCGCCCTTTTCCTTCAGCCGCAACACGTCGCCGTCTACGGTGTTCAGGTAGAGCCGATTTTTGAGGATGCAGGCGGCGGGTGAGAAGCCGGCGCGGTCGGAGCCGGGGCAGTCGGCAACTGTTGACCACTTCTCGGTCCTCGGGTCGTAGACATCGACCTTCTTGACCGGCCCGTCCGCCGTCAGCCCGCCCAGGACGCAGACCTTGCCGTCGTGGGCGGTGGCCGTCAGGGCGCGGCGTTTGAAGGGCTGTGCGAAACTCTTCCACGCCGGCTTTTCGGCGGCGAGGTCGAGAACCAGGGCGGTGTCGTGCCACGCCCCACTCGTTCCGTTGCCGTCGAACTTCCAGCCGCCGACAACGATGAGAAGGCCATCGCATCCACGATGAGCGCCCAGAACCACCGCGCCCCCACGCCCGGCGGGTACTCCCGCGCTAGGTGGAGTTGCGTAAGGAACCGCCGCGTCGACAGCCCTTGCGAGGGGGCGTCTGCTGGCCTGCCGCTGACGCCGCCCCGCTGCGGCTGGTAGGTCACTTTCCAGACTTGCCCGTCCGCCTCCATGTAGAAGGTCAGGTCGGGCAGGGTGGCGGGAACCGTGGCCTCGTCGGCGTCCAGGCCCATTTTTCGCAGCACGACCGGCGTCCCGGTCTGGAGTCGATCCGGCAGGGACGATTTGGTGCGGACGCCCGACTTGGCGGCGAACGGGGCGGTCGGTTCGTCGGCGAACGGCTTCGTGCGGACGGTCCCGGTGCCGTCCGTGAGGTCAACCACGACGGCGTGTTCGACGCCCGATCCGCGCGCCTGGACCGTGACACGTCTCCGCGAAAACTTCGCCTCGTCGGGCCGGACCAAGCAGTACGAGCCACCCTTCTCGTTCAGGGCCGCGACGACCTCCTCGGCCATGCCCGCCGGTGTGGGCAACCCTTCGAGCGGGGTGCCGCGCACTTCCTCGGGGCCGAACGTGCGCGTCGGCGGGTCGGGGAACGCGGTCGGATGGTTGAACAGGAAGCCCGACACGCCGTACAGCAACACCCACGGCAAGAGGAACAGCCCCAGGAACAGGTGCAGCCGCCGGACCCGGTGCATGACGCGCCGCGACAACGGACTCGGGCGCGAGGCCGTCGCGGTGGTCGCCGCGTCAGTCGCAGGTTGTTCGGTGACGATATTCATACCCCGCTGTTCCACGGCAAGACAACGAGGTATAATTTTGTAGTACGTTTCGTCGGCGGCGACGGTTCATTACCGCCGACGAGATTTTGCGAAGGCCACAGTTGGGTGCGTCGGTCGTCCGTTTCGCGGCTGCCAACCGCAACGAGGGCCGTGGGGGTGCCGCCGACCTTGAACGTGGTCACCACATCGAGCGACTTGCGCGACAGCACCGACAGCGTGCCGTCGCCGGGGTTGGTGAAGAAGCCGAACTGCTTCTCAGCGTCGAACGCCATGTCGTGGTGGCCGAAGTGTCCCTCCGCGCCGCTCTTGCCGACTTTCAGGGTCTTCACGACCTTGGCGTCCGAACAGTCGCGGTCGCCGTTCGGGTCCAGCGCGACGATCTCCGGGGCGTCCTCGACATCGACGCCCTTGGCGTGGTCGTGGAGGACGAACGCATACGCCTTCCCGTCCGCAGTCACGGCGAATTCCGGGGTGACGGCCTGGGTGCCTTTCTTGACCCCGAGCGGGACGGCCACCAGCTTCGGCTCGGCGTCCTTGGCGTTCAGCAGCACCGGGGCGCTCTTGTCGTCCTTCTCGGTGGTGAAGAAGACGTGGCGGCCGTGGTTGACGAACGCGCTGGTGCGGCGCGGCTTGTCGCCGTCCTTGCCGAGCGGGACGTGGCGGACCGTCACGTCGCCGGCCTCGAGTTTCAGGCCCGTGTCGGCCTCGACCCAGCAGACGCCGTCCGCCGGCGCGAAGAACACCTTGCCCGAGTTGACGATGGCCCCGTGGATGCCGCCCGTGGGCAGATGGAACGAGTACCTCGGCTCGCTCTTCGCCTCCCCGGTGACGGGTGTGACATCGACGCGGCCCTTGTTCGGCCCGCCGCCGTCGATCCACGCCGAGTAGCCGACTTTGTCGTCCACCACGGGCAGCGTGATGTGGTTCCCGCCGCCGACGAGGAAGCGCGGCTCGTCCTTGCCGTCCTCGTACTTCGCCGGGTCGATCCGGGTGTAGCCGTTGAGCTTGTCGTTGGCGAGGAAGAACCGCCCGTCATACAGGTACAGGTGCGCCGGGTTGCCCTGCTTCTTGTCCAGCCGACTGTCCACGTCCTCGGGCTGCTTCTCGAACGTCCAGTGGCCGTGGTCGCCGTGGTCGATGTAGCCGACGCCGGAGCGCACCAGCACCCAGCCGCTCACGGACGCGCCGTCCTCGTCGTCCCGCACGCCGACGCACATCAGCCCGCCACTTTCCTTCATCCGGACGAGCTTCTGCTTGGCCGGGTCGAGCTTCTTGAACCCTTCGACGCCCGCGAACGACCCGAGCGTGGACTCGTCCTTCTCGCCCACCTTCAGGTCTGCCCAGCGGAGCGAACACGTCTTCAAATCCCGAACGAACAGCCGGGCGAACGGGCGGGGGTGTCTTCGCCTTCGTCGGCTTATCGCCTGGGGTCTTCACCTCCGGATTGTCCGCGTTCGACCCGTTGCAGGCCGTGGTCCCGGCGAGGACGATCCCGGCCAGTACGAGCCAGACGAAACGGCACATCATCTTCGTGGTGGGACTCCTCGGGGTTACTTCTCGGTAATGGGTGCGCGGACGCAGATGAGTTCGGTGCCGGTGCGGACGACGAACGCGCTGTCCACCGCCGCCACGCCGTAGACCACGTCGCCGACCGCCGAGTAGCGGGTGGCTTCGAGTTCGTCCTTCGGGAGCGGCGGGCCACCGCCCGGCCCCTTGCCCTCGGGCGGCTTGGGCAGGGTCGCGGCGGCTTTGTCCTTCGCCTCGTCCCGCCGCTTGGCGAAGTCGGCGGCGGACCAGAAGCGGTTGGCCGCGACCTTCTCGAAGTCCGGCCCGGCCTTAATGACGGTGGTGACGCCGTCCTCGCCGAAGAAGAAGACGTGGTCGCCGGCCCCGACTGGGGTAGCCCAGCACTGGTTGTCGAGCCGCTCGGCGTACCGCTCCGCGCCGGACTTCAGATCGACGCAGTGGACGAGGCCGGACTTGGTGACGAAGTAGGCGTGGCCCCGGTAGACGAGCGGGCTGGCGTGCTGGCAGATCGCCTTCTTCCCGTCCCACACCGGCTCGAACGAAATCGTGTCGCCCTCGACCGTGAGGCGGACGCAGCAGTTCGATTTGGCGGAAGCGGCGAGGTCCGGCTTCATCCGGTTCTCGCCCGCCCCGAGGACGATGATGTCACTGACAACCGCCGGGGAGAGGATGTTGTTGCCAACCAGCCCGTCGAGCGTGGCGAGTTCCTTGCCGGTGGCCGCGTCGAAGGCGTCGAGGGAGCCGCTGCTGCTGACGAGGACGACGGGCTTTCCGTCGAACTTCGTGACAACCGGCGAGGTCCACGACGAACGGCTTCTCCTTCTGGTCGCCGTCCACGGCGGTCACGAAAGCGCGGTCGCCCCAGACCACCGGGGACGACTGGCCGTAACCGGGCAGCGGCGTCCGCCAAGCGAGGTTCTCGGTCGGCAACCACGTCAGCGGCAGGTTCTTGGCGGTCGAGGTACTCGACCCGTCGCCCCGGAAGCCGGGCCACGTTTGGGTCGGGGCGGCGTCCGCGCCGAGCAAGAGGAACAGTATCAGCAGGTTCACGGTGGGGGTTCTCAGGTGGGGTTAGTAGTCGCTGCCGTCGATGACCTCGCCGCCGGCGCGGGTGCCGAGGGCGCGTCAGGTGGTGATGCTGATCGAGTCGCGGAAGAAGCGGACGCTGCCGTCCGCCAGTGATGCGTTGACGCCGCCGGAAAACGGACTGCGGGAGGTGAACCAGCCCTGCCCGTGTCCCGCCAAGTCGGGGACCGTGCCGTTCGGCGTCATCGCCGCCGTGAACCTGTTGGTGTAGGGCTGGCCCCAAATCCACGACCCGCCCCGGCTGCCCGTCCAACTGGTCGCGCCGTTCGCTTCCGACGCGGCGATAGGTGGGTTCAGCCCGCCCGGTACGGTGGCGACCGGGCTGCGCCCGCCGCTGACGCCGGCGTACATCCGCCGCCGCTGGTCGTTCGATAGGGATGACAGGGGCGTCCCGGTCAGGCTGGCGTTCGGGCCGCGCAGGATGTCGGCGAACATGAGGGTGTTCGAGGTGCCGTCGTTGATGTCCGTCAGCCGAATCTTGGAGCCGGACCAGAATAGGCCGTCCGAGGGGAAGCGGATGTCCGTGCCATTCGACCGCGACGGATTGTTCGCCGCGTCGTTAGCGTCAAGCCCGGACCCGATGTTGGCCGCGCAGTTGGTGCCGGCGTGGGGAGAGCCGCCGGACAGGATGGTGCAGACCGGGTCTTGCCCGTCCGCCGAATTGAGGAACGTCTTGACCGGGGTGACGGCGGTGGCGGCGAGGGCCAGGTTGAACGTGCCGAACGGGACCGAGCCGAAGAACAGTTGCTGGGTGTTCGGGTCGAACGTCTTGCCCAGCGGCTCCTGCTCGATGTACGGCAGGATGCGGGCGTGAACGGAGTACCCGTAGGACGCGACCGACGATCCGGTCGGGGCCGGCTGGTAGCCGGGGAGCCTGCCGTTCGCCGACTCGAAGTTGTGGCAGGCCAGGGCCAGTTGCTCGAGGTCGTTCTGGTCGCTCATCCGCGCGGCGGCCTCACGCACCTTCTGGACGGCGGGGAGCAGCAGGCCGATCAGGATGGCGATGATGGCGATCACCACCAGCAACTCGATCGGCGTGAAGGCGGTGCGGTGGGGTGCGTGCGGTCGAGCGGTCATGCGAACCACCTGAGCGGAGCCTGCCACGGCGCTCCGGTCGGACACAGTAATACTAAAAATGCTTGAAGTGTGTTTTTGCAATACCTCTGTCGTGTTGCGACAAGGTGCATGCGAAGTATTACCGGAAAGAGTTCGCTGGAAACGGGCCGAGGAGGGCAACGGCGGGCGCTGCCACCCCGCCGAATGCGGACGGCAAGCCCGTGGGAGGCTGAAAAGTGTATCCCCGTCGATTGCCCAAGGCTTCGGCTCAAGCCGTCGAGCAGATGATCGACGCATCTACTTCGCCGCGAGAGACATGTGACGATTATTTGTCGGCAGATGGGAGCCGGGAATCGTCCGCCGGGAAAGAAATGTGGGAGAGAGGTGGGCGTCCGTCGCGGGGTGCGAGTTGCGCGCTCAGTGGGGCAACGAGCGCCCGCGCTTGACTAGTTGATGGGCGACCGCGTCCTGCCCGTGTCGTGTCGCAAAACCGAAGTGGCTCGGACCCGCGCTCATTTCCTCCGGAATCCGGTTCCATCGACCCTGTCCGGCTTTCCCTCTACAGGCTTTTCTTTCTTGTGCCAGTGTCGGGCGGGCTACAGACTTCGATGCTCACCTTCATGCAGAACGTCGAGGGAATCCTGGCCCCCAACCGCGCGCCGCGTCCGTGGCTGTCGCGGATCAATTCCACGCCTTTCACGAACGCGCGGCGGAAGCGGATCGCCGGGAAGAAGACCGGCAAGATCGACTGGTTCCGTCCGACCGTCCGCGAAGTCGTGCCGCGTCACCTGATCCCACGGATCGGCTGATCGCGCGGTCGTGACTCGATTTCGTGTCAGCGGCTCGCTACGAGCTCCTCGGCGTGCGGGTGTTCGCCCTGGCAGTGGTGAACCTCGACCGCGATGTGGACGAGTTCCTCATGGACCCGCAACCGCTCCTTGTAGTGTTCGGGCGGCTCGGGGGTGGCCGTCACCACCCCGACGATGCAGGCGAACTTGCCCGGCCCCACCCGCCAGACGTACAGGTCCACGACCACCGCTTCGCCGTCGCCCTCGATCACGTCACGAATCTCTTGAACGACCGGCTCGTCCATCTCACGGTCGAGCAGCACCCGGCTGGTCTGCCTCAACAGTCCCCACGCCCAGACGGTGATGACGGCGGCACCGACGATGCCCATGACCGGGTCGAGCCAGTCCCAGCCGAACAGCCTGCCGCACGCCAACGCAACGATGGCGAAGACCGAGGTCAGGGCGTCGGCCAGGACGTGCAGGTAGGCCGCGCGTAGGTTCAGGTCGTGGTGATGGTGGCCGTCACCGCGCGAATGTCCGTGTCCGTGGTCGTGGCGGTGACTGCTGCCGCCGTGGAGGAGCCGGACGCTAGAGGAGGTTGACCACCAGGCCGATGATTGCCACGACGATGGCCTGATCGTACCGGATCGGCAGAGGCTGCATCATCCGCACCACCGACTCGTAGGCCATGTACAGCGCGATGAGGCCGAGGATGATGGCGCTGGCGAAGCCGGCAAGGACGCCGACCTTCCACGTCCCGAACGCGAACCGGGGGTCAGCGGCGTGCCGGCGGGCGTACCAGTAGGCGAAGGCGGTGACGCCCAGGGCCGCGACGTGCGTCCCCATGTGCCAGCCGTCCGCCAGGAGGGCCATCGAGTTGGTGAGCCATCCGGCGGCGATCTCGCCCACCATCGTGACCGCCGTCAGCAGGACGACCAGCCGTGTGCCGCGCTCGCCGACCGGGTTGCCCGAATCGAAGTCGTGGGAGTCGCGCCACCGCGAAGCATCAGCTTTGTGCATGAACGTTTCTCCTGATCCGGCGATTGGGGAATGTCACAACGAAAACGCTATCGGCAAGGGGGAAGCGCGGGGCCACCTCATTCGTATGCCCTTGTTATACCGGGACGGGTCGGTGGTGGCCTTTGCCTTCGGACACCAGGGAGACGTGGACGCAGCCCGCGCACTTGATCGCGGCCTTCAGGCTCTGGAACACGGACTCGGTCAGATCGAGAATCAAGGTTCGCCTCGGTCGTGAGTGATGGTTCATCAACGCCGAGCAGTAGAGGCAACTTGACGAGCATCACATGCGACCGAGTGGATTTTTGAAGGGACGCAGATCAACTACGTGAACGTCGTACTTGAAAAATTGGATCGTGTCATCTCGGTCAGTTTACAAGCGGGGGTAGGTTGCCGATATTGAGGGTGACGACCGATACGATCAGCAACCCGGACGCACCCGTGGAAGGCGCGATGCACCCGAAGAATGAAATCGAGATCGTGAAACTTGACCGTGCAGAAATTCTCTTCCGGCGGCCCGATGCCCCCGTCGCGTCGTGGTCGAAGCCGGGCATCCGGTGGGCGGTCGAATACTGGTGGGAAGAGATGGCCTACCCCGTCGCCCAGGCGTGGGTTGTGACGAATTACGGGCCGTACATCGATTGGCTGCACGTCATGGACGGCCACCGGCGGCAGGGCATCGGGACGGCTCTTTTGAAGGCAATCACGGAGCGGTGGCCGGACGTGGAGTTCGACGCCTACACGGAGTCCGGCGAGCTATTTCTTGCCAGCAGCGAGGCGTGGAACCCGGACCCCGATCTTGACGCCGCTGGCATTCCGCCCGACGACGCGAACGCCCGGACGTAGCCGTTGACGCCGGCAGAGAGAGTCCGAACGCCTGTCGGCTCGTCACTGCCGACGCGCCGGGCGCGGGCGGGAAAACCAGTTGACCAAACCACACCGCAAGTGCCGAATCGAGGAGACGTCATGAAGACGATAGACGACGTGCTACTCGCCCTCGGCGGCGAGCGTGTCTATCACCAAGACGTAGACTTGGACGACTTCATCCTTCAGCATGGCGAGCTACTGAACCCGGACAATATCGTCTTGAGGAAGGGCGTCCAGCACAACTGCCATCGCAACACGTCCGGGTTCTACATGATGTGCCACCCGAGCTACCGGATCGCCCCTGGCTACGCCCTGACCGGCTCGCTTTGGGTACTACATAGCTGGCTACTCTCCAAGGGCGGCACAGTCATCGAGACAACACAGAAATTCCGGCCGTACTTCGGCGTCGTCCTTGATGACCTCCAGGCCGCGAAATTCGTCACGGGCGACTTGTGCGCTCTTTCACCGTCGCTGGTGGCCTTCTGCCAGGAAGTGGCGGCGAGCGCCGAGCTGCTCGGTTTGCAGCGTGAGATCAGACGCCGCACATGCCCTGGCACTCGCCGACCGTCATTGGGTCGATGGCGTTCGGGGCCAGGGCGTCGAAGTCGATGAGCGGTAGAGGCACGCAAGACCTGTGGACGAACAACTCTTGGCGGAAGCCCCTCGTCGCCGCGCTCTCCTTCCGCCGCAGGGCCGCGTCGATCTCGACCGCCCGGTCCCAGCCCACCGGGTCGGTCTGCTTCAGGTGCCGCCAACTCTGGTTCGTCCGGTACGGGCAGAACACGCACGACGACTTGGGTGTTTCGTAGGCGAGCTTGTTCCGCAGGTACTCGACGCAGTCCTTGCGGTTCCAGCTCATGTCGATCAGCGGGTACACCGGGATCGTGTGCCTGACCGTGGCGAACCGTTTCTTCCCCCGCTCGGCCCGCGCCGCCTCGTCGGTCGAGATGCCGAAGTGTTGGTAGATCATCACTCCCTTCGGCACCCGCTGACGGGGCTTGAGGCCGAGTAGTTCGCGGCGGATGGCCCGGTTGACGACCTCGATCTTGTACTCGGCGGTACACTGGCGGCGGACCATCCCGACTTTGCCGTCCGGTCCCTTCGTGAACGCCGGGATGGAGACGAACCGCTGGCCGGTGCTGTTCGTGCCGCCGATCAGGTTGCCGCCCGAGCTGCCCGCTGACCGAACCCAGATTTCGGGTGTGCCGAGCGAGCGCAGGTGGTCGAGGTGCTTGGCGACGGCGGCGGGTTCCTCCTGGGTGTCGGCAAACACGCACACGTCGAACCGCAGTTTACTGCCGTGTTCGCGCGCCAGAAGGAAGAGAGCGGTGCTTTGGACGTCCGCGCCGAAGTTCAGGACGTAGTATTCGTTCACGCCCTATGTGGCAGGGCGAAACTGTTCTACGAGGCGTGGGGGCATGCTGTTCGAGCGCGTCGGGTTTCCCGATCACGCCGAAGCCCGTCCAGCCATTCCCCTCCTGACTCCTTACCGCTGCCAAAGATCACCTACAGAACTAAAAAACGCTGGCAACCTCGGGGTGTTTTACCCCGAAGTTGCCAGCGTTTTTGCCAGAGAAATTTGCCTATTCGAGATGTGGTGCAAGTCCTTATCTGGCCGTAACTAACAAGAGCGGGATACGAGAGTCGAACTCGTCTCACAGCCTTGGGAAGGCTGGGCACAACCGATATACCAATCCCGCGACAGGGGAAATGATAACGTCCCCTTTGCCGTCGGCAAGTGGGATTTGCAGGGCAGGTACGCCAGCGGGTCTGGCAAAAACTTTCTGGCGGCTTCGGGCGCTGGCGGGTCAGACTGGAGGTATCCCCGCGCCCCGTCCGGAGTTGCCGCCGACGGGACCGGTACCCGAGGTGGACCGCGACGCCGCCGCCGCCCTCCGCGCCAAGAGGGAGGCCGTCCTCGGCCGGGTCGCCGACGCCGTTGACAACGCCTCCCACGGGCGCGTCATCAGCGCAGCGAACACCAGGTGTTCGACCCGTTCGCCGCCCTCAAACAGGAGGCCTTCGTAGCCGGAATCCCGATGCGGGCCGACGACTTGGCCGAGAGGAGCATGGGCGTCGGGGTGCGGGAGTTGGCTTGCCGACTCGACGGCTGCGGCACCCACCTCGACCGCACGGCCGAGAACCTCCAGCACGCCGCGCACGTCCGGGCGAGCGGGGAGACGCGGCGGCGGTGGATCGGAGACGAGGGGCGAGCAGGTGCTCAACGCCTTCGCCGATGGGCCGCGGCTGATCGCGTGGGCGGTCGCGGATGGCAGGGTCGAACCGAAGGCGGCGGGCCGTCCGACACGGGCATATCTGGGGGTGCGACGGGGTGATGGCCCCGATGGCGACCGACGCCGGGTCCGGTTCGAGGCGGTGCAGCAGGCGGGTGAATGCGTCGTGCGCCGGCGCGTTCGGCCGGGGCGGCCTCGGTCGCGGACGCCGCGACCGGCGACCCGATGAGGAACCGGATGTCCCCTTATATATTGGACCCCGGTTACTGGACCGCCGGTTCGGCGACGCCGGCGGTATCCGGACGGGATGTCGCGGCGGGCACGCGGAAGTCGCCCTCGGCCGCGTTCGACGCCCCGGTCGCGCGGGCGGCGGTGAAGGGCGACCACCGTACCGCCCGGCCATTCCCCGCGCGACAGCGAAAACGGTCAACCGCGCAACTCGTACCCTTTACCTCTGCACTTTCCGCGAAGTCCTGGATGGTCGCGCGGCGAGGTCCAACAGCCTCTCGGCGGCGGCGGGGATTTCGCGCTCGTCGGCCCGCTCCGCAGAGCCGCGACAATTGCTTCCCCGACGAGTTCCCGCTTCCACGCCCGCCGCGGGTCGGCGTG
>JAYTTN010000770.1:0-3445 GCA_043745295.1 Fimbriiglobus sp. | reverse complement strand
GAACGAGGAGTGAGAGTGCGAGCCGCGACCGCTAGGGAGTGGCATCTTCATCGGCGGGTAAGATGCCACTCCCTTGCGGTCGCGGCTCGCATACTCGGATTCGAATGGATTCATACCAACACCGGCACCCCCAACTTCGTCGCCGCGTCGGCGATCAGCTTCCACGTCCCGTCCGGGATGGCGATGCCGGTCTTCGACCGCTCGGCCTTCGCTTTCCGCTCCGGGTCGCCGGGCAACGTGATCGCCTGTCCCGGCGTGGCAGGGGTGCCGCGGACGAAGCCCGTGAGCCCGTCCGTCTGCGCCAGGAAATGATCGACGCCGCCGAACGCCGCCGGGTCGAACGCCGCGAACACCACGGCGTTGCCGACGCCGGCCATCGGGTCGTTCGGGTTGGCGCACCGCCCGCCGCTGAGGCCGCCGCACAGCAAGTCGATCAGCAGTCCCAGCCCGAATCCCTTGTACGCCTGCTGTCCGCCGAACGGCACGATGCTGCCCGACGGAGTCGCGTACAGTTTCGCCGGGTCGGTCGTCGGCTGCCCGTCGGCATCCAGCAGCCAGCCGGCCGGCACCGGTTCGCCCTTCTGGAAGTGAACCCGCACCTTGCCCTCGGCGACGGCCGACGTGCCGAAGTCGAGGATCACCGGGTCGCCGGTCGTCGGCACGCCGAAGCAGATCGGGTTCGTCCCGATGCGGCCCTCGGTGCCGCCCGGCGGCGCGACCCGGCGACCGGCTCCGTGCGAGTTCACCATCGCCAGCAGCACCAGGTTCTCCCGCGCGGCGGCCTCGGCGTACTCCCCCAACCGGCCGACGTGCCCGCAGTTCCGCAGCGTGCCGGACGCCACGCCGAGCGCCTTCGCCTTCGGGATCAGCTTGTCCAGAAGCCGGTACGCCTGCACCTGGCCGAGGCCCCAGCCGCCGTCGGCCGCGACCACGGCGGGCGTTTCGTTCAGGATGGCGAACGGCGCGTCGGCCTTGTATTGGCCGGAGTGCAGGAAGCCGAGGTACTGCGGCACCCGCATGACGCCGTGCGAGTCGTGCCCGCACAGGTTCGCATCGACGAGGCTGCCGGCGACCAGGAGGGCGTCGTCGCGCGGCACTCCGGCGGCGGCGAAGAGGTCGGCGGCGAACGCGGCCAGCGGCGGCGGGGCGAACGTGGGCATGGGACGTTCCGGGTTTCGGGTTCCTGGTGACAGGTGACATTGTGCGGACGGCGTGCCACCTGGACGAACGACAACCCGGCGCGGAAGCGAGTTCGTGAAGCGGCCGCCGCCCCGAGCGGTCGGCCGCGGTCGTTCGCGGAGCGGACGACGACGACTCGCGTCACTTCTCCTTCCGCTCCTTGCGGAGAGCCGCTTCCGACACGTTGGTCGCGCCGCCGTAGTTGTGGCACGCGACGCAGGACTTCCGCAGGACGGCGAAGGTCGTCGCCGCGTGCTTCGCGTCCTTGTCCGCGACCGCCTTCGCCAACCCCGCCACTGCCGCGGCGTACTTGCCGGCCGTGTAATTCCCGTAAGCCTTGTTGTCGTCGGACATCGCTCGCAGCGCCTTCAGGTGCTTGGCCAACTCCTCCCAGTTCGGACTGTCGGCCGTCGCCTCCTTCTCCGCCTTCGCGTAGGACGAGGCGTCGCCGCGGTGCGCGGCGATCATCTTCTCCTTCATCTGCTTGTCGGTCGGTTTCACCTTCTCGTCGGCGGCGGTCAACAGGCCGGCGCACAGCACGATCACCAGGGTGGCGCGGGTCATGGCAAAGCTCCGTTTGGGGTATTGGAAGACCTCACCCCCCGGCCCCCTCTCCATGAATGGAGAGGGGGTGTTCAAGGGGCAAGCGGGGTTGGCAATCTCAACAACGGAAACGGAATCACCGACCACCTGATACCCTCTCCATTCATGGAGAGGGTGGCGAGCGAAGCTCGCCGGGTGAGGTCTCTTCTCCGTCACCACTTCGGCGGCTGAAACTCGAACTCGGCCGGCGAATACGGGTCCGGTTCGACCCGCTTGCCGGTGAAGAAACTGACGGTGTTCCGCGTCGTGTACCCGGCCAGGTGGAACAACTCCCCGTCAGCCGGGTCAGCGACGTAGATCAGATTCAGTTGCGCGCGGTCGGTGTTGTCGCGGAGTCGCTCCTTCAGCAGTTCGATGACCGCCGGCGTCGGCGGGGCGACCCGCAGCGTGTCGCCGTACACCCGCACCAGCGGCTTGTGGTTGTATGCGGCGTAGCCCACGACCATCGGTCCGCTCGGCTTGGTGGCGGTGAACAGCGGCGTCAGTTTCTCTTCCAGCAGCCCGGCGACCACGACCTTCTGCCGGCGGAAGAACTGCGGCAGGGTCTCGTCCCGCACAGTGACGACGCGGATGTCGTTCGCCGGGTTGGCGATCACGCGGGGCTTCGGCACTTCGGGCACCCGGCGGGGCATCGGGGCCGTTCGCACACCGCCCGATGCAGCGGTCGAAGTCGGCTCCACGGCCGGTTCTCGCCCACGACTCAAACCATAGCCGAGGGCCACCCCGACCGCCACCACGGTGCCGGCCGCGACGTACACCAACGCGCGAGCCACCGACCGTAGCGCGATCTCGCCGGCCGCGCCGCGTGCCAGTTCCGCCACCGCCGGTGACATCGCCATGTCACCGGCGGCGGCCAGCGCCTTCGACGCGAGCAGGTCCGACACCGCGAACACCCCGACCGCCGCCGGGCCGATGCCCCGCTGGAGCAGCCGTTTCGCCAGCAACTCCCGGCCCCGCGACAGCCGGCTGGCGACGGTGCCCTCCCGCCAGCCCAGGCGATTCGCCGCCGCCGACCGTGGCAACCCGCCCACGTCGCAAGCCAGCACCGCCGCGCGGTAGGCGTCGGGCAGGCGGGCGATTTCCTCGTCGAGCGCCGCCGCGAGGCCGTCGGGCAGCGCGGGAGTTTCCGACTCCGGTTCCGCCACCCGTTTCTCGCGGTTGAGCCGCCGCGCCGCCGACAACTTCGCCCGCCGGGTGACGTTCACCGCCACGCCGTACAGCCAGTTGCCGAGCAGCGCGCGGGGCCGGACGTTCGCCGCCTTTTGAACGAGGACCACCCACACCGCCTGGAACGCATCCTCGGCGTCGGTGGGCGTGGCAGCCCCGCGCCGGCAGACGCCGAACACCATCGGCCCGTGCCGGTGGACGATCCGCTCGAACGCCGATTCGCTCCGCGAATCGAGGTACGCGGCCAGCAGCTCGTCGTCGGACGCCTCGCCGCCGACGGCCGCGCCGATCCGCCGTCGCAGGGAGTGGAACAACGCTCGCATCGTCGGGGCCTCCGTCGGGACACCCATACTTTCCGCGACGACGGGCAATGTGATCCGGGAAATCCGGGAAAAAGTCTTGCGAGCCGCGACCGCCCGGGAGTGGCATCTGGGTTTCGGGAGGGCGAGGCTCCGGCCGAGCCGCGTGAGTGATTGGCGGCTCGGCCGGAGCCTCG
>JAYTTN010000769.1:0-12893 GCA_043745295.1 Fimbriiglobus sp. | reverse complement strand
AGACACGCCGGCGGGTCGGACGCGCCATCGGCCCCGGCCGGCCCCGCGAGGGCCACCTTCGCCACCAGGTCGAGGACGTGCTTGGGGCCGTCGGGCGGGGTCGGGAAGAACTCGGTGCGCGGCCACTCCACCGGCCGCGCCAGGTCGAGCCGCCGCGCCCAGCGGTCGAAGAACAGCGTCAGGAAGTCCGCGAAGAACTCGCGGAGCGTCTCCTTCAGCAACTGGTCGTGGTCGAACGGCTCGGCGGCCATTTGCGATTACCCCATGACATCCGCAATCGGTTTGCCCCACGGCACCAGCGTGTACGGGCGGTCCAGGCGGTCGCGCAGCTCGGTGTCCGGCGCGATGCCGAGGGCGGCGTAAACGGTGGCGACCAAATCGGCCGGCGTCACCGGGTTGCGACTCGGCTTGCCGCCGATCTTGTCGCTCGCGCCGAACACGTGCCCGCCCTTCACCCCGCCGCCGGCCAGCATCAGCGAGTAGCAGAAGTTCCAGTGGTCCCGCCCGGCGTTCGGGTTGATCTTCGGCGTGCGGCCGAACTCGCCCATCACCGCCACCAGCGTGCGGTCGAGCAGCCCGCGATCGCTCAAGTCGTTCAGCAGCGCCGACACCGCCGAATCGAGTTGCGGTAGCAGTTCGTCCTTCAACTTCTTGAAGTTCTGGCCGTGCGTGTCCCAGGTGGCGTTGGCGTCCGGTGCCCACGAGATGCACGTCACGCGGGTGCCGGCTTCGATCAGCCGGCGGGCCAGCAGCACGCTCTGCCCGTAGGTGTTGCGGCCGTAGGCGTCGCGCGCCTTCGGCGGCTCCTTGTCGATGCGGAACGCCTCGCGGGTGGTGGGCGCGGTCAGCAGGTCGTAGGCCCGCGCGCGGAAGCCGTCCATGTCGGCGAGCGCCCGGTCGGGGTTGTTGCCGACGCCGAGTTTCGCGGCGAGTTGCTTGCGGGCATCGAACCGGACGGGGTTCATGTCGCCGCCGAGCGTCAGTTCCGGCAACTGGAAGTCGGCCGCGTTCGGGTTTCGCAGCACGAACAGCGGGTCGCGCGGCTTGCCGAGCCAGCCGCCGAAGAACCCCGGTTGCGGCGGCCCGCCGGCCCCCTCCTGCGTGACGTAGGGCATGGAAACGTAGGGCACCACGTTCTTCGTCGGCGGTCGGAGCATGGCCGTCACGGACCCGATGGCCGGGTGGTCGTCGGGCTTCGCGCCGCCGCCCAGTTCGCCCCGGTCGTGCCCCGTCAGCCCGCAGTAGACCGCCGCCGCGTGCGCGTTGTTCACGCTGTGGTGCATGCTGCGGATCAGCGTCGCGCGGTGCATCTGCGCGGCCAGCTTCGGCAGGTGTTCGCTCAGTTGAAGGCCCGGCACGCTGGTGGCGATGGGCTTGAATTCGCCGCGAATCTCGGCCGGCGCGTCGGGCTTCATGTCCCACATGTCGTGGTGGCTCGGCCCGCCGTTCAGGAAAATGAGGATGCAGTGGTCGGCGTGCGCCTTCGACCCGGAGGACGACCGCGTTTCGTCCGCGCGGAGGAGGCCGGGCAAACTCAAGCCGAGGGCGGAGGCGGTGCCGACGCGGAGCAGTTCGCGGCGGGAAAGGATCGGCATGGCGGGTGTCTCAGGGAGAACGAGACGGGCGGGAGATTGCCATGATCGCGGACGCGGCGGCGGAAGGCAACGGGGAACTGCCGGCCGCATCGCCGGCGTTCGTCGCGACGGCGGCGGCGTTCGTCACTTTCCGGGTTTGTCCGCCGAGCCGCCAACCACTCACGCGGCTCGGCGGGAGCCTCTCCCTCCCATTTCGCGCCGTCACCGCACGGCGGCATTCACGATGGCGAGGAACGAGTCGGCCTTCAGGCTGGCCCCGCCGACGAGCGCGCCGTCCACGTCCGGCAGGTGCAGCAGCGTGGCGGCGTTGTCCGCCTTCACCGACCCGCCGTACTGGATGAGGACACCGTTGGCGACGGCGTCGCCGAATAGGGTCCGGACCATCCCCCGGACGAAGGCGTGCGCGGCCTGGGCCTGGTCCGGGGTGGCCACCTTGCCGGTGCCGATGGCCCAGACCGGCTCGTAGGCGAGGACGACATTCGCCATCTGCTCGGGCTTCAGACCGGCGACGCCTTCGCGCAACTGCTTGGCGAGGACGGCCTCGGTCTGTCCCGCTTCGCGTTCGGCCAGCAGCTCGCCGATGCAGAAGATCACCTTCAGCCCGGCGGCGAGCGCGGCGCGGGTCTTCTTCAGCAGCACGTCGTTGGTTTCGCCCATCCCGTGCCGCCGCTCGCTGTGGCCGAGGATGACGTAGTCACACCCGGCGTCCTCGAGCATGGCCGGGGCCACCTCGCCGGTGAACGCGCCTTCGGTCTCGAAGTGGCAGTTCTGCCCGCCGAGCAGCACCGGCGACCCGGCGAGCGCGCCCTTCACCGCGTTCAGCCACGGGAACGGCGGACAGACTGCCACCATCACTTCCGGTACGGCCGACGCGCCGGCCGCGACGGCGGCCGCGAGGTCTTTTGCCCCGCCGAGCGAGGTGTACATCTTCCAGTTGCCGGCGATGAACTTCGGGCGCATGGGGGCGGCTCTACGGTGTGGTGGAATCAATTGGGAGAAGAGAATGGACAGGATCACAGGATTGAAAGCAGGATGAAAGACAGGTGATCTCCATCCGTGATTTCATCCTGTGATCCCGTCCATACTTTCTTTCTCTTTTCTCCCGAATTCTCTGTGCCTCTGTGTCTCTGTGGTTAGTTCCTGCCCGCATCAGTTCGACTGCCAGAAGTGCCGGCCGAGGGCGTCGGCCAGCCGCTTCAGGTCGCCCATCAGGTCGAGGAACTGGTGCGGCAGCAGCGCCTGCGGGCCGTCGCTCAGGGCCTTCTCCGGACAGTTGTGGACTTCCACATGCACCCCGTCGGCACCCGCCGCGACGCTCGCCCGGCACATACTGGGGATCAGGTCCGGCCGGCCGGTGGCGTGGCTGGGGTCCACGATGATCGGCAGGTGGGACTGCCCCTTCACGTTCGGCACGGCGGACAGGTCCAGCATGTTCCGGGTGCTGTCCTCGAAGCTCCGCACACCCCGCTCGCACAGCACCACGCCCTGGTTGCCCTCGGACAGGATGTACTCGGCACTCATCAGCAAGTCCTTCACCGTCGCGCTCATGCCGCGCTTCAGCAGCACCGGGATTTTCGTCTTGCCAAGCTCTTTCAGCAGGTCGAAGTTCTGCATGTTCCGCGCGCCGACCTGATACATGTCGGTGTACCGGCCGATCAGGTCCACCTGCCGCGGGTCCATGACCTCCGTGACCACCGGCATCTCGTACTTCTCGCCGACCTCCTTGAGGATCTTCAGCCCGTCCTCGCCCATGCCCTGGAAGGCGTAGGGGCTGGTGCGCGGCTTGAACGCGCCGCCGCGGAGGATGTTCGCGCCGCCGGCCTTCACGTACCGGGCGACGGTGTCCATCGTCTCGTAGTTCTCGACGGCGCACGGGCCGGCGATCATGGCCAGGCTGCCGCCGCCGACGGCCACCTTGCCGACGTACACGACGCTGTCCGTTTTTTGGAACTCGCGGGAGGCCAGCTTGAACGGCTTCATGATCGGCAGCGCCTGCTCGACGCCGGGAATCTGCAGCAGCATGTCGGCCTGCGGCTTCGTCTCGTCGCCGATCACGCCGATGATGGTCCGCGTCTCGCCCCGCGACACGTGCGGGGTGAAGCCGAGTTCCTTGATGCGGTCCACCACGTGGTCGATCTGTTCGAGGGTGGCGTCCGGCCGGATGACGAGAATCATGGTGGGAAGTCGGGTCTGGTGGAGAGAGCGGAACCGAACCTCCCCCATGTTATCGCCGCCCGGCGGAACGGGAACGGCCGACGGCGAATCCCGGCCACCCGCCGCTAGAATGAAGTGGAGACCCCTTCCGCGCGGTGCCGCCATGAAGAATCTGATCCCGCAAGAGTTGGCCCAGTTCGCCCGCGGCTACCGGTTCGCGGCCGGCAAGCTGCGCCGCGTGCGGGTGCTGATGGACGGCGGCGCGGTGGCCGTCGAGTTCGGCCTCGTCGTCAACGGGGCCGTGAAGGACTTGGGAACGGACGCCGAGGAAGTGCGGCTGAAAATCCGGCTGGAGGGGGTCGAGGAATACCGCTTCCAGAAGCGGCCGAGCTCGCGGGTGGGCAAGGTGCCGGACGTGAAGTTCGGGCACTTCGAGGGGCTGTTCTTCGTCAACCTGGACGCCTGGGGGCTACAGCCCGGCGAGGTGCCCGGCCTGCACGATTACCGCGCGTCCGACACCTACGCCGCCGGCCGGTCCTTGCTGTGGGAAGAGGTTTCGGATTCCGGCGAGCGGGGGGCGTAAGCCCCCCCCGCTCGCCAAGACCAGTCACTTTTTCGGTTGCGGCTTGTTCAACTCCTCGGCGAACCGCTTGTGCGCGTCGCCGAAGCCCGGCGGGGCGGTGGCCGCGCCGCCGGCGCTGGGGCCGCCGGGCTGCGTGTCCGGGCCGGTCAGCCGGGTGTTCGCGCCGCTGCCGTCGCTGACGTTCCGCTTCGGGTCGGGGCCGGGCTTGCGGGCGGCGTCGGCCTTCGCTTGCTCCACCTCCGTCCGCTGGCGGGCGACCGCTTCCTCGTACCCCTTGATGAAGTCGGCCATCTCCTTCGCGGACATGTCGGCCTTCTTCAGGAACTCCGGGTTGTCCTTGAACTCCTTGAAGTTCTTCAGTTGCAGTTCGGCCGCCTTCAGGCGGTTCGCCGGGTTGTCCTCCAGCGGCTTGCCGTCCGGCCCTTTCGGCGGAACGCCGCCGGTCTTCCACTGCTGGTCCTGCTGCTCCTTGGCCTGCTTCGCCTGCTGCTCGAGTTTCTCCTTCGCGGCCTCGGCCTTCTTCGGGTCGTTGCCCTGCAAATCCTGTTGCAGGTTCTCGCGCGCCTCCTTGCCGATCTGCTGGTCGAGCTTTTCCTCGGCCGCCTTCCGCTTGCCCTCGTCCATCCCGGCCAGGTCTTTCGCGGCGTCGACCAGCTCCTGCTTCTCCTTGTCGGTCAGTTCGCGCGGCTTGGCGTTGGGGTTATTGGCCTTCTGGCCGGCCTGCTGCTTGGCCAGTTCCTCCTCCCGCTTCTTGGCGTCCGCCCGTTGCTTCTCGTCCATCGACTTCTTGTCCGCGGCCACTTGCTCCGCCTTCTCGCGCACGTCCTTGCCGACGGTCTTGTCCAGCTTCTCCTTGGCCGCATCGCGGGTCGCCTTGTCGTCCGAGCCGAGGTCCTGAACGTTCTTCTCGAAGTCCTTCGCCTGCTGCTGGAGTTTCTCCCGCTGGTCCTTGCCGATGAGGTCGTCCGCCTTCTTCTCGGCGGCCTTCCGCTTCTCGGCGTCGGTGTTGTTGAGGTCTTTCGCGGCGTCCTTCAGTTTCTCCTTCTCCTCGGCGGTCAGGTCGCGCGGCTTCTCGGTGCCGCCCTGACCGTTCTTGCCGGCTTGCTTGGCCAGGTCTTCCAGCTTCTTCTTGGCGGCCTCGCGCTTCGCCGGGTCGTCGGAGCCGAGGTCTTTCGCGGCGTCCTCGAACTCTTTCTGCTTGGCGGCGTCGGGCTTGCCGCCGTTGCCCTGCTGGGTCGGCTTCTGCTCGCCCTTCTCGGCGGGCTTGGCGGTCGGGTCGGTCATGGGGTCGGGCTTCGCGCCTTCGCCCTTGCCCTCACCCGACTCCGGCGTGCCCTTCATCGGGTTCATGCCGTCCTCCTTCGGCGGCTCCTTGCCCTCGGCCGGTTCCGGCTTGGTGCCCATCGGCTGACCCTTGTTCGGGTCGGGCTTGCCCGCGCCTTCCTTCACCTGTTCCTTGCCGCGCGCGTCGCCGGGCTTCTGGTCCGGGTTGGGCTTCGGCTGCTCGGCTCCCGGCTTGGGTTGTTCGGTGGCATCGCCTTGCTGGCCGGGTTCCGGCTTCTTCTGCTCGCCCCGGTTCACGTCGCCGCCCGGCTTGCCCTGGCCGGCGCTCTTCGGCCCGTCCTTCTCGCCGGCCTTCGGCTCCGGCTTCGGGTCCATCGGGTCTTTCGGCTCCTCGCCGGCCCCTTTGCCGCCGGCCCCGTCGGTGTCGCGCGGCTTCTCGCCCGGCTTGAGCGGCGGCTTCTCGGCCTGACCCGGCAGCGGTTTGCTGCTCTTGTCCTGGCCCGCGCCGTCCTGGTCGGTCGGCTTCGGCCCCTCTTTGGGCTTCGCGTCCGGGTCGCCGCCGTTCGGGTCTTCGCCCGATTTCGGCTCCGGCTTCGCCTCGGCCTTGTTCGGCTGTTGAACATCGCCCGCGCCCTTGCCTTCCCCGTCCCCGGTCTTGGGGTCCATCGGCTCCGGCTTGTTCTGACCGGCGTCCGGCGGCGGTTGACCCTTGTCTCCCGGCTTGCCCTGGGCCGGCTGCTCCTCCGGCATGTTCTTCTGCGGGTTCGGGTTCTCCTTGGCCTGGCCGGGCTGATTCTGCTGCTCGTCGAGCTTGTCCTGCAGCTCCTCCGCCTTCTTCCGCGCAGCGTCATCGGCCGGGTTCGGCTGTTGCTCCGGTGGCTTGGCGGTCGGGTCGGGTTTCTGGTTCGGGTCTTGGCCTTCCGGCGGCTTCTGGTTCGGGTCGTTCTCCCCCTTGCCGCCGGGCTGTTTCGCGGGGTCTTTCTCGCCTTGGTTCGGGTCTTTCTCGCGGTTCTGGGGCTGTTGCGGGTCGCGCTTCTCGCCCTTGTTCTTTTCGTCCTGCTGCTGGTTGTTCTGCTTCTCGTCGGCCTGCCGTTTGTCCTGCTGCTTCGCTTGCTCCTGCTGCTTCATCGGCTCGGCTTCCGGCTTGGTCAGCCGCACCCGCTGCACCTTCGACTTGCCGACGTTCGCAGTCGGGACGGTGCAGTTGTCGGTCGCCTCGACCCAGTATTCGAGGACCGTGTCGGGTTGCAGCACCACCGGCTTGCCGTCGGTGCCCTTCAGGGCGTCCAGCTTCACCGAGTCCTTGTAATCCAGGCTCGTCGGAAAACTCTTGTCGGCGTCGCGCTGGAAGGTCTTGCCGTCGCGGAACGGCTTCGGGGCGATGGCGGGACCGCCGGCGACTTTGAACTTGAGCGTCGCCGACGCGATGCCGTGGTCGTCGCCGACGAGGGCGTCCACTTCCAGCAAGCCGGTCGTCGGCAACACGACTTCTTCCGTCTCCGGTTTCAGAACGGCCACGGTCGGCGGCTGATCGACGTACACCTCGATCGGGTACGGCACCGTCGCCCCGCTGTCCTCGCCCTCGGTGCTGGCGAACCGGATCGTGTACGTCCCCTTGTCTTGCAGGGTCAGCTTGAATCGCAGGGAGTCCTTGCCGTCGCCGACGACTTCGCCCGCGATCGGCGTCTCTTGGCCGCCGATTTCCGTGGTCAGTGTGCCGGCCTTCACGGTGCGGTTGGTCTTCACCGTGAACGCCACGTTCGTGCCCCGGAAGCCGTCGATCCGCGGCTCGCGGCCGGTGTCGGGCTTCAGCCGCAGGTACTCCGGGTACTCGTACTTCGCCTCGAAGGTCTGGATCATCGGCCGGGCGCGGACGGCGACGCGGTACTCCGGCGTCTCGGCGTCGCCGGCGGCCACGCGATACCAGAACCCGTTCTGGATGTGTTCCCGCTTGGCGGTGAACGAGTACTCGCGGATGGTGTCGCCCTTGTCGAACGGGTACTCGTCGAACTCGGTGGCGTCCGGGGTGTACCGCACCTTCAGCCGCACCTGCTGCGGGCTGCCGAAGGTCGGGATGTTGCCGGTAACGTTGACGGCGAAGCCGATCTGCTGGCCGTCGGTGACGGTCAGGTCGCCCGTCGGCGCGACCAGTTCGATGCTGGTGCGGGTGACGATGGCCTTGTCGGTGAACGGGTTGAACGCGCGGCCGAGCAGCGATAGGAACTGCGACTTGAAGATGAGGAACAACACCGCCAGCACGCCCACCAGCACCGCCACGACCCCGCCGGCCCAGGCCATGCGGGTGGACGCCACGGCGTCGGCCGGGTCGGACTCGGCCAGACCCGCCGCCGCCTTCTGACTCATCGCCGTCCGCACCGAGCCGGGGATGTCGCGGTCTTGCAGGTCCACCCAGTTGATGACGGCGTTCTTGGCGTCGGAGATGGTGCCTTCCACCTGCCGGGCGACGTACCGGGGGTTCACGGTGCGGCGGAGCGGGCGGGCGATCAGGTACCAGCCGGCGGTGCCGACGACGGCGAGCAACCCGACGAGGCCGAGCTGCCGCGACCACGCCGGCAGGTCGAGCCAGCGGTCGAGCAGCACCACCGCCACGGCGTAGGCGAGCGCGACGGCGGCCACCACCAGCCCGCCCGTCAGGGCGTCGTTCGAGCGGATCTTCCGCCCGGTGTCGTCCAGGGTGGTGCGGACGGCGTCGTCGTATTTGTTGGCGGCCGGGGCCGGCTTCGGGTCGAGAACGGCGGGCATGGAAGCCTCTCCGCGCGGAGGTGGTCGGTCAACCGAGACAATTATAACCGCAACACTTGGGAAAAGCGTAGCGCGGTAGCGGAAGATCGTTACGAACGGTGACGGAGTCGCGCAAGACATTGGCCGGTCAGGGGAGTCGCGTTACCGACACGGCCCCACCAGGGGCGACCGCGATCCGCAACTCGTGATCGGCGAACAAGCGCATCCCCGCGAGTACCTCCGTCCCGACCGCCGACACCAGAATCGAACGCCAGTCGGTGCCCCACTCGACCTCCACCTCGAAGACATCGAAGGGGCAATCCGAGCCGTCGGCCAGAATCGCGTGGCTGGTCGAGACACGCACCAATCCCAAAGTCGTGACGACGGCCGGCGGGAGGGTGAGCGAGCCGCTGAAACCGGTGTCGATGACAGCCTCGACCGACGATTCGGCACCACCCGGCCCTCGCACACGCAAGCCGATCACCGCCTCCCGACGGGCGTTGACGGTGCCGGCGATCATCGCACCCCCCGCAACTGGTACGCGGCCGGGTGCCCGGCCCGTTCCAACCAGATCTCAGCGGCGGGCCGGCGGGCGCGCAACCGGGTGACGGCCGCGTAGTCGTCCTCGTCCAGTTCGTAATCCCCGGACTGCACGTCGATGGCGACGAACTTGCCGTCATCCTCGGCGCGGAGCGTCGGCCGGATTTGAGAAGCGAAGACCTCGGCCCCGGCGCGAGCGGTGTCGTCGAGCGTGGTGCGGACGGCGTCGTCGTATTTGCTGGCGGCCGGGGCCGGCTTGGGGTCGAGAACGGCGGGCATGGAAGCCTCTCCGCGCGGAGGTGGTCGGACGCGAGGGTGTCATCCAGGGTTCGCTGGCCGGCACCGCTCATTTCGGAATTATAACCGCAAACCGGCCGCCGCGCGCAGCGGAACCCCGGCGGGTCGTTCCGAACGGTGACGGAGGCGTTGCCGACTCCGGCGAAATCGGGGTATACTTCCAACACCCGACGGACCTCCGAGGTTGGCGCGATGTGGGACGAGGTGGTGAAATCGCTGACCACGCAGTTTCCGGTGCTGGCCGCCACGGCGGGCATCGTGTGGTGGATGCTCCGGTGGACGACGGCGCGGCACGACGCCGAGATGGCGCGGAACGATCAGGGTTACGCGCGGCTCATCGCCGAGAAGGATGCACGCCTCGCAGACCAGGAAAAGCAAGTCCTCAAACTCGACGCGGAAGTGGCCGAACTGAAAGGGAAGTTGTCGCGCTCCCGCAAGAAAGGCAAACGGAAACCGACGGGGAAGAACCCATGACGCTCGCCGGCTTGTTCGTCTACAACGTGTTCGCGATTACCGTCCTGGTGCTGGTCGGCTACCTCACGGGCCGAGCCGCGATCCGTCGCAACAAGGCACTGTCGGACGCGATCATGCAGCGAACCGAAGAGCAGTTGGCCCGCAACGCCGAACAGGCCCGCGCCGAGAAGGCCGAGTGGGCGCGACACAAGGCGGAGACGGCCGCCTTCCTCGCCGAACTCGACGCGGAGGAGGAAGACGACATCGGGTTGGCCGTTCAACTCCGGAAGCACCCGGAAACGGACGCCGTGAAGCTGCCCGGCCTCGCCGCGCTGCTCATCCGCTCCATCGACCAACTGGACTACGACCTCGGCGGGGACGGGGTCGAGTTCGACGAAGAGGCGACCACGGAGGACGCCACGCACCTGACCCTCCACCTCACGTTCCGCGACCCCGACGGGGCCGAGGAACGTCGGGCGGAAATCCTGCGCACCCTGGCGGACCTCGCCGACACCGCCCGGCAGCGGCTGGTGTCGGCCCAGGACGCCGACCTCCGGGCGAAGATCGCCGCCGAACTGGACTCCCCCATCCCCCGCGACGTGGCCGCCCGCCTCGACCCCCTCCCGGCGTGATCTTCCCATGCCCACCCTCTCGCACTTCGACGACGCCGGGGCCAGCCGCATGGTGGACGTGGGCGGCAAGGCGGAGACGCACCGCTCCGCCACCGCGTCGGCCGTGGTGCGGATGCTGCCCGCCACGCTCGCCCTCATTCGCAACAAGGAGCTGGCCAAAGGGGATGTCCTGGAAGTGGCCCGGCTGGCCGGCATCATGGCCGCCAAGCGGACGGCCGACCTGATCCCGCTGTGCCACCCGCTGCCGCTCACGGCGGTGGAGGTGAATTTCGCGTTCCCGGACGAATCGTCGGTGCGGATCGCCGTCACCGCGCGGGTTTTCGGCCGCACCGGTGTTGAGATGGAGGCCCTCACTGCGGTTAGCGTGGCGGCCCTGACCGTGTACGACATGTGCAAGGCGGTGGATCGCGGGATGACCATCGCCGCCGTCCGGCTGGACGAGAAGACCGGCGGCAAGTCCGGCGACTTCCGCCGCGGAACCGACGACCCGGCGGGGCTTACATAAACTGGGTCCGATGCGGACCCGCCCCACGGGGACCGCTCGCCATGCCCACGACACTCCCCGCCGCCGAGCTGATTGCCCCCGTGGTCGTTTCCCCCGTACCTCGTGCCGTCGCCGCGTTCGCGCCCGTCGCCGCCGACATCGACGCCGCCGACCGCCTGTTCGCCGAGGCGATGGCCCGCTACCGCTCGCCGTTCGGCCCGCTGCTGGCCCACCTGAAGCACTACCGCGGCAAGCGGCTCCGCCCGGCGCTGCTGCTGCTGGTGGCGAAGGCGTGCGGGAAGATCGCCCCGGCGCACCACACGCTCGCCGCCGTCGTCGAGATGATCCACACGGCCACGCTCGTTCACGACGACGTGCTGGACGAGGCCGACACCCGCCGGCACAACCCGACGTTCAACGCCGAGTGGGGGAACAAAGTCAGCATCCTGCTGGGCGACATGCTGTTCACCCACGCCTTCCACCTGACTTCGACAGTCGATCAGACCGCATGTCGGTTGATCGGCGAGGCGACGAATAAGGTGTGCGCCGGCGAACTGCTCCAGATCACCGAGCGGGGCAACCTGCACCTGACCGAGGCCGACTACTACGCCATCGTGGACGGCAAGACGGCGGCGCTGACGGAAGCGTGCGGCAGGCTGGGGGCGCTGTACGCCGGGGCGACCGCGGACGTGGCCGACCGCATGGCCACCTACGGCCGGTCGCTCGGCATCGCCTTCCAGATTGCCGACGACCTGCTCGACCTGACCGGCGACGAAACCAAAGCCGGGAAGACGCTGGGTACCGACCTGGAACAGGGCAAACTGACGCTGCCGCTGATTCACGCCCTGAACACGCTGCCGGCGGGCGAGCTGGACGACTTCCGCGACCTCATCCGCTCGGCCGACGCCGGCAAGCGGGCGGCGGTGGCCGACGCGCTGATCCGCTCCGGCTCGCTGGTGTACGCCAAGCGGACGGCCGACGAGTTCGCCCGCGCCGCCCGCGCCGCGCTGGAGTGCCTGCCCGCGTCCGAATGCCGCGCAGTGCTGGAGCAACTCACCGAGTGGTCCGTCCGCCGCGAGAAGTGAGCGTAACAACTTTCGCCGTCGCGGGTTCGTCCGGGGTAGCCCCCACCCTCGGAGCCAGCCATGTTCCCCGTCGCCGTCCTCGCCGCTGCCCTCACGGCGTCCGCCTCCGAGCCGAAGATCGTCACCCTCACCGTCGGCGACCTGAAGCGCGAGGCGCTCGTGTTCGCCCCCGCGAAGGCGACCGACTCGCCGCCGCTGGTGTTCGCCTTCCACGGCCACGGCGGGACGATGCGGCAGGCGTCCCGTAGCCTCGCCATCCACGACCACTGGCCGGAGGCCGTCGTGGTCTACCCGCAAGGGGTGCCGACGCCCGGCCAACTGACCGACCCGGACGGGAAGAAGTCCGGCTGGCAGGCGGCCGCCGGCAACCAGGACGACCGCGACCTGAAGTTCTTCGACGAGCTGCTGAAGGCCGTCAAGAAGGACTACAAGACCGACGACAAGCGGGTCTACTGCACCGGCCATTCCAACGGCGGCGGCTTCACGTATCTGCTGTGGGCGCAGCGGGGCGACGTGTTCGCGGCGGTCGCGCCGAGTGCGGCGGCGGCCACCCGGTATGCGTCCGAGTTGAAGCCGAAGCCGTGCCTGCATGTGACCGGCGAGGCCGACCCGCTGGTGAAGCCGGCCATGCAGAAGCGGACGACGGACGCGGTGAAGAAAGTGAACGGCTGCGCGACCGACGGGAAGGAGTGGGCGAAGGCCGGCGACTTGGTGGGGACGATCTACGAATCGACGGGCGGAACCCCCTTCGTGGCGCTCGTCGGGCCGGGGACGCACACGTTCCCGGCCGACGCGCCGAAGCTGATCGTCAAGTTCTTCCAGGAGCACGAGAAGAAGTGACAACAGAGCCGGAAGCGTGAGCGACGGGCCTTGGCCCACCTCACGCTTCCGGCCCGTCAAGAACCGTCGCTCACGCTTCCGGCTCGGACGGTTACCCGTCGATGCTGTACAGGAAGTCCTCGTAGGCCTTCTTCGCCTTGAACTCGTCGGCCATCAGCTTCTTCTCCTGGGCCGTCAGCGCGTCGATCTCCTTCTCCTGCGCGC
>JAYTTN010000768.1:0-12941 GCA_043745295.1 Fimbriiglobus sp. | reverse complement strand
GTGAGCGACGGACTCTTGAAGACCGTCGCTCACGCTTCCGGCTCGGATCGGGTTCAAACGCCAAGCGGAAGCCAATCCCCCGAAATGCGGGGCCGCCTCCAGCACGGTGACGCGGTGGCCGAGCTTGTGCAGGCGATCCGCCAGGGACAGCCCCAGCAGCCCGCCGCCGACGATGCCGATGCGGTCGCTCATCCGTCGGCCTCGGTGGTGGTGCCGGCGGCGAAGTGGTAACGCCGCCCGCACGCAGAGCAGACCGACTCTTGCTTCGCCGGGGGTTGGCCGGGTTCGTGCCGGAGCAGCAGTTGCCCGCACCTGCACACCGCGCCGACGACCCGCGCCGGGTTGCCGACCACCAGCGCGAAGTCGGGCACGCTCTTCGTCACCACCGACCCCATGCCCACCATCGCCCACCGGCCGACGGTCAGGTCGTTGCCGATGGTGCAGTTCGCGCCGATGGTCGCGCCTTCGCGGACGAGCGTCGGCAGCGTGTGTTCGTCCGGCTCGCTGCCGCGCAGTTGCGCCAGGTCCGGCGTCGTGGCGCGGGGGAAGCGGTCGTTCGTGAACACCGTCCCCGCCGACACCATGACGCCGTCCTCCAGCGTCACGGCAGTACAGATGTAGACGTAGCTGTTCAGCTTGCAGCGGTGGCCGATCCGCACGTCGTAGGCGATGTGCGTCTTCTCGCCGATGACGCACTCGTCGCCGATACGGGTGTCGCGGCGGATGTGGACGTTGTCCCACACGGCCGTACCGCGGCCGAGGGTGACGCCGGCTTCGACAATGGCCGTCGGGTGGATGCTGGCGGCGTCAGCCAAAGCTCACCTCGCGCCGGGCGGACGGGACGGGGAAGGGCAGGGGCGTGTGCGACAGCGGGTTGGCCGGCGTCAGCACGCCCGTCCACGGGGCCTCTCGCAGGGACCGGTACGCCGCTTCGATCACGTCCACCGACGCCACCGCGTCCTCGGCGGTGATGCGGAGCGGCTCGGTGCGGCGGATGGCGCGGGCGAAGTTCGTCACCTGGTCGCGGAACGCCTGCACCTTGTCGTACCCGGTGCCGAACACCACCCAGTCGCGGCCCTGCTGCTTGTACCGCGACTGCTTCCACCCGACCTGCACGGTGCCGGCCGACCCGTACACGTTCACGTACCAGTCGAGTTCCTTGTTCAGGCTCCACGACAGGTCGACGCTGCCCATGACGCCGGCGGAGCTGCGGACGAACAGCCGAGCGGTGTCCTCGACGACCAGCCCCTGAATCCGCTTGCCTTCCACGGCGTGGACTTCGGACAGCGGGCCGAGGAAGTACCGCATGATGTCCACCGAGTGGGTGCCGTTGTCGATCAGCACCCCGCCGCCGCTGACGTGCGGGTTCGAGTTCCACCGGTGGGCCATGTCCACCCGGCCGGTGAAGGCGTTCTCGAACAGGATCACTTCGCCGATGACGCCGGACGCGATCAGGCTT
Source organism: Fimbriiglobus sp. (assembly GCA_043745295.1). Lineage (GTDB taxonomy): Bacteria > Planctomycetota > Planctomycetia > Gemmatales > Gemmataceae > JALHQU01. The sequence goes on along the minus strand of JAYTTN010000768.1, from coordinate 11,482 downwards.
TTGGCCGTCACGATGTCGGCGACGTAGCGGAACTTGGACGCCATCGTCAGCAGCAGCCCGTCCCGCTCGGCCGCGGCGGCCATCCGCCGGGCGCTGTCGGTGGTCAGGGTGAACGGCTTCTCGCACAGCACGTGTTTGCCCCGCCGCAGCGCCGCGAAGGTCAGGTCTTCGTGCGTGCTGGGCGGCGTGCAGATGACGACGCCGTCCACCGGCGGGCCGCGGTCGAGGGCGTCGGCGATGCCGGTGAAGGCCGGGCAGCCGAACCGCTCGGCCAGCGCGTGGGCCGCCTCCGGGCGGATGTCGGCGACGGCGGCGAGGGTCGCTTCGGGGTGCTTGTCGAAGGCGGAGGCGTAGCTCTGGGCGATGCCGCCGGTGCCGACGAGCAGGAAGTTGACGGGGGTCACGCGGCACCGCCTTTCGCCAGCTTCGTCGCCGCGTGGTAGATGCTCGACGCCAGAAAGTTCAGGTGCTCGTCGCCGTACTTCTCGTTCCACGGCAGCACCAGCACGCGGTCCAGGTACTCGAACGTGCCGGGGAACCGCTCGGCCGAGTAGTCCACCGCCTCCGGCCGCGCCAGGGTGAACGGCCACCGCGAGGTGCCGAACGTCTTCTGGTCGCGGAACACCTGGCAGCGGAAGGCCGGCTTCTGGATGTACCGTGGGGCCGACAGGATGTTCGCCAGCTTCAGCTCCTGGGCCAGCGCGGTCGGCCCGCCGGGGATGACGGCCGGATCGACCGTCACGCAGTACTTCCAGAAGGTGTGCGTGCTGTCCGGCGTGCGGTGCGGCACGGACACGCCGGGGGTGCCTTCCAGCAGTCGGTCCATGCGGGCGGCGGTGGCGGTGCGGGCGGCCACCACGGGGGCCAGCTTCGCCAGCTGCCCGACGGCGACGGCGCTCTGCAGCTCGCTGATGCGGTAGTTCAACCCGAGCGAGTAGTGGTCCGGGTTCGGGTCGCCGTACCCCCACGCCTTGTTGAGGAACAGGTACATGCGGCGGGCGAACGCGGCGTCGTTGCTGACCACCAGCCCGCCCTCGCCGGTGGTGATGTGCTTGCCCTGTTGCAGGCTGAAGCAGCCGGCCGCCCCGAACGTGCCGACGGGCCGGCCGGCGTGGGTGGCCCCGAACGCCTGCGCCGCGTCCTCGATGACCGGGATGCCGTGCCGGTCGGCGACGGCCAGGATGCCCGTCATGTCGCACGGGTTGCCGAACAGGTGCGTGGCGATGATCGCCTTGGTCCGCGGCCCGATCCGCGCGGCGACGGACGCCGGGGTGACGTTGCCGGTGCGGGGGTCCACGTCGGCGAACATCGGGATCGCGCCGTGGAACAGGATGGGCGCGAGCGCGCCCATGTCGGTGACGGACGTGGTGACGATCTCGTCGCCCGGCTCCGGGTCGATGGCGGCGACGGCGCAGTGGACGGCCGCGCTGCCGGAAGCGCAGGCGTGCGCGTGCGTCGCGCCGACGAGCGCGGCGAACTCGGCCTCCAGCCGTTTGGAGAACTGGCCTTTGGTGGCCGTCAGGGTGCCGGAGCGGATGGCCTCGGCGACGAGGGCGATTTCCTCGTCCCCCAGGGTGCGGCCGGTGGCGTCCTGGTCGGACGGCAGCCGCACCGCGGGCAGGTGCGTGAGCGGGATGTTCATCGGGCGGGTCGGCTCGTCAGAGGTGTGGGGCGGTGACGGGGGGACCGGGCCGGGCGGTCCGGCTCGGGGCGGGGGGGCGGCCGGGGGTGGCCGACGCGGCGGGGGGGGCCGGGGTGTGGTCGAGGTCGGGGGTAGTGGCGCGGCGGATCATCGACAGTTGGCCGCGGATCACCCGGTCGCGGTCGGCGGTGCTGGCCGGGTGCCGGCGGGCGAACAGCAGGCGGGTCATCAGTCCCAGGTGCCCGAACACGGTGCGGATCGTCTTCATCTTCGACCGGCCGTGCATCCGCGCCTCCAGCACCGCCGGCACCTCGACGATGGTGCCGCCCTCGATGGCCAGACGGCCGAGCAGTTCGGCGACGCCGAGGTAGCGGTTGTGCCGCAGCGGGATCGCCGCCACGGTGCTGCGGCGGTAGACGCGGAAGCAGCTCGTGTACGTGTACAGTTTCGCCCGCAACACGCGGCGGTACAGCCAGGCGCAGCCCTTCGACAGGCCGAGTCGCCAGCCGGGGACGTTCTTCACCCCGCCGTCCGGGTGGTACGGCGAGGCCGTCACCAGGTCCACGCCGGTCGTCAGGTGCGGGATCAGGTCGGCGAGTTTGAGCGGGTCGTAGCTGCAGTCGCTGTCCATCGAGCAGACGATTTCCGTGTTCGACCCGCGAAGGCCGGTCATGATCGCCGCCGCCACGCCCAGGTTGCGGTCGTGCCGCAGCAGGGTGTACGTCGCCGGGTCGTTGCCGAAGCCGGCCTGCAACCCGGCCCAGGTGGCGTCCGAACTGCCGTCGTCCACCAGCAGGAACCGCACGTCGTACCGGTCGGCCAGGTGGTCCTTGACCTCGGCCAGCGTCTTCCGCAGGTACGGCAGCAGTTGCTCCTCGTTGAAGCACGGCACCACCACCGACACCGGCACGCGCGGCCCGTCGGCGACCGGCCGCGGCGCGGCTTGCAGCGGAACGAACGCGGTCCGCGGCGGCGCGGCTTCCGCCTCCGCGCCGAGCAGCTCCGCGCACGAGCCGAACGGGTACGTCGTCAGCAGTTCGGCGATGCGGTCGGGCATCGAGCCGAGGTTGCGGTAGTGCCGCATCCGGGTGAACCGGCCGCCGGCGGTCAGGCGGGGCTGGTCCGGGTCCATCTCCCAGGTGTGGAAGTAGGCGACGAGCGGGGCCTTCTGGTCCCGCACCCAGCGGGCGGCGGCGCGGCGCGTCACCCAGCGGGGGAACTGGCGGAGGTAGTTGCCGCCGGCGACGGGCAGGCGGACGCCGAGCATCGTCCCGGTGCTGACGGGCAGTTCGACAATTTGCCGGTCGCCGTGCTCGTGGACGTGGGGGAACCGCCGCGCCGGATCGCCGGCGAACGTCGAGCGAATCGGCGCGAGGCTGGAGTCGTACTCGAAGCCGAGGTCGGCCAGCACGTCGAGCGCCCACAGGTCTTCCGCCCCCAGCCAGCCGTCGGCCAGCCGGTAGCCGATCACCTTGCGGCCGGTGGCCTGCTCGACCGCCGTGCGGGCGCGGTCGGCGTCGGCCCCGAACTCCTCCGGCGTCATGTCGCGGATGCCGCGGTGGTAGTACCCCCGCACCCCGACCTCGTGGCCGGCGTCGGCGACTTTCTTGATGAGGTCCGGGAACTGCTCGGCGACCCAACCGAGGACGAAGAAGGTGGCCGTCGCCCCGTGCGCCGCCAGCACGTCGAGCGTCCGCTCGGTGCCGACCTCGACCCGCGACTCGAACCGCTGCCAGCGGTTCCGCTGGACGTACTTGTTGAACGCGCCGACCTGGAAGTAGTCTTCCAGGTTGACGGTCAGGATGTGCCGGCGGGCGGGCGGCGGGGTCATCCGACGGCCTCCCGAACGGCGGCGGGGATGCCGGACAATTCGCGGACGAGGACGTTGGCGATCCGCTTGGCGGCGCGGCCGTCGCCGAACGGGTTCCGCACGGCGGGGGCGACCGGGGGGACTTCGCCGAAGTCCACTTCGGTCTCGTGCGAGGAGGCGTCCGCCGACGGCGCGCCCGGAGTGTCCGCGGTCGCCCAGTACGCTTCGGTCAGCGCCTCGGCCAGCGCGGCGGCGGTCGGGGCCAGGGTCGCCGCGCCGCACGCCACCGCCTCCAGCCGCTCGGTGGATTCGCGGAGGACGATCAGCGGCACGCCCAGGCTGGGGGCTTCTTCCTGCACCCCGCCGGAGTCGGACGCGATCCGCCACGAGTGCCGCAGCAGGGCGATGAAGTCGGGGTAGTCGAACGGCTCGGTCAGGTGCGCCCGCTCGACTCCGGCCAGCACCGAGTACGCCTTCGCGCGGACGATCGGGTTCGGGTGCATGGGGAAGATGAGCGCCGTGTCCGGGTGGCGGTCGAGGAAGCTGCGGAGGGCGCGGAGGTTCTGCTCGAGCGCGGCGGGGAAGCTCTCCCGCCGGTGCGTCGTCAGCGCGATCCGCTTCAGCCCGTCGGTGGCGGCGAGCAGTTTCGCCAGTCGGTCGGACGGCGGCCGGTTGCCCAGCCCCTGGAGCGCGTCCACGACCGGGTTCCCGGTCAGGAAGATCGACGCCGGAGGGACGCCTTCCCGCCGCAGGGCCAGCACGTTGTCGCGGGTGCCGGCGAAGTGCCAGCGGGCGAGCCGCGAGATGAGCCGGCGGTTCATCTCCTCGGGGAACGGCGACTGCGGGTCGCCGGTGCGGAGGCCGGCCTCCACATGCCCGACGGGAATCCGCCGGTGGAACGCGGCGAGGGCGGCGGCCACGGCCGTCGTCGTGTCCCCCTGCACCAGCACCACGTCCGGCCGAACGGTATCGAGGATCGGGTCGAGGGCCTGAGCCACCCGCGCGAACAGTTGGGTGAGCTGCTGTCCGGGCCGCATCGCCGCGAGGTCGTGATCGACGGTCAGCCCGAACAGTTTCACGAACGGGTCGAGGAGTTCGACGTGCTGGCCGGACGACACGACCACCGACCGGAACCGGGCCGGCCGGCGCGCCAGCTCCGCCACCACCGGGGCCAGCTTGATGACCTCCGGGCGGGTGCCGAAGACCGTCATGACGGTCCACGGCGGGCGGGTTGTGGGCGGGGATGAGGTCACGGGCGGTCGGCGTGTTGGGGGGTGTCGCTGGGACTCACTGTCCGACAACCTAGCATCTGGGGAGTACAGGTGGGAAAAAAACAGGGGGCAAAAGTTCCGGATTGCAACGCCTTTGCCGGCTGCTCCCCTGCCGGGCGATTTTCCGGCTGCCACTCCGCGTTCGGTCGCGGCCGAAATACGTTAACCGGACGACCCTCTGCCGTTCACATCCGGAGTCCGCCCCAGTGCCGCCCAGCCCGGTCGATCTGTCGCGGGTGCGAACCGTCCCCCTGCAAACCCGCCCGAACAAGGTGTCGCGGACGGCGTTCGCCGCACCGCCGAAGAAGGGACAATCGGTCGCCGCGTTCGTCGCCGGGCTGCCGGGCATTCTTGCCGGCAACGACTTCCGCGCCGTCGTCGCCGCTGTCGTCGCGGCTCGGAAGGCCGGTCGCCCAGTTGTCATCGGCTTCGGGGCGCATGTGCTGAAGTGCGGTCTGAGTCCCGTTCTCATCGACCTGATGGAACGCGGCACCGTCACCGCCCTGGCAACCAACGGGTCCGGGGCCATCCACGACTTCGAAATCGGGCTGATCGGCGAGACCTCCGAGGACGTGGCGGCGGGGCTGAAGGACGGCACCTTCGGCATGGTGCGGGAGACCGGCGAGATGATGAACGCCGCCGTCAACCGCGTGCTGGAGCGGCCCGACGCCGGGCTGGGCGAGTTGTTCGGCGAGTACCTGACGGAGATCGACGCGCCGAACGCGGAGTACAGCGTCGCGGTCGCGGCCCGGAGGCTCGGCTTGCCGTTCACCGTCCACGTCGCCGTCGGCACCGACATCATCCACATGCACCCGACCGCCGACGGCGCGGCGCTGGGCCGGGCCAGCTTCAACGACTTCCGGCTGCTCTGCGGCGTGGTGACGGAGCTGAGCGGCGGCGTCTACCTGAACGTCGGCTCGGCGGTGGTGCTGCCGGAGGTGTTCCTGAAGGCGTTCACGGTGGCGCAGAACCTGGGCGCGAACCTGACCGGCTACACCACGGTGAACATGGACATGATCGCCCACTACCGCAGCGGCGAGAACGTCGTCCGCCGGCCGGCCGGCGTGGCGGGGCAGGGGTTCACCCTCATCGGCCGCCACGAGATCATGCTGCCGCTGCTCGCCCAGGCCGTGGTGGACGAGATGTGAACTCCCGGGAACTTCGTCATGACCCCGTTCCGTCCGCTCCGCGTCCTCGTCACCGCCGGCAACACGCAGACGCCCATCGACCGGGTGCGGTGCGTGACGAACGTGTTCACCGGCCGCACCGGCGGGCGGCTGGCGCTCGAGGCGTTCGACCGGGGTCACGCGGTCACGCTGCTCACCTCGCACCCGCGCGCGATCGACGACCTCCGGCCCGGCTTCGCGCCCGCCGACCGCTGGCGGGTTCAGCCGTATCGCACCTTCGACGAGTTGGCGGCCGCGCTTGAGACGCTCGTGCCGACGGGCGGCTTCGATGCGATCCTGCACGCGGCGGCGGTCGGCGATTACGCCCTCGTCGGGGTGTACGCGGCCGCGCCGGACGCCGCGTTCGACGCGCCGGAACTTCGCTGGACGGGCGACGGCCCCCATCTGGTGGACGCCGCCAAGGGCAAGGTGAAGAGCGATCACCCCGAAGTCTGGCTGCGGATGGTGCCGACGCCGAAGCTGGTGGACCGCATGCGGTCGCCGTGGGGCTTCGCCGGGGTGCTGGTGAAGTTCAAACTGGAGGTGGACGTGACGGAGGCGGAGTTGATCGCCGTCGCGCGGCGGTCGCGGGCGCAGTCGGACGCCGACTTCCTGGTGGCGAACACGCTGGACGGGTACGACGCGCTCGCCTTTCTGGTGGACCGCGCCGACGCCGTGGAGCGCCTCGCCCGCGCCGACCTGCCCCGGCGGTTGCTGGAGCAGGTCGAGCGGGCGGCGGGCGGCTGAGCCGTCACCGCGAGGCGGCCACGAACGCGCCGCCGGTGAAGGCGCTGCTGAACACGAGGCGGTCGGTCCCGAACAGCGGCGCGGTGCCGCCGAGAACGCCGGCCAGCGACCGGCCGTTGCGGAAGCGGAGGACGGCCAGGTCGCCCGGCCCGCCGACGGAGAGGATGTCGTCGTTGCCGTCCCCGTCGATGTCGGCCACGGCCACCCGCTGGCCGGCGAACGGGCGGGTCGGGTTGCTCGCCGCCGGCACCACCTCGGTGGTGTTGGACGCCAGTTGGCCGGGCACGGTCGTGCCGGCGATCAGCCCGCCGACCGGCGGGTTCTCGCCGAGCACCTTGGGCGACGACTGGGCCGGCTGGTACGCGGTGTACTGGTTCAGCAGGCCGAGGGTGCGGCCGTCGTACACGCCCACCTCCCGGTTGCCGGCCCCGCTGCCGACGACGAAATCGAGGACGCCGTCCCCGTTCAGGTTGCCGACGGCCACGTACGCGCCGTAGGTCGAGGACGCGCTGCCGGCCATGAACGACTTCAGCAGGACGGTCTGCCCGGCCAGCGCCGCCCGGCCGTCGAACACGCGGACGTTCGGGCCGCCGCCGAAGCCGGGGCTGGTGACGATGTCGGCCGCGCCGTCGTTGTTGAAGTCGCCGACCGCCACCCGCACCCCGCCGGTGAACGCGGCCGAGTAGGCGTAGAAGCTGGACGCCAGGGTGACTTTGCCGTTCGGCCCGAGTTTGAACACCCGCACGTTCGGCCCGCCGCCGGCGTCCGCCCCGGTGACGATCTCGGCCCGGCCGTCCCCGTCCAGGTCGCCGGCGGCCACGGTCAGGCCGTTGGTGAACCGCGGGTCGTAGGCCTGGAAGCTGTACAGGAGCTGGAGGGTGCGGCCGTCGAACACGCGGACGTTCGGTCCGCCGCCGCTGCCGGGGACGGTGATGATGTCCGGAATCTGGTCCCCGTTCACGTCCGCCAGCGCCACCCGCACGCCGCCGGTGAACGTCGCCGAGTAGGCGTTGAAGCTCTGTTGGAGGACGCCGGTCCGACTGAACACCTGGACGTTCGGGCCGCCGCCGGCGTCGGCCGCCACGGCGTAGCTGCCGACCGGACCGGCGTCGATCTGGGCGGCGTAGGTCACCCACTGGTCGCCGAAGATGGCCGACGGGGCGGAGTACTGGCTGATCTGCCAGAACGTCGAGTCCGTCGGGTCGAGGACGGTCGCCGAGTAGTCGCCCCAGCGGGGGTCGGTGGTGAACCGCGTCCCGGCTTTGGTCTGAAAGGCGTCGCTCGCCAGTCCGTTCTCGGGTCGGCGAATGACGGTGAAGAAGCTGCTCGGGAAGATGCTGGCGTTCGACGCCGCGAACCCGATGCCGATCCGCCCGAACTTGTCCACCGCCACGGACGGGAAGTAGGTGGAGGTGGCGGGGCCGATCTCTTCGCCGCCGACGTTCCCCTGGTACAGGATCGTGGGGGCTCCGCCGGTCGTCCGGATCTGCGCCCAGTGGGCCGTCGCCTGCTCGTTATCGACGCCCGACGGCGGGTCCACGGTGTTCACGAACGTGAGCGTGTCGTTCCGCCAGACGGCGGCCAGGGCGCGGTTGTCGTTCGTCGCCACCCGGTTGTTCGACCCCTGCTGGGGGGCGGGGCTGAGCTGCCCCCGCGACTCGTCCACGTCCCCCAGGTTGACGCGGGTGAGGGCGAACGTCGCCCCGCGGGTCGGGTTGTCGACCCGGATGACGATGGCCTCGTCGTTCCCGGCCGCGCCGCCCAAGCCGGTGTTGGAGCGGTAGCCGACGAGGTAACTGCCGGACGTGCCGGCCGGCCGCGGGCCTTCCAGCGCGGCCACCTGGAGGGTGGTCGGGGCGACGCCGCTGGTGGCGAACGGGTCGAGCCGCTGGACGGTACTGGTGCCGCCCGAATACATCCCCTTGTCCAGGATGATCACCCGCGTGCCGGAGTACGCGCCCGCCGGGGTGAACAGGTTGCCCGTGATGTAGATGCCGGACTCGTCCGCCCCGAAGCCGGGGTAGTCGAACCACTCGTTCGCGCCGGCCAAGTTGAACACGTCGACGGCCTGGAAATTAAAGCCGTTGTTCGGGTCGCTCGTCTTCGACACGGCGATCAGCAGCCGCGATTCCGTCGTCTGGTCCGAGTCCAGCCCGACCACCACGAACCGGCCGGAGTAGGTGTCGTAGAACGCCTTCGGGTCGAACACGCCGACCAGCGACGGGCCGAGCGGGGCCCAGAACTCCGGCGTCGGGTTGCCGCTGGTCAACGGCATCGTGACCTGCTTGACCCCCTGCTTGCTGTACCAGCCGATCGACGTGTTCGTGGTGACGAGCACGTGGTTCGGGCCGACCGCCCCGTGCACGTCCGACGGGACCGGGGCGAACAGGTTGAGCGCGAGGTTCTCCTCCGCGGAAATGGTGTCGAACGATTGCAGCAGGACCGGCGTCGGGTTGTAACGGTCTTCGAGTTGGACGAGGCGGGGGCGGAGTCGAACGGTCGGATGCACCGAATCCGTTCGACGGGGCGACGGGCGCATGAAAACTCTCCGAGTTGACGCCGGGCGTGGACTGGGATTCAATCGATACTAACTATGCCCGATCACTTGGGGAAGGGAAACAGGTCCGAATAATGTTCGGCCGTTCCGCCCCGGCATTCGCGCCGGTGGTGGCGACTGCGCCCGCCGCGCCGGTCCCGCCGGTCACGCCGCGCGGAGCGCGAAGTCCGGTCGGTCCAGTCGGAAGTGCCGGCTGTAGTACGGATCGCCGGCGGCCAGGAACGCGGCCCACTTCTGGTGGAACAGGTCGTACTCCCGCTTGAAGCGGGCTTGTTTCTCGGCCGTGTCCTCCGGCCCGCGCGTCTTCGACTCCAGGTGGTACAGCTCCGCGTCCGGCGTCCACACCACGCGGTAGCCCTTCGCCAGCACTTGCAGGCACAGGTCCACGTCGTTGAACGCCAGCACGAAGCCCTCGTCGAACCCGCCGGCTTCCGCGAATACTCTACGAGGCATGAGTAGACACGCGCCGGTCACGGCCGCCACGTTCTGCGTGTATTGCAGCCGCTGCCCGTGGCCGGCCGCCTGCCGGGGGTAACTCCAGTGGCCGTGCCCGGCGACTCCTCCCATCCCTACGACGATGCCGGCGTGTTGGATGGTGTCATCCGCGTAATAAAGTTTCGCCCCGACCGCCCCGACGCCCGGCTGGACGGCCAGTTTCACCATCGCCTCCAGCCAGTCCGGGGTGATCGCCTCGATGTCGTTGTTCAGGAACAGCAGCAGTTCGCCGTTCGCCCGGTTGGCGGCGAAATTGTTCACCGCCGCGTAGTTGAACGGCCGCGCCCAATCCAACACCCGCACGTTCGGCCGGTTCCGCAGCATTCGGTAGTAGTCGTGCGTCTGCGGCTGGGTGCTGCCGTTCTCCACCACGAGCAGTTCCCAGTTGGCGTAGCTCGACTTTTCCAGAGAGTCCACGCACCGCGCCAGCATGTCCGCGTGGTCCTTGTTCGGGATGACGACCGTCACAAGCGGTTGCGTCCGCAAATGGTAGACGGGGTGATAGGTTCCCAGCGTCGGGCCGTCGTGGACGGAGGCGTCGATGCCCAGACGGACGAAATGCTCGGTCAGCGCCTTCTTGCCGTTCTCGAACGCATAACTCTTGCTGCCCTTGTTCGCCGCCGTGGATTGCGCGTGCATCCGCCAGTGGTACAGCACCTGCGGAATGTGGGCGATCTTCTTCGCCGCTTCCGAGGCGCGCAACACGAGGTCGTAATCCTGCGCGCCGTCGAACCCGTCGCGGACGCCGCCGAGTTCCGTCAGCAACTCCCGCTTCAGCACCAGCAGGTGGCAGACGTAGTTGCGGCTGCGGACGGTCTCCGGCGACCAGTCCGGCTTGAAGTTCGGTTCCACCCGCTCGCCGGCCGTGTCGATCTTGTCCTCGTCGCTGTACAGGAAGTCGGCGACCGGGTCGGCGTTGATGGCGGCGGCGACCTCGTGCAGCGCGAACGGGGCGAGGGTGTCGTCGTGGTCGGCGAACGCGACGAACGCGCCGGTGGCGAGTTCGAGGGCCGCGTTCGTGTTGCCGGCGATGCCGCGATTGGCGGCCAAGACGTTCACCCGGATGCGCGCGTCCCGTTTGGCGAACGCTTCCAGCATCGGCCGGACGTGCGGTTCGGTGCTGGCGTCTGCCAGACACAACTCCCAGTTCGCATAGGTCTGCGCCAGAACCGACTTCACCAGCGCGTCCAGGAACGGCCCCGGCGGGTTGAACACCGGCACCACCACCGACACCGTCGGCGTCTTGGCGAAGCGGTGCGACCGCTGTCGCGCCAGGTCGGCGGCCTTCGGTTCGCAGCGGGCGATCCAGCGGCGGTACTCGTCCGGCGGGGTCGCCTCGCTGAGGTGCCGCTGTTCCGGCGATGGGCCGTTGCGGGCGGCGCGGCGGCCGAGGAACACGCCGGCCAACAAGCCGACCGACTTGCCGGCCGACCGCAGCATCGCCCGCCGGCGGGTGTGGATGGGGAAGAAGCGGTTGATCAGCTTGTTCACCGCGTTGGCGAACCGGAACGCCTTGCCGGCTTTGACGTTCGCCAACTCCGCCGTCCGCGTCTCCAGCAACTCGGTACGGCGAAGCAGCGCCGCTTCGAGCTGCTCGATGCGGCGGGCGGCGATGTCGAGCTGCTGGCGGAGGTCGTCGGGCACGGGGCAGGCTCCGGAACGCGGTGCCGGGTTATAGCAGTGGACTGGGAAGGCGGGCAAGGGGAAGGGGACCGGGGGTGCGGCAGCGGATTTTGGCGAGCGGGGGGCGTCAGCCCCCTGTTGTGGTCGAAATCCCCAGGGAACAGGGGGCTG
>JAYTTN010000767.1:0-12945 GCA_043745295.1 Fimbriiglobus sp. | reverse complement strand
TGGCACCGGCAAAGTTGCCGACCGGACATCCGGCGTTGTGGGTGGAGCTGCCCGACGAGTATCGCCCGGCGAACCCGGAGACGGTCTCGACCCGCGAGGCGTACCGGGGCGGCGGGAAGTCCGCCGCGCGGTCGTACTTCACGCCGAAGCAGTCGGCGGGCGGCAAGCAGGAACTCGTCAGCGTGGTGCTGCATCGCGGGCACCTGGCGAAGTGGGCCACGCCGGTCGCATTCACCGGCGACGCGACCATTGAGTACGTTCACATCCCGCCGAAGGACGACGCGCGGTTGGCCGTCGTCGCGGACGACAAGGTCATCGGCGGCGCGGTGGTCGTCCTCATCGACCGCTCGGCAAGCATGAAGTGGTACGATGCCAATCACCCCGACCCCGCCAAACGAAATCAACCCCGAGAGACGAGCCGCACGTCCCTCGCCGTCACCGGACTGCGGAAACTGCTCGACGCCTTGCCCATCGGCACGTCCGTCACGGTCGGCGGCTTCTACCTGAACGGGGAGACGCCAGTCGCGGAGGCCATCGCCGGGCCGGTCGAGATCGACGAAAACGACCGCTGGGAGAAGCTCGGCCTGACGGCGACGAAGCTGGACGCCATCTCCCGCGCCGAGACGCCCATCGCCTGGAGCATCCAGCAGGTGCTGGACAGGGAGCGGGGCAAGACGTTCTGGCCGACGAACTACGTCGGGGCGCGGTCGCTGGTGGTGCTGACCGACGGCGAGGACAACTACGACGAGAAGCGGGGCGAGAAGCCGGCCGCCACCGTCCTCCGTGCCGTCACCCGGAAGGACCACGACACCCGCCTGCACATCGTCTTCTTCGCCATGGACGCGGCCGACGAGAAGAACGCGACGGAGCAGTTCGCCTCGCTGGAGGAGCCGGCCCAGTACGGGCCGGGGAAACTGCCGGTGAAGTTGTGGCCGGGGGTGAAGGACGGGAACGAGTTTGCCGCCAAATTGCGGGACCAGTTCCGCCCGCGCGTAGTCTACGCGCGGGTCGGCGACGCCCGCGCCGACTCCGGCCAGCTCACGGCGACGGTTCGCAACGCGGGCACCGGCAACACCGAACCGAGTCCGGTCCTCAAGTCCGGCGAGTACAAGTTGACGAGCGGGGCGTGGGAAGGGTTCGCCTCGCTCGCGCCCGGCGACCAACTGGTGCTGAAAGCGGTGCGGGCCAAAACCGCCGGCTTCGAGTTGACCGTTCCGCCCACCGCCTTCGACCTGACATCGCCCGTTTACAAGAAGGCCGGCACCGCCGACAACCCGCTCCGCTTCTCCGTGCCGCGCGTGGCCTGGGACGGGCCGACGGCCGCGCTCACCGTCGCATTGGAGTGGCAGCCTGTCGCGGCTCAGAAGGCGCACCGGCTGAACCGCCCGCTGTTCCCGTGGCTGGATGTCACCGACCCGGCCAATCCCGGCACCCTGCGGAAGATGCGCGTGCAGAACGATCCCACCTTCGTCGCGCCGGCGTGGAGTGTGCGGCTGCCCGACTGGGATTCCGGCGCGGACCAAACCGTCGCCGTGAAGATGCCCGCCGTCACGGGGTTCTGGATCGACCCGCGCACCGTCGAGGCCGTCACGCCGCTGTCGGCTGGCAAGTTCCGCGCGAGCGACGTTCTCGAAGTGCCGACCGAACCCGTGCCGGGCCTGACCGCGCGGAAGGTGCCGACCAACGACGGCCCGCTGCTGATTCTCGAAGTGGATTACAAGCAGGCCGGACAATTCCCGTACCTCCTCGCGGCGTGGTCCGGCACCGCGCCGCAGCAACTGCATCGCTACTACGACCCGCAGCACCGCTACACCGCGACCTTCGGGCCGCTCACGCTGGATCAGGAGAACCGGGAGATCGGCTTCCAGTTGTACGCGGTCGCCGACCTCCGCAAGGCCGCCGACTCGGCGACGGTCGAGCTGCCGGCGATGAAATCCACGGACAAGGCGCAGGACGCCACCGTCAACCTCTGCTTTCCCCCGCCGAAACAATGACTTCACCCCGCCCGGCCCCCCCCGGTCCCCGCCGCCGCTGGCTCCTGCCGGCGTTCCTGCTACTCGCCCTGGCCGGCGCGCTGGCGGCGTTCTGCTTCCAGCTCGGCGGCGAGCGGGAACCGGTCGTCGTGGCCATCGCCGTCACGCAGTACGACGCCCCGGAGTGGCCGTCGAACCCCTACGCCGAGCAAGACGCGCGCGGCTTCGCCGACCGGTTCGCCGGGCCGTTCCTGGCGTTCGAACGGCAGGGCAAGGCCGGCATCCCCGCGACCCTCCGCGACGCAGTTACCGAGGCGAACAAAGGCGAACGGCCGCTTGTCATCTACCTCTCCGCACTCGGCACCGTCGCCGGCGACACGGCGTTTCTGCTGCCGAGCGACGCGCGGGTGGAGGCCGAATCCGGCTGGCTGAAACTCGAAGAAATCCTCACCCCGCTCCGTGCGGCGACCACGCCGACATTGCTGATCCTCGACGTTCGCTCCGCCCGCGTTCCGCTCCGCCTGTTCCCGACCGGAGACGTGAACGAAAAGCTGGACGCGGAGTTGGCCGTCCTCGCCACGGCTGGGAACCTGCCGTTCACCGTGCTGACCTCGAACACCCCGAAGGGCGGCGCGGCCGTCCTGTACCCGTTTCAACGATCCCTGTTCGGTCTCGCCTGCTCGCACGCCGTCGGCGGAGCCGCCGATGGATGGACGCCGAACGGCGGCAAGGACGACTTGGTGCGCGTCGAGGAGTTCACCGCCCACGTCATCGCCGCCACCGCCGACGGGTCCAAACTGCTCGGCGAACCGCAGGTGCCGCGCGTGCATCGCTCCTCGGCGGGCAAGGATTTCACTCTGACGAAGCTACCGAAAGACGGCGCGGCAGCGCTGCCCGAACCGGCTCCCGCGCGCGTGTACCCACCCTTGCTGACGGAAGCGTGGACAGTGACGGACGACGCCCGCGCCGCCGGCTTCGACCTCCGCGTGCCGGGCCGGATGCGGCCGTTCACGGTAAACGCCCTCCGTGCCGAAGAGCGGTGGCTGGCGGGCATCGGCGACGCCGCCGTGGGGCAAACGCTGGAGCCGAAACCGGCCGCGTTCAAGGCCGAGGTCGCCGCCCGCGGGCCGGTCACTTCGCCGGTCGTGTCGGTCGCCCGGCTGGCGAAGGGGGCCAGTTTCGCCGACCACGGCCACGCCGCCGAGCCTCTGCTCCGCAAGGCCCTGGACGCGATCCGTACTCCCACGCCCGTGCTGAAAGAGGAGGTGGACAAGGAACTGGCCAAGATCGCCGCCGATGCGACCGCGCCCGCCGATGCCATCGCCGCCGCGGTCTTCGACGCGGCCAAGAAACTCAAAGACCCGACGCAGGAGCTACTTCGCCAACTGTTGCGGCTTGCCACCGCCTCGCCGCGGCGGAAGCCGTTCGCCGAACTCGTCACCCTGGAAGTCCTCGCCGGTCTGCCGCCGGGCCGGTTCGCCCAGCGGTTCAAACCCGAAGGGACAGTCCGCCGGGTACTGGACGCGACGGAACTGGCGGAACGCGCCGCCGCATTCGACTCGCGCTCCCTCACCTGGCTGGCTGCCGATCTCGCGGCGGCCGACGCCGTTCGTCGTGCCGCGCTGGTCGCCCTGTGCGACCCGGACTCTGCCGCTGCGGACATCCGAGCCGCCCCACTCAAGATGGAGGAAGCCGGCCGGGTATACACCGCCGCCATCGCCAACGCCGAGCGGTTACACCGCGCGCGCGGGGTGTTCGAGGCCGCGCGCGCCGTTCGTGACGATCTGGCGACCGACGGTCCAGCCGACCCCAGTCCGCGACCGGGGGAATGGGAGAGGAACGTCCGGGAACTAGCCGATGCCTACGGGGAACTGGAAACGCGGTTGCGCTCGCCGGCGACCGGTGCGGCCGTCGTTGCCGACGACCTCGGCCGGGTGGCGGACGCGGTGAAGGATCGCGTCGCGGCCCTCACGACCGTGCGCACCCGCGAATCGGCCACGCCGACCGTGCGCGAGTTGGAACGGCTGTTGCGGTGGCCCGGCTGGTCGGCGACGAAGCGTCAAGCCATCCGGACGGAGTTGTTCAAGCGATCCGACGCCGACATCGCGCGGGTACTGGCCGGCTGGCCGACGGACTACAAACCCGCGCCGGCGGGTGGCCCCAACCCGCCGGCCGCCGTGCCCGGCGAGTCGATCCGCGACCTCCGAATCGCCCTCGCCCGGCATGGCACGAATGACCGCGCGGCGGTGGACTTGGCGACCGCCTTCGACGCGACGCGGACCACGCTGACCAACCGCGCGGCCTTCACTGCGATGGTCCGTTCGGTCGCGGCACTGAAGGCTCGCGCCGCTTCGCCACCCGACTTCGAGCGCGACAGCCTTCTCGCGGTCCGACTGAAGTATGCGACGTGGCTGACGGAGAGGTACGAAGCCGATGCGACCGCCGTTGAGGGCGTCACATTCGAGGCCGGGTTTTCGCCCGCGAAGCGGTGGCGCGAGGTGGTCGAAAACTGTCGCTGACGATTCGTCGTTCCATCCCAAGGAGGGCGTGCCGTGTCCCGTTTCGCCTGGTCGGTCTGCGCAGCGGTCGGTCTGTCGGCCGGCGGTTCCGTCGCGCAGGACGGCAAGCCCGCTACCGTCTTCGCGTTCTCCACGCGAGCACTGAACGGCAACTTGACGGAGGAGCAGCTGCTCACGGCCGGCGGCAGCGACCGCCTCCGGCCACGCGCCAACGGCGTCACGGTGTACCACCTGTACGTGAAAAACGACACCGCCGAGGACGCCAGCTTCGTGGTGGAAATCAACGGCGGCGTGGTGGCGACGGCGGCCGTGGCCGATGTCGAAGCGGGCAAGTGGAAGCGGGTGAAGTTCGGCACCGCCGCTCCCGCGCCGGCTCCTGTCGTCCCGCCCCCCGCGCCGGGCGTGCCTGCCCCAGAGCCGATCCCGGCGGGCAAGGAGTTGACCGCGAAGGACGGTACGTTCCCACTCGCGTTCCGGCTGTTGGACAAGGACCGGAAGCCGCTCAAGGCCGCGATCAAGAGCGAACTGAAGGCCGCCGTGACGCTCGCCGAACCGTCGAGCTACGTCGTCGAAGGCGAGCGGAAGGCGACCGCGATCCGCGACCTGGCCCGCGTGACGTTCGGCTTCGGTTCGCCGAAGTCCGCCGACAAGGACGTGAAGCCACTGCCCGTGGAAACGCCGGCCAAACTCCGGCTGTCCTTCCCCCGGTACGGGAACGACCCGAAGCTGTTCACCCGCGACTCGAACAGTTCCCGCACCCTGTCGGCCGAGACGCCCGCGCCGACCGTTTCCGCCCTGCTCGGCGGCTTCGGGTCCACGCTGCTCGCGCACGTCGCCGTGGACGGCGTGGAGCGGGCGTTCGTGTACAAGGTCACCCCCACCGCCACCGGCGACAGTCAGTTCGCGAAGTTGACCGCCGCCGCCGCCCGCGTGTTCCCGGCGACCGGCGAGGTCTTGGTGACGAAGCCGGTGACGGCGTTCCCGGTGCGGGTGGAGGTGGACAACGCGACGGCCGGCGACCAGTTGGAACTGCACGTCCGCCGGCGCGGCGCGCGGGACAGCGAGACGGAAGTCATCAAGCTCGGCGGGCCGCGCGAGGAGCGGGTGTGGGTCGAACCCGGCGAGGCGAAAGGCCAGGGGTTGGCGTTCGCCACCAAGTCTCGCGACTGGGTCTACCCGCTGAACCTGACCGACGCCCGCGGCAAAATCGAAGTCATTCCGGTGCTGAAGCCGAACGCGATTTCGTTCGCCGACACGACCCCGTTGCCGCTCGTCGTGGACGACACGCCGCCGGACGTGACCGCCATCCGTTTCACCAACTTGGTCGAAGACAAGCAACTGGAAAAGGGCAAGCCGCTCCGCGTGTCGGCGACGGTGCGCGACCTCGACACCGGCGTGGCGAAGACGCTGTTCCTGCTCGGTCAGCCGGGGGAGGACGGCAAGCCGACCCCGGACGCGGTGAAGGTCGTCGGCGTCCGCGTCCCCACGAACCCGAAGGACAAGCCCGACCCGCTGGCGAGCGTCTGGACGGCGGCCCTGCCGCTGCCGGCCGACAAGCGCGGCGAACTCACCCTGTGGGTGTCGGCGACCGACGAGGTTGGGAATGCCGGCCTCTCGGAGCCGAAGCGGATCGAGCTGGTGGACGCCCCGCCGCCGGTGCCGCCGGGGTCGAAGCCGGGCAAAATCGCGGGCGTCGTCTGCTTCGCCGAGCGACCGCAGCCCGGCATGACCGTCATCCTGGAAGCCGACGGCAAACCGAAAGGGACCGCGAAGACCGACGACAAGGGGCGGTTCGCGTTCGACAAACTGCCGCCCGGCGCGTACAAGGTGACGACCGCGCGGACGGACTTCTCGACCGGCCTCGCGGCGGCGGCGGACGTGGCCGTGGACCCCGGCCAGACGGCGAAACCGCTGATGACGCTGAAGAAGGTGCCGCCGAAGTGACAGCCCCGTGTCACTCATCGTGAATGACTTCGGGAGGGCGAGGCTCCGGCCGAGCCGCGAATCACATTTCCGGCTCGGCGGAAACCTCGCCCTCCCGAATTAGCCGAACTGGCGGTAGCCGACGTAGCCCGCCAGGCTCACGACCAGCAGCACCACGGCGACGGCGATCAGGTTGGTCACCGCCGCCGACCGCCGGAACGCGGCGTCTCGGCGGAACGCCTCCGGTGTCCACGCGGCGCAGTTGGTGGCGGTCAGCAACTTGGCGAACAGGTCGCGGGCGAACGCCACTTCGCCGGGGTTGGACGCGAGCGGGACGGTGACGTAGCAGCCGGCGAACCCCGGCACCCGCTCCGGCAGCGTGACCGCGCGGGCGAGCAGGCGCGACAGATTTTGCCCCCGCTTCCGCGCCGCGTCCTGGAACCGACAGAGGCCGGCGTTCTCGGCGGTGTCGGCGGACAGGTTGCCCGTCACCCGCGTCAGCTTCAAAGCCGACGACGGCAGCAGCTCGCCCAGCACCCACTTCGCCGTGCGGTCGATGCCGGTCAGCACTTGGTCCGGCGAAACGGCGGGACTCATCGGGAACCCCTTGCCCAGCCGCCGGGCCGACTGCCCCACCGCGAACTTCTCGAAGAAGGTCGCCCCACCCGGCACCGTCTCCAGACCAGTAACGACGGCATAAATCGGGAACCGCACTCGGAGGTGGTGTTCGAGCCGCTCGAAATCGTGGCGAGCGACTTCGCCCCACTGCTGCGCGGTCGGGTCGGTGTCGAGGGTGTTTGCGGGCACGGCCAGGATCGCACCGCAGACCGGGTGCGCCGGGTGCCGGCCGGCCGCGATCAGAGCGCACAGGTGGGCGATGCGACCCTCCGCCTCCGCCACCAGCGCCGGGTTTTGCAGGACACTCGCCGCACCGCTGGACGAACGCCCTGTCCCGCCGCCAGACGACTTTCGACCACCGGCGTCCGTCAACTCCTTGATCCGATCCTTCTCCGTCGCCGTCAGCGCCCGGCCCTGTTCCCGCGCGGTGCGGATCAGCCGCTGGATTTCGTCCGCCGAACCGCCGCCTCCCCCGCCGATGCTGGCCCCGATGCTCCCGGCGAACGGTCGGCCGATGCTGCCGTGATCCCCTCCGCCGAGGGACATCGACAGGCTACCGAAGCCGGCGCGGATCGACCGGCCGAGGCCGATGGACGCCAGCATGTTCGCGCTGTCCATCGGCGACGACATCGACAAGTCGATGATCGAACAGAGCGAATGGGCACCCAGAAGGGACGCGCCGGGCACCGTCAGGAACACCGCGTCGCGGTTGCCGAAGACTTGCAGCGACCAGTCCGACGGGTTGCCGCCGGCCACGGTCATGCCGTGCGGCATGGCGCGGAAGAACGGGTCCACCCCGCCCGGCATCTCGCCGAGGACGAGGAACAGCGGCGTCGTTTGCAGCGAAATCCCCTGCGCCCGCAAGGCCACCTGCACGCCCTCCCACGCCTCGTCGAGGTCCGGATAGCGGGCCTCCGGGCGGACGGGGGCGAGCGTGTCGCGGAGGTAGCCGGCCGCCCACAGCAGCAGGTACACGAGCCCGGCGACCGTCATCAGCCAGTACGGCTTGAACCAGTCCGGCGACCGCTTCACCTCCACCCACCCGGTCCACCGCTGGACCAGGAAGGCGAGGACGAAGACGACGGCGACGAAGACGACGTGCGCGAACCACGCCAGACCCACCGGAGGCACCGGGCGGGCGAACATCGGCACCACTGCCCCGGCGGACCAGCGGAACAGCCCGCCCGCCCAGTCGAGCATCGACATCGGAAACCCTCGGGTTCAGACCGCCTTGCGGAACAGGAGTACGAGCAGGAAGGCCAGCACCGGCACGGCCGCCAGCGCCACCACCACCAGCCGGCGGACGGCCGTGCGGTACGCCTCTTCGCCGCGGAGCGGGGCGGGGTCTTTCGGGGCGACGGCCTCCGGGATCGCCGGCGGTTCCCGGCCGCCGGCCCGCACCGCCCGCGACCGAGCGGCCGACACCCACTCGCGGAGCTGGTCCGGCGTGTGTTCCATTTCCCCCCGAAAGCCGAGCAGCACGCACCAGAGGAACGCCTCGTGCGCGTCGGCGCTGTCCGGGATGGCCTCCGCCAGCCGGGCCTGCGTCCAGAAGTTGCCGTAGCGAATGTTCGTGCGGTACAGCGCCGCTTCCACCTTGTTCTCGTCCCACTCCTTCCAGCCGGCACCGATGAGGGTTTCGTCCAGCCAGCAGGCGAGCGCGTAGCGGATGCCGAGGAATTCCGGGCTGGCGTGGCCGGGGTCGGCGTGCGGATCGCCGGCCGTCGCGCCCCACGGCGGCGCGGTGTTCGGCCCCAGTAGCGCCTTCAGTTTCGCCTGCTCGGTGGACAGGTTCGGCCGAGCGCCGGTCGCCACCCGGTCCCGCAGTGACAGGCCGTGCAAGAGGATTTCGAACGTGCGGTCGGCCAAGTCGGGGCGCATCCGAGCCTCCGGAGGGTCAGCGGTGGGGCATCTTACCGCTTGCCCGCGCGGTCGCCAACGACGGAGCGGGTCCGTACCACTTTCCTTGTCCCGACCGCCCCCGACCGCACGCCCTCCCATGACGCCGCAACCGATCCACTGGCACGAAGGGATGTTCCTCCGCCCGCACCACTTCCAGGCGGCGGAGCGGTACGGGCTACGGGTGGCCGATCAGAACACCCGCTTCGCCCAGTGGCACGCCTGGGGCTACCGGCGGTGCGTCATCGACGAAGCCGCGCTCGGCGGCTTCCGGCTGGTGGTGCGGGAGTTGGACGCCCGCTTCCGCGACGGCACCATCCTGTCTATGCCGGCCGATGCCCCCCTTCCGGACATCGACCTGAAGCCGGCGTTCCAGGGGAAAACCGTTCTCGACGTGTCCCTCGGCATTCCCGTCATCCGCTCCGGTCAGCCGAGCGTCGCTTCAGCGAATGGGTCTTCGCCCACCGCCCGCTTCCGCACGCACGCCCGGCCGACGGATGACCAGAACACCGGCGCGAACCCGCAGACGGTCGCCTTCCGTTCGCCCCTCGTGAAGGTGCTCTTCGGCGACGACGACCGCGCCGGGTACGAGGTGCTGCCGCTCGTCCGGCTGGAGAAGTCCGACCGCCCGGAGGCCACGCCGCAGATCGTCGCCGGGTTCATTCCGCCGCTGCTGGCGTGCGACTGCTGGCCGGTCGTCCAGCACAAAATCCTGCAAGACGTGTTCGCCCGGCTGAACAGGAAGATCGAGGTGGTGGCGAATCAGGTGCGGTCGCGCGGCATCTCGTTCGACTCGCACACCCCCGGCGACGCACGCCGAATGCACGCCCTCGCGCGCATGAACGAGGGGTACTCCGTCCTCGGCCACCTCGCCTTCGCCCAGGGGGTCCATCCGTCGAACGGCTATCTCGAACTGGTGCGGCTCGTCGGGCAACTGAGCGTGTTCGGGGCCGCCGTTCGCCCGCCGGAGCTGCCCCGCTACGACCACGACGACCTCGGCACCTGCTACTGGGCGGCGAAGCGGGCCATAGACCAACTGCTGAACGAACTGGACATCGAACCGGCTTACGAGGAGCGGCCATTCATCGGCAGCGGGTCGCAGATGCGGGTGACGCTGGAACCGGCGTGGCTCGAATCCGGCTGGCAGATGTTCCTGGGCGTTAAGGCGGACGTGCCGAAGGAGGAGTGCGTGCGGATGCTCACCCGTCCGGAGCGGCTGGGCCTGAAGATCGGCAGTTCCGACCGCGTGGACACCATCTTCACGAAGGGCCAGGAGGGGCTACGGTTCACCCACGCGCCGTACCCGCCCCGCGACCTGCCGTCCGGCGACAAGCTGACGTACTTCGAGGTGTCGCGGGAGTCGGCGACGAACGAGTGGGCGGCGGTGCAGAAGGCGAAGACGCTGGCCATCCGCCTGCTGGAACGGGACATCGTCGGCAGCATCGACGGGCAACGCGACTTGACGTTCAAGACGGGCGGCCAGACGAGTTCGTTCGCGTTCACCCTGTACCTGATCCCGTCCGCGAAGTGAGCCGCAACGGTCTCTGCGGGAGGAGTCAACGCTTCGCACAACGCATTGCAGAGCGTTTCTATCGACATTTCGTTGCCGGCAGCGTCTTGCCCCAGTCGTCGGGTCGGGCCACCACGTCACCCCGCAAAATCGTCCGAGTCGATCCCGCCGACTGCTTGTCGGAGGGCGATTCGGGTCGCAATCTGACTCCAGTTCTCGTTGCCCCGGAGTTGATCATGTTCCGCCGCCCGTTCGTACACGTCATCGTCGTGGCCGCCTTCGCCGCTCCCGCCGTCGCACAACCGCCCGTCGCTCCCGCCAAACTCACCCTCGACCGCATCTTCGCCTCCGACGAGTTCCGGGGCGACCGGGTGCCGGCGGTGCGGTGGCTCGCCGGCGGAGCGTACACGACGCTCCAGCCGGCGAAGGCGCGCAAGGGGGCCAGCGACCTCATCCGCGTCGATGCCGCGGGCAAGGTCGATGTCCTCGTTCCGGCCGAGAGCCTCCTCCCGCCGAACGCCAAGGAACCGCTGCCCGTCCAGGGGTATGAGTTGTCGAAGGACCTCGACCTCGTGCTGATCTACACCAATTCGGCGAAGGTCTGGCGGCAGAACACCCGCGGCGACTACTGGACATTCCGCCGCTCGACCGGGAAGCTCACGAAACTCGGCGGGGACGCCAAACCCTCCACGCAGATGTTCGCCAAACTGTCGCCCGACGGCACCCGCGTCGGGTACGTCCGCGAGAACAACCTGTACCTCGAATCGGCCGACGGCGGGCCGGCGACCAAACTCACGACGGACGGCACCGAGGCGGTCGTCAACGGCACTTTCGACTGGGTGTACGAGGAGGAATTCGACGGCCGCGACGGCTGGCGGTGGAGTCCGGACGGCAAGCGGATCGCCTACTGGCAACTCGACACCCGCGGCGTGAAGTCCTTCACGATGATCGACAACACGACCGCCAACTACCCGATCCTGAAGACCTGGGCGTACCCGAAGACCGGCGAGCGGAACTCGGCCTGCCGCATCGGCGTCGTGGCCGCGACCGGCGGAACGACGACGTGGGTGGACGTGCCCGGCGACACGAAAACCGACTACTACATCCCGCGCATGGAGTGGGCCGGCAACCCGGACGAGCTGGTCATCCGCCGGGTGAACCGCCTCCAGAACGCCATCGACGTGATGCTCGCGGACGCATCCACTGGGAAAGTACGGACCGTCCACACCGACCGCGACGGGGCCTGGCTGGACGTCCACGACGACGCCGTGCGGTGGGTCGGGAAAGGGACGGCGTTCACCTGGGTCAGCGAGCGGGACGGGTGGCGGCACCTGTCGCTCGTGTCCCGCGACGGCACCACGACCCGCCGCGTGACCGCCGGCGAGTACGACGCGATTCGCGTGCTCCACATCGACGAGAAAGCCGGCACCGTCTACTTCCTTGCCGCGCCGGAGAACCCGACGCAGCACTGCCTCTACCGCACGGCACTCGACGGGGGCGGCCAGCCCGAACGGGTCACGCCGGCGGACCAGTCGGGCTGGCACGACTATCAGTTCTCCCCGGACGGCACGGTCGCCGTCCACACGCACTCGTCGTTCGGCGTTCCGCCGCGGGTGGAGTTGATTTCCCTTCCCGATCACAACGCGGTTCGCGTACTGGCGGGGAACGAGAAGTTCCGCGAGACGGTCGGGAAGTTGGCCCGCACGCCGGCCGAGTTCTTCCGCGTGGACATCGGCGGGGGAGTCGCACTCGACGGCTGGCTGATGAAGCCGGCAACCTTCGACCCGGCGAAGAAGTACCCGCTCGTCGTCTACGTGTACGGCGAACCGGCCGGGCAGAACGTCACCGACCGTTGGGGCGGCAGCACTTACCTCTGGCACCTGATGCTCGCGCAACTGGGCTACGCGGTGGCGTGCGTGGACAACCGGGGGACGCCCGCCCCGCGCGGCCGCGACTGGCGGAAAGTGGTGTACCGCCAAGTCGGTACGCTCGCATCGGGCGAGCAGGCGGCGGCCCTCCGCGAACTGCTGAAACAAAAGCCGTTTCTGGACCCGACCCGCGTCGGCGTGTGGGGCTGGAGCGGCGGCGGGTCGATGACCTTGAACCAGCTCTTCCGTCACCCCGACCTGTACCGCACCGGCATGGCCGTGGCCCCGGTGCCCGACATGCGGCTGTACGACACCATCTACCAGGAGCGGTACATGGGGCTGCCCCAGCGCAACGCCGAGGACTACAGGCTGGGGTCGCCGATCACCCACGCCGCCGGGCTGAAGGGGAACCTGCTGCTCGTCCACGGCACCGGGGACGACAACTGCCACTATCAGGGGGTGGAACTGCTGGCCGACAAGCTGATCGAGCTGAACAAGCCGTTCACGATGATGCCGTACCCGAACCGCAGCCACTCGGTGAATGAGGGGAAAAACACGTCCCGCCATCTGTACGCCCTGATGACCCGATACCTGGCGGATCACCTGCCGGCTGAGCTTCTTCACCGACAACGACG
>JAYTTN010000766.1:0-3463 GCA_043745295.1 Fimbriiglobus sp. | reverse complement strand
GTCGGCGGTGTGCTGGGCCATCGATTGCAAGACGTCGAGCAGGAAGTCCTTGCCGCGTGTGAGCAGGACGGTCTCGAGGCGGTCGAGGACGCGGCCGTCGGGGGCGGCCGTGGCGGTCGATTCGACCTCGCGGGCCAGGGCGAGAGCCCGTTCGACGACGCGGCGCTGGAAGTCGGCGAGCGGTTCCGGGGAGGCGGTCGTGGAGGCGTCCTGCCAGAGGGAAAGCACCGTTGTGCCCCATCCCGCCCAAAAGTGCCAGGGAACTTTGGCGCACCCTGGATGCGGCTGATGCGGTCGGTGGCGTACAGCCCGACCAGCACGAACTCGACGCAGCTGGCCCGCATCGCGTCCGACTCGCCGACGTTCACCTCGAACGCCTCACGGCAACCCGGTGTCGTCGCTGTACAAGTCCGCGTGAAGGCGTTCGCAGATGGCCACGATGACGCAATCCAACGCCCCGCGCGAGCGGCCGCCGTGGCGCACCCGACGGGCGAGCCGTTCCGCCTCGGCCCAGTCTTGCGGGATCACGTCGCCCCCGTCCAGCACCTCGAATTCCCCCAAGAACGCATCCGCCCACGCCAACTCGTCGCGGTCGCGGGTGCCGCCGAGGAACTCCAACCGGACGGGGGTGACGAGGACCGCGTTCGGGTAAACCGCGAAGACCCGCGCGGCCGCCTCGACCGCATCGCGGGTCGAGTGAACGCCGCCGAATCCGCCCGGCCGGGGCAAGCTGCCGCGCCAGAAGGCGAGCAACTTGTTGGTGTCGAGGGCTTGGCGGACCACGCGTCACACCCCCGCCATCGCGGGCCGGAACTGCTCGCGGAATGCCGGCCAGTCCCGCTGGAGGACGGTTCGCAGGTGGCGGCCCATCTGGTGCCCGTCCGTGTGCAGTCGGGCGTACACGGACACGCGAACCGCGCCGTCCGGGGTGTCCACGTCCACCTCCCAGGGCGACCAGTCGGAATCCACCCCGGAGTACAGTCGGTCGGCCGCGGCGGCGAGCGCCGCCTGGATCGTGTCCCCGTGGGCAGCCAGCCAGTCGGCGGCGGCGACCCGCGTTTCGACCTCTTCCGCCACCGGCACCTTCACGTCCACGACCCACTTCAAGACGGGATCGTACTCCTCGTCGCCCGGAACGTACCGCTCCAGTGCGCGCGAGCCGTCCACGGTCAGCCCGGTGCGGCGGGCGTCGTCCACCCGCTCGTGGTGGAAGAATGTCACGTCTGGCATACTGGCACCTCCGTTTCGGGTCAATGTATCACACCTCGTACACGATCTTGCCGTGCTTGGTGGCGCGGCTGATGCGGTCGGTGGCGTACAGGCCGGCCAGCACGAACTCGACGCAGCTGGCCCGCATCGCGTCCGACTCGCCGACGTTCACCTCGAACGCCTTGTCCCACGCCTTCGGGGCCCGCTTCAGCCGCTCGGCGTACTTGGAACTCGGCAGCATGTCGCTCACCTCGATCTTCACCCCCTTGCTGAAAATCTCCGCGATCTCGCCCAGGCCGTGCGCGTCCACGTACTCCTCGAAGACGATCCGCAAGGCGTCGGCGACGATGGCCTCCAGGACCTGCTTCTCGCTCATCTGGTTGGTGCCCATCAGGTCCAGTTCCAGCTTGCCCAGGCTGGACGTGGGCAGGTGGCCGAGGTCGCTGACGCGCGGCACCGCCGGCGTCTCGCCCAGCACGATGCTGCGGTGCCGGGCGCTGGCGATCATGGTGCGGTAGTTGGCCAGGCTGAACCGCGCGCTCACCCCGCTGGCGTGATCGACGTACTTCGACTTGCGGGCGCTCACCGTGATCTGTTCGACCAGCTCCTTCATGAAGTACGGCACCACCACCGGGAACTCGCCGCCGAGGTCGAGGTCCGCTTCCTGTTCGGTGATCTCGATGCCGGCGGCGCGGTCGGCCGGGTAGTGCGTCTGGATGAGCGAGCCGATGCGGTCCTTCAACTGCGGGATGACCTTGCCGCTGCGGTTGTAGGTGGACGGGTTGGCGCTGAACAGCACCAGCACATCCAGGTCGAATTGAATCGGGTAGCCGCGAATCTGCACGTCCCGCTCTTCGAGGATGTTGAACAGCCCGACCTGGATGAGTTCGTCCAACTCCGGGATTTCGTTCATGGCGAAGATGGCCCGGTGCATCCGGGGAATCAGCCCGAAGTGCAGCGCCTCCTCGGTGCCCATGCTGGTGCCGACGGCCAGCTTCGCGGGGTCGATCTCGCCGATCACGTCCGCGAACTTGGTGCCGGGGGCGAGCCGCTCGGCGTACCGCTCCTTCCGCGGCCACCAGGCGATGGGGACGTTCTCCTCGGCCGCGTTCGCCACCAGCTTCTTGCCGGCGGCGGTGATCGGCCGGTACGGGTCTTCGTGGACCGGCGAGCCGGGGATGTCGAGGTACGGGATGGCTTCGTCGAGGTAGTTCACGAGGCTCCGCATGAGACGGGATTTCGCCTGGCCCTTCTCGCCGAGGAAGAGCATGTCGTGCCCGGCCAGCACGGCGATGTTGATCTCCGGGATGACGGTGTTCTCGTACCCGACGATGCCGGGGAACAGGTTCTCCTTCCTCTTCAGCGCGGTCAGGAAGTTGTCGCGGAGTTCGGCCTTCACGGACTTCGACTGCCAGCCGGACTCGCGGAGTTGCTTGAGGGTGGTCGCACGGCTCACGGGTGGGGCGCTCCGGTAGTGGGGGATACCGCATTGTAGCCGGGCGGGGCGGCGGGGAATCGGCGATCCCACCCGGCTTCCTTCTGGCACGGCGGCCGCGGTCGGTGGTAAACTGAGTGCGGTTCTTCGTCGTACTCGCCAGAGGGCCGAACATGACTGAATTCTGGGTGGCCGGGGCGGTGGTCGCCGCCGGCGTCGGGTTCCTGCTGGGCCGGCGGGCCGTGCGGAAGCCGCGGCCGGCCGTCGGAGCCGTGACCGACCGCGAGGGGCAGTTGGCCGGGCGGGTGGCGAGCCGCGCGGGGTGTTCGGTCGCCGACGCGCTGCCGGCCGTGCGGCACGAACTGGAGTTGGCCCCGCACCAGACCGACGACACGCTGGTGAAGCGGGCCACCTACCACTACCAGATGAACCTGCCGGAGCGGACCTGCACCACCTACCGCGACGGCGCGACGGGCTGAAGCTGACTTCCGTCGCCCCGGTCGGGGCGAAGCGAAGTCGAAACCGAACCGCTCGGCGTAACAAGTCGCGAGGCAAAAGTGCATCAGCGCGGCCATTCCCTCATCGAAACGCTCGTCGTCCTGGCCATCATGGGCACACTGATCGGCCTGCTGTTGCCGGCAGTGCAGCGGGCGCGGGGCCGGGCGATCCGGACCAGTTGCGAGAACAACCTGCGGCAGATCGGGCTGGCGATCCACGCCTCCTACGACAGCGGCGGGCAGTTGCCCCACGCGCGGGAGTGCCCGGCCCCGTGGCAGGGCGGCAAGGACCGCCTCTGCCGGACGATCCCGACCCCGGACT
>JAYTTN010000765.1:0-13046 GCA_043745295.1 Fimbriiglobus sp. | reverse complement strand
GCGAAGTAGGCGGCGGCTTTTTTTAGGATGTCGCGTTCGGCCTTGAGGCGTTGGACCTCGGCGCGGAGGCGGTGCAGCTCCTCGTCGGGCGGGGCGAGCCGTCCGTGACCGGGAAAGGCGTCCGCTCCCTGGGCGCGGAACGCCTTGAGCCAGTCGTGCAGGCGGCCCTCGGTGATGCCGAGTCGTCGGGCGACCTCGGCCACCGCGAGGTGCTGGTCGGTCGCCATGCGGACCGCCTGGAGCTTGTACTCGGCGGTGTACGTCTTGCGGGTCTTGGCCATCGGTGGGTTCCCTTGTGAAGAGAGCTTACACCGTTAACTGCGTGTCCACCAAACGTGGGGAGGTCCAGCCGGCAGCCCGAACCGGACGGGGTGATGTCACACCGTTCTCGGCATATCATCACTCCGGCTACCGAACGAAGGGATTCTTGCTCCGTACCGCGTCGGCCCCGTATTCTTCGCCGCACCACTTCCGCCTGTGCCTTGCTCGTCCGCCCCCCTGGCTCACCACCACACCGCCTTTCGTTTCCGCGCGGCGCGAGGCCGGCCAGGGGCCAAACTCGCCTCCGTCCCGTAGGCCATTCCTCTGCACGGCACGCCCTCCCCGCACGAGAACGCTAACAGATGTCGGATTCCCCCACGACCCGCCGCAGCCTCATCACCACCGGCGGCCCCGGCCGCGCCCCGAATCGCGCCATGCTCCGGGGCGTCGGTTTCAACGACGCCGACTTCGACCGGCCGATGGTCGGCGTCGCCAGCCTGCACTCGGACATCACCCCGTGTAACAGCCACCTGGACCGCCTCGCCCGCAAGGGCATCGAAGGCATCCGCGCGGCCGGCGGAGTGCCGCAGATCTTCGGCGCGCCGACCGTGTCCGACGGCATCAGCATGGGTCACATGGGCATGAGGTATTCGCTGGTGTCGCGCGAAGTCATCGCGGATTGCCTGGAGACCGTCACCGGCGGCATGAATCACGACGGGTTGCTTGCCTTCGGCGGGTGCGACAAGAACATGCCCGGCTGCGTCATGGCGATGGCCCGGTTGAACGTGCCGAGCGTGTTCGTGTACGGCGGCAGCATCCTGCCGGGCATCGGACCCGACGGCGAGGCGGTGGACATCGTCTCCATCTTCGAGGCCGTCGGGAAGTACCAGTCCGGCCAAATCGACGAGGCGAAGCTGCACAAGATCGAGTGCGAGAGCTGCCCCGGCGCGGGGTCGTGCGGCGGCATGTACACCGCCAACACCATGAGTAGCGCCATCGAGGCGATGGGCATGAGCCTGCCCTACGACGCCAGTTACCCGGCCGTCACCGCGGCGAAGGAGCGGGAGTCGTTCCTGGCGGGCATGGCCCTCATGCGGTGCGTCGAACGCAACATCCGCCCGCGCGACATCATTACCCGGAAGTCGCTGGAGAACGCCTACACGCTCGTCCTCGCCCTCGGCGGCAGCACGAACGCGGTGCTGCACCTCATGGCCATCGCCAAGGAAGCCGGGGTGGAGTGGACGCTGGCCGACTTCGACCGCCTCGGCGAGAAGGTGCCGCACCTGGCGGACCTGAAGCCCAGCGGCAAGTACGTCATGTTCGACCTGTACAAGGTCGGCGGCACGCCGGCGGTGCTGAAGGCGTTGCTCGACGAAGGGATGCTGCACGGCGACTGCCTGACCGTGACCGGCGGCACGCTGGCCGAGAACCTGAAGGACGTGCCGAGCGTGTTCGCCAAGCCGCAGGACGTGGTCATGCCGTTCGACAAGCCGAAGCACGCGACCGGCCACATCGTCATCCTGCACGGCAACCTCGCGCCGGAAGGGGCGGTGGCGAAGTTGAGTGGGTTGAAGCAGCGGAGCATCACCGGCCCGGCGAAAGTGTTCGACGGCGAGGAGGCGTGCGCGAAGGCCATCGAAGCCCGCAAGATCGTCGCGGGGGATATCGTGGTCATTCGCGGGGAGGGCCCGGTCGGCGGACCTGGCATGCGGGAGATGCTCAGCATCACCGGCGCACTGACGGGGCAAGGGCTGGGCGCGTCGGTCGGCCTCATCACCGATGGCCGGTTCAGCGGCGGCACGCACGGCCTCGTCGTCGGCCACGTCTCCCCGGAGGCGTGGGTCGGCGGCCCCATCGGGCTGCTGAAGGACGGCGACAGCGTCACCATCGACGGCGACACCAAGTCCTTGACCGTGAACCTGCCCGACGAGGAACTCGCCGCCCGCAAGGCGGCCTGGACGAAGCCGGCCCTCAAGGTCGAGCGCGGCGTGCTGGCCAAGTACGCCAAACTCGTCTCCAGCGCCAGCGAAGGGGCCGTCACGGGGTGAAGTCCGGCAACGCGGTCGAACCCGCCATGTGGTCCGCATCGTCGTCACTTCCGCACCAGCCGGTCGTAGTCGAGCCAGTCGAGCGGGTGCAGGGCGTCGCGGGTCAGGCCCCGCTTGACGGCGTCGGCCACGGCCGCATCGCGGGCCTCCGGCTTCTTCCACCGGTCGTAGGCGACCGCGCGGCGGAAGTGAAACGTCGGGCGGGAGTCCGCAGCGGCGGCCGCGTCCAGGTCCGCCAGCGCCTCCGCCGGTTGGCCGGCGGCCAACTTCACCGCCGCCCGCGTGTCCAGCAGGGCCGGCATCGGCCCCAGCGTGTTGATCGCCTCGTTCACCAGGCGCAGCGGTTCCTCCCCGCCGTTCTTCTGAGCCACCGCCATCAGCCACGCGCGGTTGGCCCGGAGGCCGGCTTTCAGCACGCGGTTGTCGGTGCGGTCGGCGGCCTGACCGTACAGTTGGATCGCCTCGTCGTAAGCCCCGCGCGTGTCCGCCAGTTCGGCGCGGGCGAACAGCAGGTCGGCGTCGGTCGGCGCGGCGTCGGCCAGCGCGGTCAGCCACTTCGTCACCTCGTCCACTCGCTTCCGCCACGCCCCCCGTTCCGCCGCCGGCAGGGTGTCCGGGTGCCGGCAGTGGACGGCCCCGGACAGCAGCCGGGCGGTGTGGCCCGCCGGGACATCGGCGGCGTGCTCGAACGCCAAGTCGAGCGCGGCGTCGGCATCCTTCTGGCGGATGAGGAACTCGGCGAGCAGGATGTGCCGGCCCTTCTTGGTGCCCGTGTCGCACCACTCCTGGAGAAGTCCCCGCGCCTCGGCGGGGCAACCCAGGCCCTCCAGCGTCGGCGCGATCAGGTAGACCCGCTCCTCCGGCTTCTCGGCGGCCCGGTGCGCGAGCAGCACCTTGGCGGCGGCGGGCTTGTCGGTCTTGGCCAGCAGGCGGGCCGCTTCGACGGCGGTGTACCAGCCGAACGGGTCGATCAGCTTCAGCCGGTCCACCGTCCGCTTGGCGGCGGCCGTATCGCCCTTGTTGGTCTGCACGCCGGCGAGGAGGGCGAGTTGAACCGGGGCGGCGCGGGGGCCGCCGCTGGTGGCGGCGACGAGCAGCTTCTCGGCCTCCTCGGTCTGCCCGGCTTGCAGGAACAGGCGGGCGTAGAGCAGGCTTTCCCCCGGCGTCATGGGTCCGCGCGGCAGCGAGGCGGCGAGGACGGCGAGCGACTCCGTCCGCTGGAGCGGGTCGAACGCCTGCACCACCGCCTTGGCCCGCACGTCGTCCAAGGACTCGCCGCCGTCGGCCGCGTTGCGGTCGATCAGGGCGACCGCCTCGGCGATCTTGGTGAACCCGTCCGGCTGCTCCAGGCGGGCGAAGGCGAGCTGCCGCCGCGCCCACCGCGCGACCGGGCCGTCCTTGCCGGCCAGCGAATCGAGGAGTGTGTCGGCGTCTTTCCCCCGACGGCCGCGGCGGTACAAGTCGTGCAGCCGCTCGACCGGCCGGCGGTCGGCGCGGTCGAGGTCGGCGGCGGCCTTGTACTCGGCCTCGGCTTTCTCGACGTGGCCGACCATCTCCCGGAGGTGGCCGATGGCGAGCGGCACCTGGAGCGGATCGGCGTCGTCGGCCGGCGCGCGGCGGAGGACGGTCGCCGCACGCTCCACTTCGAGGGCCGCGTCCGCCGGCGACACGTCGAGGAGGAACCGCACCTTCGCCTCCCACGCCTCCGGCGCGGTGGCGTTGCGGGCGAGCGCCTTGTTCAGCGCCGCCTTGGCCTCGTCCCGCTGGCCGTGCAGCTTGAACACGAACGACCGCAACAGGTGGTCGCGGTAGTTGTCGGAGTCGGCCATCTCCTTCGACCTAACCAGTTGGAGAGCGGGGCCGGCGTCCTCCCCGGAGGCGGCGCGGAGCAGCAGGAACTGGTTCCGCAGCGCCGGCGACAGCCCGCCGGTGCGGTCCAGTTGGGCCATCCGCCGCATCGCCTCGCCGTAGTTCTGTTGCGACATCAGCAGTTCGACGGCGGCCTGGACCACCCGGTCGCCAGACCCGCCGCGCTCCATCGCCGCTTGGTAGTGGGCGAGTGCGGCGTCCGACCGCTTCTCGAGTTTCGCCAGGTCGCCGAGCAGCGCGTGCGGCCGCGCCCACGAGTCGCGGTCGGCGACGGCGGCGGTCAGTTGCGTCCGCCACGCGGCGATCTGCACGGCTGTCGGGTTCGGTGTCGTTGTCAGTTCGCGGGTGACTTCGGCCACCCGCGCCGTCGGCCCGGTGGCGGTGTCGAGGCGGCGGATTTCCGCCAGCGCGAAGGCGCAGGCGTCGGCGTCATTGGCCGCGTTCGCCACATCGAACAGGTGCAGGCGGACGGCGAGGTCGAACGGGTGGAGAGCGGCGGCGTCCTTCAGCAGCGACAGCGCCTCAAGGCGGAACCCGCGGCCCGCCAGCAATTCGGCCGAGCCGCGGAGCAGCATGGCCCGGTCCCCGGCGGAGAATTTCTTGTCGGCATCGATGGCGAGGCGGCCGATGGCAGCCGGGTCGAGCAGCTTCGGGTCGCGGGCGAGCAGGGTGGCGCGGGCGAGGCGAAGGTCGGCGCGGTCGCCGAGGGCGGCCACGGCCTTGTCCACCGTCGCGCGGGCGGTCGCCGGGTCGCGGTCGCCGAGGTAGCCGATGAGCGCCAGCCACAGGTCCGGGGAGACGGGCGAGGTCTTCAGCTCCGCTTCCAGTTCCGGCACCGCCTTCGTGTCGCCGCGAGCCAGCCGCGCATGAAGGACGGCCAGCCCCACCTCGTGCGGATACGGCGGGGTTCCCGCGGCCGCGTCGAACTCCCGCCAGCGGCCGGGGCTGTCCGGCTGGGCGAGGGCGTCGGCGAGGCGGATGCGGGCGAGCAGCCCACGGGCGGCGGGGGAGTTCGTCGTGATGGTTCGCAGGGTGTCGATGGCGTCCGCCCGCTTGTCCTGTCGGAGCAGGGCGTCGGCGGCGACGAGCTTCGCAGTCGCCCAGCCGGGGCTGACCGCGAGCGCGGCGTGGGCCGAGGCCAGTTGCCCGGCCGTGTCCAGCGCGGCGGCGTGGGCCTGCGCCAACGCCAGGTGGGCGCGGGCGGTGATGCCGTTTTCCGGCGAGGTTTTCGGCAGCGACGGGATGGCGGCGGTCAGGTCGGCGCGGGCGGTCGGCCAGTCGCCGGCGAGCAGCGCCAGTCGGCCGGTCAGGTACCCGGCCAGCGGCTGGTGGGCCGGCACCTTCGCCAGCCGGGCGGCGGCGGCGCGGGCGGCGTCCGTATCCCCGGCGTCGATCAGCGTGTCGCCGAGGGCGAGCAGCCGCCGGTCGCCGTCCGGCAGCGCGGCCGACACTTCCCGGACCAGCTCCTGCCCCTCCTTTCGCAGGGCCGGGGTGTTGGCTTCGTACAGGACCGATGCCAGGAGGAGGGTCAGGGTGGCGTCCCCCGGTACGGCCGCGTGGCTGGCCCGCAACACCCGCTCGGCGGTCGCCAGTTCGCCTTCGCCGCGCAGGAGCGCGACGTACTCGGCGACCAGCGGCGGGTTGGCGTTCGCGCCGGGGATGGATTGGTAGGCGAACTCCAGGTCCGCCCTGGCCCCGGCCTTGTCCCCGTACTTCTTGCGGTACGCCGCGCGGAGCAGCCGCGCCTCGAGGTCGGTCGGGCGCGGGTCGATCAGCCGGTCCAGGACGGCGTCCGCTTCGGCGATGGCCTGCGGGGTCTTCTCGTTGGTGCGCAGGCGGTCGGCGAGGCGGGCGAAGGCCGACGCGGGCGCGCCGGGCAGGGCGACGGCGGCTTGCAGGTTCGCCTTCTCGCCGCTCGTCTTCCCGTCCTCGCTCCGCTCCCACTTCTTGTCCCACAGGTCGCAGTCGGCGAGCATGAGGTACAGGGCCGGGTCGGTCGTCTGGCCGGTCGGCCCGATCAGCTTGACCAGTTGCTCCCGCGCGGCCGCACCGCGGCGGGCGGCGTGGTGCAGTTCGGCCAACTTCCGCCGCGCGTCGGTCCGCTCCGGCTCGTGCGCCAGCCCTTCGAGGTAGCCGTCCACGGCGTCCTTGTACCGCCGGGTGGCGGCGTAGGCGTCGGCCCGCTCGACGTGGGCGGCGGCGTCGCGGGGGCGGAGTTTCAGATACTGCGTGTAGGCGTCGATGGCCGGCTTCCAACTTTGCTCGGCGGAGGCCGCCCGCCCGCGTTCGAGGAGCGCCGGCGCTTGCCGATTCACCTGCACCCGGTGCCCGGCGTAAGCGGCCAACCCCGTCCCGATGACAGCCACGAGGACGAGGAGTAACCGCTTCTGGCGGAACTGGCGACCGGAGCGGCGGGAGGCGTGCGGGGTGGGCATCGTGCGGTCTCTCGGTCGGGCGACCCGCGGACTGGCTCGCGGGCGAATAGGATTCTAGCTTCGGAACCGACGCCGGAGAATGTCGGTAGCCGAGACCCACCCGCCGAGGACGCCCCGTTGCCCCCGACCCCCGCCGGCCCGCCGGTGATCCTGAGCTTCGACGTGGAGGAACACCACCGCATCGAGGCGGCCGCGAAGTTGACGTGCGCGGACGGCCAGAAACGCACCTACGCCGACCGCATGGAGGCCAGCACCCGCCGCATCCTCGCGCAGCTGGCGGACGCCGGCGCGGCGGCGACCTTCTACGTCGTCGGGGAAATCGCGGTGTCGCACCCGACGCTGGTGCGGGACATCGCCGCCGCCGGGCACGAGATCGGCTCGCACAGTTGGGACCACCGGCGGGTGAACCGGTTCACGCCGGAGCAGTTCCGCGACGATTTGAAGACGAGCGTCGATGCCCTCGAACAGGCCGCCGGGGTGACGGTGGCCGGGTTCCGCGCGCCGACGTTCAGCGTCATGAAATCGACCGCGTGGGCGGTGGACGTGCTGGCCGAGTCCGGCTTGCGGTACGATTCGTCGGTGTTCCCGGTGCGGCACGACCGCTACGGCGTGCCGGCCGCGCCGCGGACGCCGTTCCTGCTGCAAGGCGAGCGCGGTTCGATCCTGGAGTTGCCCCCCGCGACGTACCGCGTGTTGGGCCAGAACCTGCCCGTGGCCGGCGGCGGCTACTTCCGCCTGTTCCCGCTGTCGTTCCTGCGGGCTGGGGTGAACCAGTTGGCGACGGGACCGGACCCCGTGGGGATGCTCTACTTCCACCCGTGGGAGTTCGACCCCGGCCAGCCGAAGCTGCCCCTCGGCCGGCTATCTCGCTTCCGCACCTACGTCGGCATCGGCTACAGCGCGCGACGGCTGGGGTCGCTGCTGACGCGGTACGCGGGCCGCTTCCGCCGGGCGATCGACGTGGCGACGGAACTGGAGGCGAAGCGGGACCAGTTGCCGAAATTCAAACTGGCCGACCGCGTCACGCCCGTCACTTCCCCGTTCGCGGCTTGAGGATGTCCGACAGCAGGTCCGGCTGCGACTCGTCGCGCTCGAGGTGCGGGTTGCGGGTGCCGCCGGCGTAGTCGAGGGTGAACGTCTTGAAGAACTCGCCGTTCTCGACGAGGAGTTCGAGTTTCGCCTTGCCCCCGGCCGTCGCCGCGACCGCCGCGACCAGCCGGTCGCCGTCGTATTTGCGGCCGTTGGTCGCCACGACCTTCATGTGCGGGCCGAGGCCGGCCTTGTCCGCCGCCGACCCCGGCACCACGTCCGTCACCTTGCCGTCCCGCGCGAGTAGCAGCCCGACGGACGACGTGAGGGTGAGCGAACCGCCGCTGTCGTCCACCGCCTTCCGCACGTCGTTCGGGTCCGGCCACATGGTCACTTTCCACCCCGACCGGCGAATGCCGTCCAGCGGCGGGGTGTCCTCGCGGGCCAGCAGCCGCCGCTCGAAGAACGCCTTCCAGTCGTGTTCGACGACGCCGTTCATGCCCTTCACGATGTCGTCGAACGTGTACGCCTTCACCTGCGGCGCGCCGTTGCCGCCGCCGTGGAACGCCCGGCAGAAGTCGTCGAGACTCTTCACGCCCTTGGTTTTCTCGCGGATGAGCGTGTCGGCGTCGAGCCAGACGAGCGCCCCCTCGTCGTAGAAGTCCACCGACCGGCGGCGGGTCGCCCACTCACCGCGCGACGAATACAGGTGGTGGGCGGCGGCAGTGTCTTCCAGCGGCCGCCACTTGCGGCCCTTCTGGTTCCGCGCCCAGTCGGCGATCTCGGCCCAGTTCGCCTGCGCGTG
The DNA here is from genome assembly GCA_043745295.1 of Fimbriiglobus sp. Lineage (GTDB taxonomy): Bacteria > Planctomycetota > Planctomycetia > Gemmatales > Gemmataceae > JALHQU01. The sequence continues at coordinate 4,599 of JAYTTN010000765.1, read as the reverse complement.
TTCGCGTGCCCACAGCCCGCTCCGCGCCGCCAGCACGAACCCGTAGTACTCGGTCAGCCCCTCGTACACCCACAGCAGCCGCGTCTTCAGCGGCTCCTGGAAGTTCGGCCGCACCAGGCCGTCCGGCCGGCGGTACTTGCCGTTCCACGAGTGGACGTACTCGTGCGGCAGCACCCAGGCCGGGGACAGCTTGCGGTGGATGTCGTCCACGAACATCCGCTCCGGCATCCGGTTGTCGCTGCTCTCGTGGTGTTCGATGGCGGTGTGGCCGATCTGGTCCGACAGGCAGACGAGGAACCGGTACGACTTGTAGTGCCGCGTGCCGAACAGGACGCCGGCCTCCTCGATCAACTTGCCGTAGGCCGTCACCCACTGCTCATCGACCTTCAGCCCGGCCTCGCCGTCGCACGCCAGCGTCAGGAAGTGCGGCGGGCCGCCCTTCGGGCCGATGGGGATTTCCTTGAAGTACTTGCCGCACAGCGCGGGCGAATCGATGAGCGTTTCCAGCGACACCGTCTTGTACGTCACCACGTTCCCCTTCACCGCTTCGACCGGGACGGCGGTGCCGGCCTGCCAACCCTCCGGCAGCGTCAAGGTCGCCTTCACCGGGATGTCGCGGACGTGCTGGCCCTTCTCCAGAGGGTACAGCGTCAGCAGATACCAGTTGAAGATGGCCAGTTTGGCGGTCGCCGCCGCGCCCGCACCGAGGCCGCCCCTCTCACCGGGCACGAGGTATTCGAGCGACACGTCGAGGGCCGTTGCGCCGGCCGGCACGGTGCAGTGGAAGGCGTTCAGGTCGAGGTCGTCGCGGGTCCACTCGACCGGCTTGCCGCCCGCCGACAGTAGTACCCCCGACAGGTCCGTGATCGGGCCGGTCGGCTGGTGTTCGCCCTGGATCCACTTCGGGTAGTGCAGCGTCAGCGGCCCCGGTTTGGCGGGGATCTTCAGGGTCGCCTTGAACAGCCGCCGCGGGGCTTCGGTCAGGTCGGCGTTCAGTTCGATGGGGTCCGCGGCCCCGAGCTGGGCAGCGGAGAGCAAGAGGAGCGCGAGCGAGTGGCGCATGAATCGGGTCCGGGATGTGGCGGAGAGGTGAGGTGGTTGTAGCGAAACGAGCGAACCCCGGCGGGCCACCCGCCGGGGTTCGAGTTCCGCTAGCCCCTCCGCCTCCGTCACCGCATGATGGGCGGGCCGGAGGCGGGAGGCAGCGGCAAGGGCGGCAGAGTTCCCGGTCCGCCCGGCGGCAGCAGGGGAAGGTCCGGCGGCGGCAACTCACCCGGAGCACGGGCGGGCAGAGGTCCGGCTTGCGGAACTGCCGGTACCGGTTGCACTCCAGGTCCGCCCGGCGGCGGAGCGGGCGGTTGTACCACTGGTGGGAGCGGCTGCAGGTTCGCACCTGGAGGTGCCGCAGGCAATGGCGGAAAGCCCGGTTCCGGGGCCGGCTCCCCGACGCGGTTCATGACGTGACCGAACGTCCGCAGGTGCTTCACCGGGTCGAAGCTCAGCTTCGGGCCGATCAGTTCGTCCCACTTCTTCCGCTGGGCGGCGGTGAGTTGGTCCAGCGCCGTGTCCCGTGCGGTCTTCCACAATTCCGGGAACTCCTCCTCGTTCCAGTACGGCATGACCGCCTGCCGCATCGCCCCCTTGCCCTGTAGCGTCTTGAACATCGTTTGCACCGCCCCGGCAACGGTGGCCTTCTGCCTGTCCGTCAGTGCCAGGGCGGTCGCCACTTCCGGAACGGTGAACGCAATCGCCCCGCAGAGCTGCCACTCGATCCCTGTCAGCCGCTTGAACTCGGCGGCCGTCAGGTGCTTGGCCACCACCGCCCGCTGGAGGGCGAAGAAGTCCTTCCCCGGCTTTGCCGGCGCGGGCGCGCCCGGCGTCAACCACACGCCGCCCGTTTTCGCAGCCTCCAATTCCTCTTCCGCGATCTCGGCGAGGGCGTCGAGGATCGCCACCCGCACCTCGGCGGACAGCCGCAGCTCCTTCTGGATCTTCTGGTGCGAGGCCAGGAAAATGTGCTCGTGCATCACTCGGCCAGGGTCCACCAGTTGCGGTGGCTTGGGCACGGGGGCGGCGGTGGCGGTCGGCTCCGTCGGCCCATCCGTCAGCCCGACGCCGAGTGCCGCAAGCGTGCCGACGGCCAGCACCAGCGCCGCCACAACCTTCATCGCGTATTTAGTCGCCATGTCGTGTAGGACTCCTCGTGTGAGCGCCGCCACCGTGGGGGGTGCGGCGCGGAACATTCCCTCGAACCCGAGTTCGCACAACCCCGACTCCACCGTCTCCGCCGCCAACTTCGCGGGCAGCACCGACGCCCCGACCGCGACAGCCAGCGGCACTACCCCCCGCGCCCGGAGGCGATCCGCGAGCAGCTTCCGTCCTCGGTTCAGCCGGCCGGAGAGTGTGCCCTCCTTCCAGCCGAGCCGTTCGGCCGCGTCCCGCCGGGTCAGCCCTTCCAGGTCGCACATCAGCACGGCCAAGCGGTAGATGTTCGGCAGGTGTGCGAGTTCGTCGTGGACGGCGGCCGCATCCTCGTTGAACTCCGATGCGAACTCGGCTTCCGGCTTCGCGACAACGGACTCCCGACGGGATCGACGGGCGGCCGAGGTGCGGGCTTTCAACGCCGTGCGGAAGGCGACCCGGTACAGCCAACCGCCGACGGAGGTCACGCCGGTCAGCGTCCCCCCTTTCCGCAGAAGCACGAGGAACGTGGCCTGGAACGCATCCTCGGCGTCGGCCGGGTTGCGGAGCTGCCGGCGGCACACCGCCCACACAGTCGGGCCGTGGCGGGACACGAGCGCCTCGAACGCCGCCGGGTCGCGGCGGGTCAAGGCGTCCGCCAACAGGCGGCCGTCGGGCACGTCGGCAGCGGGCGGCGTGCCGGCGCGGAGCAGCCGCGCGAACAGGGAGTGGGTGCTGGCCAAAGTCACCTCCGGGGGAACTCCGTGCCCTTCACAGGAATAGTGCCCACGGGGGCGTCGGCGCGTACGCGGAATTCGGGGAGGGTTTCCATTCGCGCGTCACGACCGTATCCCAGACATACCGGTCAGACTCCGGTTGTTCCCGTTCTCGCGTCATCGGAACCCATGAGCCACCCGAAAATCCAGTCCGTCCGCGCCCGCGAAATCCTCGACAGCCGGGGCAACCCGACCATCGAGTGCGACGTGACCCTGACCGACGGCACGCGGGGCCGCGCGGCCGTGCCGAGCGGGGCCAGCACCGGCGCGCACGAGGCCGTCGAGCTGCGGGACGGCGACAAGGCCCGTTACCTGGGCAAGGGCACGCTGAAGGCCGTGGACAACGTCACCACGTTCATCGCCCCGGCGCTCGTCGGCATGGACGTGACGGATCAGGTGGCACTCGACAAGAAGATGATCGCCGTGGACGGTACGGCGAACAAAGGCAAGCTCGGGGCGAACGCCATCCTCGGCGTCAGCATGGCCGCCGCACACGCCGCCGCCGCCCACGCCCGACTGCCGCTGTACCGGTACGTCGGCGGGGCCAACGCCACCGTGCTGCCGGTGCCGCTGATGAACATCCTGAACGGCGGCAAGCACGCCGACAGCACCGTGGACTTCCAGGAGTTCATGATCGTCCCGCACGGGGCGGCCACGTTCCGCGAGGGGCTGCGGATGGGCGCGGAAATCTTCCACAGCTTGAAGAAGGTACTGCACGACAAGCACCTGAACACGGCCGTCGGCGACGAGGGCGGGTTCGCCCCGAACATCCCCAGCGCGGACGAGGCGCTGGCCGTCATCAGCCACGCCATCGAGACGGCCGGCTACAAGCTCGGCGAGCAGGTGTCGTTCGCCCTGGACGCCGCCTGCACCGAACTGTTCGAGGAGGCCAAGCACCTGCACAAGAAGGAAGGGTACTGCTTCTTCAAGAGCGACCCGAAGCGGGTGATCTCGTCCGACGAGATGATCGACCTGTGGGCGACGCTGTGCGGCAAGTACCCCATCGTCAGCATCGAGGACGGGCTGAGCGAGGACGACTGGGACGGGTGGAAGAAGCTGACGGCCAAGCTCGGCGGCAAGGTGCAACTGGTGGGCGACGACCTGTTCGTGACGAACACCGAGCGGCTGAAGCGGGGCATCGTCGAGGGGTGCGGGAACAGCATTCTGGTGAAGGTGAACCAGATCGGCACCCTCACCGAGACGCTGGAAGCGGTGGAGATGGCCAAGCGGAACAAGTTCACGGCGATCCTGAGTCACCGGTCGGGCGAGACCGAGGACGTGACCATCGCGGATTTGGCGGTGGCCACCAATTGCGGGCAGATCAAGACCGGCAGCGCCAGCCGCACCGACCGCATCGCCAAGTACAACCAGCTCCTGCGGATCGAGGAGGAGCTGGACGAGGCGGCCCGTTACGCGGGAGCTGGCGCCTTCCCGCGGTTCCGGCCGGCGCAGGGCAGCGTCTGACGCGTGAGCGTCCCTCGACGTACGAAGCGCTCGGCACGAAGGCCTCGGCCAGCCCCCACAGGGGCCCCGGCGCCCACAGGGACCACAGCTCGGGCCGGCCTAACCACCCGGGCCGCCATTCTCGGCCTAGTCGTCTGCGCGCTCGTGGTCAGTGCGGCCCTGCCGCTGCGGGAGTTCC
>JAYTTN010000764.1:0-13048 GCA_043745295.1 Fimbriiglobus sp. | reverse complement strand
GAGAAGCTCCCAAGGGTTCGGCTGTTCGCCGATGAAAGTGGTACGTGAGCTGGGTTCAGACCGTCGTGAGACAGGTCGGTCCCTATCTGCTGTGGGCGGAGGAAACTTGAAGGGCTTTCTCCCTAGTACGAGAGGACTGGGAGGGACGCACCGCTGGTGTGCCAGTTATGACGCTAGTCGTACCGCTGGGTAGCCACGTGCGGAATGGATAAACGCTGAAAGCATATAAGCGTGAAACTTCCCCTAAGATAAGGTTTCCACATTAGGCTCCTCGTAGACTACGAGGTCGATAGGCCGGGTGTGTAAGAGCAGTAATGTTCTCAGCTAACCGGTACTAACAGCCGACTGCTTGGCCACTTTGTTCTCACTCTTACTCGTGGCCCGAGAGTCACTCGACGCGACTTCATGTCCCCAAGTTGTTACTGATATCTCAGGCAGCTTGCCGGTGATCTCACCCAAGTGGAAACTCCCGTTCCCATCCCGAACACGGCCGATAAGCACTTGGGGCCGATGGTAGTGCTTACAGCGCGAGAGTAGGTCATTGCCGGCGCTTTCTCACGAAGCCCCGTAGCCGTTCTCACGAACGCTGCGGGGCTTCTGTGTTTTCACGCGCCCGGTCCCGCCGCGGCGACACCACACTAACCACCGATCCCTCTCCTCGGAACTCGACATGGTTCGTTCCCGCTTTGCCCCCGCCGAAGTCGATGTCATCGAGGAACTCCGCCTCCGCCGCTGGGCGCGCGAGAATTACGTTTCCCCCCCTGAGCGTGACACCCGCTGGCATCCGATCATATTGGACGAGATGTCCCGCAAGGACGGCGAGTTCGCTGAGAACAGCTCCCTCGCCAGCTAGTCCCTCGACTTTTCGAGTGGCCGAATTGAAGCTACGGGTCGCGCCACATTCCTCCGCTTCCGTGTGGTTCTTCACGGCACAGTCGCCGTGGCCGATTTTCAAGGATGTGCGCCATGGCCTTTTTTGCGGGGCGAGTGACTTTCCTGCGTTTCCGCATCGATGGCCCGTCGCCCGGCTCGTTTTCCGCCGACCACACCGACCGGCTCCGCGAGTTCGCTGCCGGTCGCCAGCGTCTCGCGTCCGCCGACGGCATCGAAGTCGGGTGGGCCGCCGGCGAACACATCCTCGACACCGATTTCTCCCTCCTCAAGAACGTCATCAACGACACACTGTCGTTCGACCTCCGCATCGACACCGAGAAGCTGCCGACCGACCTCTTCAAGGCGTATGTGGCCGTCGAACTGAAAGCCCTCGCCGCCGGCAACCCGTCCGGCGTTCCGTCGATGAAGCAGAAGCGCGAGGCCAAAGAAGCCGCGCGCGACCGCCTGGAAGACGAAGCGAAGGACGGGCGGTACAAGCGACGGAAGTGCGTCCCCGTTTTGTGGGACGCGAAGTCCAACGAAGTCCTGTTCGGCGCGACCTCCGTCACGAACGTAGATCGCCTCTGCACGCTTTTCCAGCAATCCTTCGGCTACGGCCTCGACCCGATCACCTCCGGCCGGCGGATGTTCCAGCTCGCCGAACTGTATCAGCGAACGCGCGCGGTGGACGACTCCACCCCGTCCGCGTTCGTCCCCGGCGTCACCCCGGAGGGTGTGGCCTGGATCGCCGACGAGTCCAGCCGCGACTTCCTCGGCAACGAGTTCCTGCTCTGGCTCTGGTACAACGCCGACGGCGAGTCCGACACGGTCGAGCTGGCCGACAAGTCCGACGCCACCTACATGATCGCCCGCACGCTCACCCTGGAGTGCCCGCGCGGGCAGACTGGCCACGAGACGATCACCCACGAGGGGCCGAGCAAGTTGCCCGAAGCGAAGCGGGCGGTGCAATCCGGCAAGCTGCCTCGCAAGTGCGGGCTGATCCTGGTCCGGCACGACGAGCAGTACGAGTTCACCCTGCACGCCGAGACGCTGGCCGTCGGCAGCGCCAAGCTGCCGAACATGCCGGACGACATCACCGACGCGCGGGCCAAGCTGGACACGCGGGCCGATCAGATTCGCCACCTGGTCGAGACCGTCGATCTGCTCTACGACGCTTTCGGCCAGCAGCGGCTCGGCAAGGCATGGGCGGAAACCCTGCCCCGGATGCAGAAGTGGCTGGCCCTGCCGGACATCCGCCGCGCGGCGTGATTTTGGCACTTTTCCTGTTTCGCGGGTAAAATGTCGGCGGAGGCCGAGCGAACCTCCAGCAACGCCCCTCGCCGCGAGACCACAGCCATGCTGACGTTTCTGAAAGTCGTCGGGGAAGCGGGTCGTCGCCAAGGCCCTGAAGGTGGCGTCCGAGTTCGTGCCGTTCGGGGATAAGCTCTAAGACATCGGCGCGGACGTGATCGACCGCTACCGCAAGGCCGGCCGCGAGGCCAAGATCGCCGCCGACGCGCAGGCCGCCATCTCCGCCAAGATGGAAGACATCCGCGCCGACGCCAAGCAGATCGCCCGCGAGGTGGCCGCCGGCCATCCCGACGACATCATCGACCTCGTGGAAGCGTACCTGACGCAGGTGCCCGCCGCGATCACACAATCCCTGAAGCGGGCGGATGACCCGTCCGGCACCACGCTGCCGTTCGGGTTCGCCGTCAGTTCCGCCGAGGACGTGGCGAAGATGCTGCCGCCGCGCGTGCCCCGGTTCCGGCCGAACATGCCCGTGCCGGGCAAGGCCGGGTGGACGCTCGACCGGCTGCTCGGCGTCGGCGGGTTCGGCGAGGTCTGGTACGCCAAGCACGACCGCATGGCGTCGCTCGTGGGGGCCATCAAGTTCTGCTTCGGGCAGACCGGCCGCGATCTCATCCACGAAGCGGACCTGATCGACCGCGTCATGCAGGCCGGCACCCACCCGAACATCGTCCCGCTGAAGGACGTTCACCTCGACGGCGACGCCCCGTGGATCATGTTCGAGTACGTCGGCGGCGGCACCCTGACCGACTGGATTCACTCGCTCGCCGGGAAGAGCAACGAGGACCGGCTGCCCCAGGTGCTTTCGGCCATCAAGCAGTTGGCAGACGCTGTGGCGTTCTTCCACGCCCTCGAACGACCGCTCGTTCACCGCGACTTGAAGCCGTCGAACATCCTGCTCGACCGCGTTACGAAGAAGTTGCGGATCACCGACTTCGGCATCGGCGCGGTGGCGGCACGCGAGTCCAACCGCCAGGAAAGCCGTGGCGAGAGCAGCCGGGGCGGGCGGCTGCTGAGCTACCTGCGGGGGTCGCACACGCCCACCTACAGTAGTCCGCAGCAGCGACGGGGCGACGCGCCCGACCCGCGCGACGACGTTCACGCCCTCGGCGTCATCGCCTACCAGATGCTGACGGGGAAACTCGACAGTGGACCCGGCACGGGCGCGACGCGGGCGCTGAAGCGGATGGGCGTCGGCGACGACGTGGCCGAGTTGCTGCTCCGCTGCGCCTCGGAGGAACTGGAGGATCGGCCGAGGCACGCGGGGGAACTGCTGGCGGAACTGGCGTCGGTGGGCGAACGGCGCGACGTGAGTCCGCCGGTGGCACCGTCGCCGGCCGCTGTTCCCCAGCCTGAAAGGCTGTCTCCTCCAGCCCAGGCCTCCGGCCTGGGTAACGGGGCGGAAGTGGCTTCGAGCCTGAAAGGCTCGCTCACGGGGGATGGAGCGACCCTTTCAGGGTCGAAACCCGTGTTGGCCGATTCCCCAGGGCGAAGCCCTGGGCTGAAGGAGACAGCCCTTCGGGCTGAAGACAAGCCGCTGGCCGTGCCTGTTGTTCCGCTGGTGCCACGGGTTCGCAAGGCCGGGGACCGTCACGAAATTCCCCTGCCGGGCGGGGCGAAGATGGCGTTCGCGTGGTGCCCGCCGGGGACGTTCCTGATGGGCAGCCCGTCGTCGGAAAAGGAACGCGGCGACAATGAGACGCAGCACGCGGTGACGCTGACGAAAGGCTTCTGGATGGGCATCCACCCGGTGACGCAGGCGCAGTGGCGGGCAGTGATGGGAACCGACCCGAGCCACTTCAAGGGGGACACGTTGCCGGTGGAGCGGGTAAGTTGGGACGACACGCAGGCGTTCTGTCGAGACCTAAAACAGCAGGCGGGGGTGGAACTTCGGATGCCGACGGAGGCGGAGTGGGAGTATGCGGCGCGGGGCGGCACGATGACGCCGTTCTATTTCGGGTCGGTGCTGGACGGGGCTCAGGCGAACTGCAACGGGATCAATCCCTACGGCGTCGGCACGCACGGGCCGTCCTTGGAGACGACGACGCCCGTGGGGAACTACGCGGCGAAATACCCGTCCCCGTGGGGGCTGACAGATATGCTCGGGAACGTGTGGGAGTGGTGCGCGGACTGGTACGGTGCATACACTGGTAGGGAAATCGAAGACCCCACGGGGTCGAAGGTCGGCGGCTCGAGTCGGGTGCGCCGGGGCGGGGGTTGGAACTCCGAAGCCAGGTACTGCCGGGCAGCGTGCCGGGGCAGGTTCACACCGCTCGGCCGACGTAGCAACTTCGGCTTTCGGCTGGCCGCAGATGCCTCGGCTTTCTCACCGGCAGGCTGACGCCGCGCCGTTCGCCGGCACCCTGTATACTGGGGTTGTTCACGTCCTCACCGGAGCAACCCCATGAGCGAGCCGACCCTTCAGGAACTGGCCTGTCGGTTGACGGCCGTGGAGGCGGTGATCGGCCTCATCCCGCCGGCGGCGGGGAAGTCGTGGCGCACCGCCGTCGGCACCTTCTCCGATCCCGATTTCCACGCGAAGGTGCTGGCCGAAGCCGAGGCCGTCCGGGCGGCCGACCGCGACGCCGACCGCCGCGGGGATGACGAATGATCGTCCTCGACACCGACCACGTCAGCGTTCTCGGTTCCCCCGAGAGCGACCGATGCCGACGCCTCATCGCCCGTCTCGATGCGGCCTAGGGATGCGGTCGTGGCGGTGAGTTGAGTCACGGTCGAAGAGCAGATGCGCGGCTGGCTCGCGGCCATCGCCAAGGAACGGAAGCCGAAGCGTCAGGTCATCGCGTACCGGGAGTTCACGGAACTCTGGGCGTTCTTCGCCCACTTCACACCATTCTGCCGTTCGCCGACGCGGCAGCGGAGTTGCTCGACGGGTGGGGAAGCATCCGGATCGGGTCGAGGGATAAGGCTACCGGCAGGTGGAATTCTCCCCGAAGTCTGGCCCTCACCCGGTTGCTGCGCAACCACCCTCTCCCTGTGTTCCTGCCCTGGCGGGAACTGGGGAGAGGGTTGCGAAGCCACGCTCCCCTCTCCCCAGTTCCCGCGGAGCGCGGAACGTCCGAGGGAGAGGGGCGGGGGTGAGGGCCGAACCACTGCGGGAGATTTCCACACGCCGAACGCCTAAGAAGATCGCGGCCACCGCCATTTCGACCCAATCGCTTCTGCTGACGGCCAACCGCCGAGATTTCTCGCTGGTTCCTGGCTTGCGGTTCGAGAACTGCAAGGACGGCTGACAGACGCGGCCGCTCGCCAAAATGCGGCGGTCTATCGCACCGTCACTTCGCGGGGTACACTACCAACAACCCCGAGGGTGTCCCCATGTCGCCGACGATCTCCGCCCCCGCCGTCGAAACGCCCGCCGCCCCGCTGCCGGACGGGTGGCCCGGTGAGGAAGCGCAGCTCCGCGCGTGGGGCCGCGAGATGGACTGGCTCGACGCGCAGTGGAGTGCCCATGCGTTCGCCGAGTACGCCGACGAGTACATCATCACCGCCGAACACGTCCTCCTCGCGCACAACCGCAGCATGGATAAGGCGTACATCGAAGCGGAGCGCAAGGCCGACGAACTCGGCATCCCGCACTGGAAGCTGGTGAACTACTACTGCGACGGCTATTGATGCCCAACGCATGGAGGGGCCTCATGCCGCGCGTCCGTCTTCGCATCCAACAAGCCGAACTCAGGGACGACCTCATTCAGCGGTACACCGAACCGCGCCGGCCGGGGGAAGTCTTCGAATTCCCCGTCCTCCGCCTCGTGACGACCGCGACCGCCGGTCACGGGCTGCAATTCCAAGCGGTCATCGACACCGGCGCGTGGGTTTCCGTCGTCACGCACGAAACGTGGGCCCGGTTGGATCGCATGGGCCTCGTCGAATTCCTTCCTCCGCCGGCCGGCGCGGGAACCACTCGCGCGGTCCTCGCCGGCGGGCGGAGCGAGTTCCGGTTGGGCCGCCTCCGGCTCGGCCTGATCGACCGCGACGACCCGAACGGCCCCCGCCAGTTGCCGCCCGTGCCCGTCGTCGCGCAGATGCTCGTCGATCCGGCCGTTCGCTTGCCCTTCCCGGTGCTGCTCGGGTTGCACGGCGGCGTTCTCGACGGCCGTGTCCTCCGCCGCGAACCGGTCCTCGGCTTCGAGGCCACCGGCGACCCGACGACCGACCGCGCCGACGCCGGCCGGCGGTTCGGTCAGCAATGGTAACTCGAGGATTGAACGCCACCGGCGGACTCGCGCCGCGCCGCTCGCCGAAACCCTCACGATCCGGGTGTACGTCAGCCTGGCGACGTATTTGGAGGTGGCCATCAAGGTCTGCACGAAAAAGCACACGCGGACGGTGCCGTTCCCGGCCCGCAGCTCGCCGGCGTCGGGCCGTGCGCGGGGCGAACCGGGCGCGGATCCGTTCGCCGAGTCGATCGGCGCACCTCGGCCTCCCGGCCTCCCCACGACTTGCCGCCGCCGGCGACTTCTGCGAAGCTAGACGGACGACACCTCCTCGCACTCCCGCACCGGACGACCGCATGAAAGCCCTAGGCGATTTCTTCCTCGGCGAGTGGTACTTCTCGATCCCGATGACGCTCATGACGATCACCGCCTTCGCCCTGGTCTTCTGGCGGTGGCTGCTGAATGCCAACTCGAACACGAACCTGGAGACCCTGCTGCCGGACGTCCAGGAGAACCTGCGGCGGAAGGGCACCAAGGCCGCCCTGGCGCTGTGCAAGGAGGAGAAGGGGCTGATCCCGAACACGCTGTTCGTGGCCGGGCTGGAGGCGTCCGAACAGGGGGTGGCGGCGATGCGGCGGAGCATGGCCGGGGCGGTCGAGATGGAAATCCTCCCGCGGCTGAACTACCTGCTCGCGCCGATCCTGGCCATCGCCAAGGTCAGCACCATGGTCGGGCTGCTCGGCACCGTCGTGTCGATGATCAACACGTTCACCAAGATCGCCGACCCGAAGGCCGGCGCGGAGGGCATCACCGGGCAGGCCGGGTCCATCGGCCTCGCGCTGTTCGCCACCGCGCTGGGGCTGCTGACGGCCATCCCGCTGGTGTTCGCGCACGTCCTGTTCAAGGCCTGGATTTCCAAGTTCGAGATCAAGATGAAGCGGGCCTCGCAGGCGCTCATCACACTGGTGGTGACGGCGAAGAACGCGCCGCCGGAGGAGCCGGACGACAAGCGGCGAGAGGAGGAGGAGCGGGAGGAGAAGACCCGCGAGCTGCGGAAGGGCGGCCGGCGGCGGTAGCTGCGGCGAAGACCCCACCCCCCAGCCCCCTCCCCGTTCCGGAGAGGGGGAGCCAGAGCAAAGTCATGGCCGCCAAATCCTCCGCCTTCGACGTGTGGCTGATCGCCGTGGACACGGTGTACAAGGGCGTGCCGTACTCGGTCGTGCTGGGCTGGGCCGAACAGGGCCGGCTGACCGGCACCGACAAGCTCCGTGCGGCCGGCGAGGAGGGGGCGTGGGTGTTCGCCGCGAATCACCCGCGGATCGCCCCGTACCTGTTCGTCGCCAAGCCGCAGCCGATCCAGACCGGGGCCGTCGTCCCGCCGCTCGATCCGCTGGAGAACGACACCGACTTCCGGCGGACCCCGCACGACGACGACGACGACGTGGACATGATCCCACTCATCGACGTGAGCTTGGTGCTGCTCATCTTTTTCATGCTCACCTCGGCCGTGTCCAGCATGTCGCCGGTGAGCGTGCCGGCCCTGAAGTTCGCGGGCAAGCTGACCGGCGGCAAGGAGGCGTGGGTCGTCCAGGCGGACAAGACGCCGAACGGCGACATCGTCTACTCGCTGACCGGCGGGCCGAACAAGGACCGCGAGATGGGGTTGCGGTCGCTGGACCAGTTGGTCGGCAAGCTGAACGCCAAGCTCGACCCGAACAAGCCGGCCGAGGTGCGGGTGGCGTTCCACAAGAAGATGCTCCGCCGCGAACTGAAGGAGGTCATCCGCGAGCTGGACAAGCTCCGCGCCGCCGGCCTGATCGCCACCTACGCCGCCGAGGTGAACGAGGAGAAGTGAGAGGGGCGAAGGTCGCAACGTCGAATCCGGAGGAACGCGGATGACGCGGATCAACGGCAGGGATGAAGAGGGATCAGAAAGAATGAGATCTTGGTCTGATCCTCTTCATCCGCGCTGAAATCCGCGTCATCCGCGTTCCTCTCGTGAAATGTTCAATTCTGCTCCGCCAGTTTCAATACCGGCACCGGCGCGTCCCGCACCGTCTCCGCCGCGTCGGCTGTCTCGACCACTGGCAACGGGGCGGGCAGTTTCGGCTTGCGGGCGACGGTGAATAGTCGGCCAACCCACCGGCGGAGTTGACCGCTGCGGCGGCTGATGTCGTCCCACAGGGAGTACGACACCGGAGTAATCAGCAGGCTGAGGAACAGGCTGAGCAGCTGCCCGCCGAGGATGACCTTGGCCATGCTGGCGCGGGCGCTGGCCCCCGGCCCCTCGCCGGTGGCGATGGGGATCATCGCCGCCACCAGCATGATAGTCGTCATCAGGATTGGCCGTAGCCGCGCCCGGTTCGCCTGCAAGATCGCCGCGTCGCGTTCGATCCCTTTCGCCCGGAGCACGTTGGTATAGTCCACTTGCAGGATGCCGTTCTTCTTGACGATGCCGAACAGCATGAACAGCCCGATGGTGGCGTAGATGTCCAGCGGCGTCCGCATGATGAGCAGCGACAGCAAGGCGAACGGCAGCGTCAGCGGCACGGCCATCAGGATCGTGATCGGGTGGACGAAGCTCTCGAACTGTGCCGCCAGGATCATGTACATGAACACGAACGCCAGCAGGAACGCGACGGCGAAGTTGGAGTTCGAGTCCTTCATCAGCTTGGACTCGCCGAGGAACTCGAACTTGTACTCCGGCGGCATCCCCAGCGACTTGATGAACTCCTCGTGCAGCGGCTCGACCTTGCCCAGCACCGCGCCGGGCGCGAGGTTGGCCGTCACCGCGAGTTGCCGCTGGCGGTTGTACCGCTCGATGGTGGCCGGCCCGCGGGCCGAGTCCAGTTCGGCCAGGTTCCGCAGTTCGATCAGTTCGCCGGTGTCGCTCCGCACCGTCAACAGGTCGATGGCCTCGCGGCGGTCGCGGCCGGTCGGCAGCGCCCGCAGCCACACGTCGTACTGGTCCGGCTTGTCCTTCTCCTTGAACTTGCTCACCGGCTCGCCGCCGACCATGACGCCGAGGGTGACGGCGACGGCTTGCACGCTGACGCCGAGGTCGCCGGCCCGGTCGCGGCGGATCTGCACCTGAAGCTCCGGCGCGCGGGCGGCGGCGTTCGTGTCCACGTCGGTGTACGTCTCCGGCCGCGCCTTCATCCACGCCACCAATTTCTTCGCGTAGGCGTCGAGCGCGTCCGTGTCCGGCCCGGTCAGGCTGATTTCCACCTGCACGTTCTTGAACGCGGTGCTGCTGAACAGTTTCACCTCCTGCACGGTGGCCCGCAGGTCCGGGTAGTCCTCCAGCATCTTGCGGGCCTCGGCCATCGCGTCCTTCTGCGCGAACTTCCGCTCCTTCAAGTCGGTCATGCGGCAGTAGAACTGCACCCGCGTCACGTCCCCTTGGCCCTTCGACTGCCGGCCGTTCGTCTCGCCGACGGTGGTGAAGACGTTCGTCACGCCCCGCACCGTCTTCAGTTTGCCTTCCAGTTCCCGGCAGGTCTCGTCGGCGGATTGCAGCGAGGTGCCTTCGGCCAGCGTCAGCGCCACCTCGAACTCGGACTGGTCGTCCTTCGGCACGAAGTCGGTGCCGACCAGCTCGAACAGCACCGGCGTGGTCATCAGGCAGACGAACGCGACGCCCACGACCACCAGCCGATGCCACCCCCGCTTGCCGCCCAGCGACCACTGCAGGGTGGCGACATAGAGGGATGTGATGACCCCCCAGACGCCGGCCCCGTGCGGTTTGCGGGAGGGCGAGGCTCCCGCCGAGCCGCGCTTGTCGGAGCCGGAAGCGTGAGCGACGGTCTTCAAATCCCCGTCGCTCACGCTTCCGGCTCGGATCCGATCCGGCTCGGCGGGAGCCTCGCCCTCCCGACGAGGTGCCCTCAGAAACCGCGCGCACAGCATCGGCGTGAGGGTGAAGCTGACGACCATGCTGAGCAGGATGCAGAAGGCGACGACGAACCCGAAGCTGTTGAAGAACCGCCCGATCTGGCCGGTCATGAAGGCGATGGGCGCGAAGATGACGGCCAGCGACAGCGTCGTCGCCAGCACCGCCAGCGCGATCTCCTTGGTCGCCTCGCCGGCCGCTTCCGTGGGCGTGCGGCCGTACTCCTCCATGTGCCGGAACACGTTCTCCAGCACCACCACCGCGTCGTCGATCACCACCCCGACGGCCAGGATGAGGCCGAGCAGGGTCATGTTGTTCAGGCTGAACCCCATGGCGTCCATGAACGCGAACGCGCCGACGATGCTGGTCGGCACGGCCAGCGCGGCGATGACCGTGGTCCGCCAGTCGCGGATGAACAGCAGCAGCACGGCGGACACCAGCACGGCGGCCAGCAGCAGGTGGAATTTCACCTCCGCGATGCTGCCCTCGATGAACTTGGACTGGTCGCGGATGACCTCCAGGCGGATGTCGGGGTCCAGCGTCGCGGCGATCTTCGCCAGCCGCGCCTTCACCGCCTCGGCCACCGTCACCGTGTTCCCGCCGCTCTGCTTCTGGACGACGAGTGACACGGCGGTGTCGCCGTCCAGGCGGCTCAGGCCGCGCGGCTCCTCGATGCCGTCCTCGATCTTCGACACCACCTCGTGCAGCTTCGTCTGCACGCCCTTCCGCGTCGCCACGACGATGTTCCGGAAGTCCTCCACCCGCTGGATGCGGCCGACCACCCGCAGCCCCTGCTCGGACTTCCCCTGGTCCACGCGGCCGCCGGGCAGCTCCAGGTTCTGCTCGGTCAGCGCCTTCCGCACGTCCGCCACGGTCAGCTTGCTGCCGTTCAACTTGTCCGGGTCGAGGACGACGTTGACCGCCCGCTGCTGGCCGCCGACGAGGATGACCGCGCCGACGCCGGGCACCGACCCTTCCAAGTCCTCCTTGATCTTCGTCTTGGCGATCTCGGAAATCTCCCGCAGGTCGCGCCGCCCGGACACGGCGACGGTGACGACCGGGGTGGCGTCCAGGTTGAACTTCTCCACCTTCGGGTAGTCGGTGCCGGGGGGAAGCTGCCCCAGGATGAGCGTCATTTTGTCGCGGATCTCCTGCGCCGCGATGTCGCCGTTCTTCTCCAGTTTGAAGCCGACGACGATCTGCGAAAAGCCTTCCTTGGTGGTGCTGCGGAGTTCGTCGATGCCGGCGACGGTGTTCACCGCCTCCTCCACCGGCTTGGTGACGGCCGTCTCCATCTCCTCCACGCTCGCGCCCTTGAAGGTGGTGGTGACGACCACCACCGGCACGTCCACGTTCGGGAACAGTTCCACCCCCAGCCGCGCGTAGGAGGCCATTCCCAGCACCACCGGCGCGAGAATGAGCATGGTGGTGAACACCGGCCGGCGGATGCAGATGTCCCAAATCGACATTTCGGTCCCCCGTAGGGGCACCCCTCGTGGGTGCCCTCTGAACAGAGGGCACCCACGAGGGGTGCCCCTACAAAGCACAAAGCCTTACCGCACCCGGATCGGGCCGCCGTCGATGAGTTGGCTGAAGCCGCTGGTGACGACCGTCGCCCCGGCGGGCAGGTCGCCCGTCACCTCCACCCACTCCTTCTCGCGGAGGCCGACCGTCACCGGCACCGCCCGCGCCTTGCCGCCGTCGGCGACGAACACCTTGTTCACCCCGGCGAACGACACCAGCGCGGCGTTCGGCACGGCCGTGACGGTGTCGGTGCGGAGGCGGACGGCGGCGCGGGCGAACCCGCCGGCCTTCAGCCGACCGTCGGCGTTCGGCAATTCGATTTCGACCAGGAACGTGCGGGTGGCCGGGTCCACCGTCGGATTGATGCGGCTGACGCGGCCGACGAACGCGACCGTCGAATACGCATCCGTGGTCACGTCCACCACCTGCCCGGTCGCCACGTCCGGAATGTGCTTTTCCGGCACGGCTACGCGGAGTTTCAGCGTCGCGTCGATGACCAGCCGGAAGACGTTCGTCGTCGGCATGGTGCGGATCATCTCGCCCACGCCGATCAGCCGCTGGGCGACGGCGTACTTGACCGCCGACGGTGCCCCCGGCGGCGCGTCCGGCACCCGCAGCTTGGTGTCCCGAAGCCGCTGCTCGGCGGTGTCCAGCGCGGCCTTCCGCAAGCGGGCACCGGCCAGCCGCGATTCGGCCGTCGCCACCGCCACCTTGCGATTCGCCTCAGCCGTTTTCAAGTCCAGTTCGGCGGCCAGCATCTCGGCCTGCGAAGACGTACTGCTGTTCTTCCACAGCTTGTACTTCCGCTCGGCGTTCTGCCGGCTGACCTCGGCCAGCAGCACCGACGGCACCGCCTCCAGCCCCTTCGCATCGAGCGCGCCGGCGGGCAACTCCGTCAGCCCGAGTGGCGCGAGTTCGGCGTCCAGCGCCCGCTTCGCTTCCAGCACGGCCAGTTGGTGGTCGGTCGGGTCCAGGTCGAGCAGCGGCGCGCCGGGTGGCAGGCGGTCGCCCAGGTCGGCGTGAACGGCGATGACGCGGCCGTCCACTTTCGGCGTCAGCATCACGTCGTCGCAGGCGTTCAGGGTGCCGCTGGCCAGGATGGTCCGCTGGACGGGCACCGCCTTCACCGCCGCCACCGTCACCGGCACCGGCGTCGGTTCCGCTTTGGCGGCAGTCGGCTCGGCCTTCGGTCCGCCGCACCCGGCGAGGAGCAGGAGGAGCGCCCCGACCGTCGTCGCCGCGAGCTTGCGAGCGGTTCCGGCGCGCTCGCAAG
>JAYTTN010000763.1:0-13054 GCA_043745295.1 Fimbriiglobus sp. | reverse complement strand
AAGTACCCCAGCACCAGCTTCTCGAACGGCACCTGGTTGGACGTGAACAGGTAGTTCATTCCCCGCCGGGTGCAGAAGCCGCTGACCGACGCGCGGAACGCCGTCAGCGTCTTCTGGTAGCGGGCCAGCAGCGGGGCGGAGATGGTCACCTCGGCCTGGTCGCCGTCCTCCACGTCGGTGAACTTCAGGTCGCCGGTGAACGGCGGGGCGATCTCCTCCTGCGCCAGGATTTGGATCGCGTACACGTCCAGGTTCCGGGCCGACAGGTACCGCAGCCCGTCCTCGAACCCGCCCTTGTCCATGAAGTCGCTGAGGACGACGGCCACCCCCCGGCCGCTCGCCCGCAGGCTGAAGTTCCGCAGCGAGCGGTTGAAGTCGCCCGCGCCGGCCGGCCGGATGGCGTCCAGGTTCTTGATCATCCGCCACAGGCTGGGGCGGCCGCGGAACACCGGACTCCGCGCGGCCGTCTCCCCGCCGACGGTCTCCACCGTCACCCGGTCCATGTTCACGAGGCCGACGAAGCCGAGGGCCGCCGCCACCTGCTTGGCGTACCGCAGCTTCGTCGGCGCGCCGTAGTCCATGCTCGCGCTGTTGTCCACCAGCAGGTGGACCGACAGGTCTTCCTCTTCCAAGTAGAGCCGGAGGAACAGCTTCTCCAGCCGGCCGAACAGATTCCAGTCGAGGTACCGCAGGTCGTCGCCGACCGAGTACGGGCGGAAGTCGGCGAACTCGGACCCGCGGCCCTTCCGCTTGGACAGGCGGTCGCCCTTCATCCGCCCGCCGCGGACCTTCTTCGACACCACTTCGAGTTGCTCCAGCCGGCGGAGGAACTCGGTAGACAGCAGCGGGCCGTCGGCGGCGGCCGGTACGACGGCGGCGGTGGGTGTGACCATGCGGAGGATTGTATGCGGGGGTGTAGTCGTGACGGGAGCGGCGGGTTTTGTTCGCTAGGTCGTAGGCTGCATTGACTGAAATTTGGCGGGTGCGGCGGGTTCCTCCGGCCTCTGTACTCGGCATGGCGAACCGTTCGCGCCGCTGGTCGGGTACGTCGTTGGCGGGAAGCAGGGGGATGCCTACCGCGCCACGGCCCGGCAGCCGGGCGGCCGGGTCAACACGAACCTGCGAGCGGCGTTTGGGGAAATCATCCGGCGGGTCGGCCTGGCGGCGACGCCATCAAGCAGTTGGTCGGCGAGACGCGGACGCCGATCCCGGCCGGCCGGAACGGATCGACTGCGACTGCGAGCGGCAGGCACAGCCAACCCGTTCATGCCGTTCGAACCGCTCGCCGCCAAGCGGCGGTGACCATGGGGCGCAGCCGCCGCGCTGGTCGTCGCCGGGTGCGCGTTGGCGGTGGCCGCACGGTCGGGTGCGTTCCGGGCACCGGCTCCGGTGGTTGCAATCCCGGTCCCGCCCCCGAAGGCCGGTCAACTGCCGACGACGGCGGCCGAAGCCGTCGCGCCGCAGAAGGAGTGGGCGGACCATTTGGGGCAGCCGGTGTCGATGACGAACACGCTGGGCATGGACCTGCCGCTCATCCCGCCGGGCGAATTCGCCCTGTCCCCGATCTATCAGGTGACGCTGACCCGACCGTTCCGCCTGGCCACCACCGAGGCGACGTTCGCCCAGTACGAGCAGTTCGCCACGGCCACCGGGCACAAGCCGGCGGCGGGCGAACGGTCGCCGCTCACGCCAGCACGTCCTTGATGACCTTGCCGGCCACGTCGGTCAGCCGGTAGTTGCGGCCGTTGTGGAAGTACGTCAGCTTCTCGTGGTCGAAGCCGAGCAGGTGCAGCAGCGTGGCGTGGAAGTCGTGCGTGTCGTGCCGGTCCACCGCCGCCTTGAAGCCAAACTCGTCGGTCGCGCCGTGGCTGACGCCGCCCTTCACCCCAGCCCCGGCCAGCCACACCGTGTTGGCGTGCGGGTTGTGGTCGCGGCCCGGCTTCGGCCCCGGCTGCGAGATCGGCAGCCGGCCGAACTCTCCGGCCCAGACGATCAGCGTCGAATCGAGCAACCCCTTCGCCTTGAGGTCGGTCAGCAGGGCGGCGACCGGTTGGTCCGTCTCGCCGGCAAACTCGGTGTGGTTCCCCTTGATGTCGATGTGCCCGTCCCAGCTCAGTTGGTTGTCCATGCCGCCGCTGTAGATCTGCACGAACCGGACGCCGCGCTCGACCATCCGGCGGGCCATCAGGCACTGGCGGGCGAAGTGGTCGCACTCCTTCCGACCGACGCCGTACAGCTCCTGCGTCGCCTTCGACTCCTTCGCCAAGTCCATCGCCTCCGGCGCGGCCGACTGCATCCGGAAGGCCAGCTCGAAGCTCTTGATACGGGCTTCCAGTTCCCGATCCGGCCCGCTCGTTTCGAGTTGCAGCTTGTTCAACTTCGTCATCAACTCCAGTTGCGCCTGCTGCTCGTCCGGCTTCGATCCGGGCTTCAGGTTGTCGATGGCGTCGCCGGTCGGCTTCAGCCAAGTGCCCTGGTACACGCCCGGCAGGAACCCGCTGCTCCAGTTCGACGAGTGTCCCTTGGGCAGCCCCCGGCCCTTCGGGTCGGACATGACCACGAACCCCGGCAGGTTCTCGTTCTCGCTGCCCAGGCCGTAGGTGGCCCACGAGCCGACGCACGGGAACCCCATTCGCGGCAGGCCGCTGTTCATCATGAACAGGGCAGGGGAGTGGTTGTTCGACTCGCTCCACAAGCTGTGGACGAACGCCATGCTATCGACGTGTTTGGACAGGTGCGGGAACAGCGACGACACCCACTTGCCGGACTGCCCGTGCTGCTTCCAGTCGAACGGCGACTTCATCAGCGGGCCGACGGCACCGGGGAAGAAGCCGGTCGTCTTGTCGAAGTTCGGCAACGGCTTGCCGTCGTACTTGGCCAGTTCCGGCTTGTAGTCCCAGGTGTCCACCTGGCTGTGCCCGCCGTTGACGAAGATCCAGATGACGGCCTTCGCCTTGGCCGGGAAGTGCGGCTTCTTCGCCGCGAGCGGGTTCACCGCCTTCGCCGCGTCCGCCGCCAGCATCCCTTGTCGGGACATCAGGTCCGTGAGCGCGAGCGACCCGAACCCCGCCCCACACCGGGCGAGCAACTGACGGCGGGAGAGCGGCGGAAGCATGGGCAGGAACTCAGTTTGGATTGGGGGTGAAGGGGATACCGCTCGAACTTGAATGTGCTCCTCAGTCGAAGTCCCAGTCCCTCAATGAACTCCCTTGTTGGTTGTTCGTGCCGTAAAGACTCGTCAGGCCAAGCCGCTTCAATTTCAGCTTCTTTCGCTTTTGCAGTCCAGGTATGTGCGGTGTACTCGTGGGAGCCGAATCGCCATCCACATGGGTTTCGTCTGCGACACCATGAACATTTTTCAGATGGCGAGCAAGACGATCCGACCGCACTTCAGAAGAGCATCGAGGACATGGGATCAGTTGCCGCATGGCAGTTATCCTGTGAATTGGTGGCTGGGGTCTCTACACGTCGTGGGGAAGATCGACCCCGTTCCGCCCGACTTGCAGAACGACCACTTCGTGCTTCTCGTCGTCCACTCGAAACAAGGCCCACATGATCGGCAGGAGGATGTAGCGGTCGCCGAAGTAGTCGTCGCCTTTCAGGTAGGGTTCGGTCGAAAGCGTCTTGTCGATTTCATCGACTTCGCGATTCACCCCGCGCTGGTCGGCAGCATCCGTCCAGACTTTGGCGAGCTGTTGCAGCGCGGTCTCGCGCCATACGACGGCGTGATTCATCCCTGGGTCTCCAGCGTCCGCAGGTACTCCTTCACTTCGGCGGTCGTGTAGGTCCGCTCGCCGCTGGCGTCTTGTCGCTTCACCGACTCCGGGTCGGGCAGGCCGATGAACTTGCGGGCCATCTCGGTGGCCGAGATCGCGGGGGCGAAGTAGCCGACGACCTCCCCATCCGGCCCGGAAACCGCGACGAGGGCTTTCGACGCCATGAGCCGCTGGACGGAGTTCACATCGAGTGGGACACTTGGCATCGGGCTTTCCTCTTGGAGGTCGTCTCTGCGGTATTCTACCGTCCGCTGGCCACTTCCGCTACAACTCCCGCCACGCGATTCCCGCTGGTACAATTCCCGACACCCTCGTGGAGGAAACCCATGCCCGAACTGCTCGACCCGCCCGCCGTCACCACCGCGCCGGCGGACCACATCGCCGAACCGCCACGCCCACGGGAAGTCATCATGGCCGAAGTGCGGGCGCTCGGCGAGATCATCCGCGACCCGGACACGCCGCCGGAAGAGCGGAAGGCCGCGCGGCTCCGCATCCTGCTGGAACTGATGCCCGAACTTGGAAGGGACTGGACCGAAGAAGAGAATGCGAATTACTACGAGGTGATGCGCGGGATCGACTCTCACCGCCCGCCGGGGCACAAGCTGTTCGAAAAGATCCTCGCGGAGGAGGCGTCGTGAGTCGCGCCGTCTTCCTCGATTCCGGGCCGGCGAGCGAAATCTGCGGTCCCGAAGGACGGCCCGCAACTCGAACCGCCCAACGTTGGCTCGCCAACTTGGTCAACGCCGGCGTTCGCGTGATACTGCCCGAGATCATCGACTACGAAGTCCGCCGCGACCTGATCCGTCGGCGAGCGTCCAAGCAACTCGGGTTGCTCGACATCCTCGGCCTCACCGTCGAATACCTGCCCATCACCACCGCTGCCATGCGGCGGGCGGTGGAGCTGTGGGCCGTCGCCCGGCAGACCGGCCAACCCACCGCCGGCGACGACACCATCGACGCCGACATGATCCTCATCGGCCAAGCGCAATCGCTTCAGCTACCCGACTCGATCATCGCCACCACGAACGTCCGCCACCTCGCCCGCTTCTTCCCCGCCGACCTCTGGGCGGCCATTTCGCCAGAGTGACAGTAGACACCAGCGCTTCGCGCCCGCGGCCGGGCGAGGAAAATCGCTCCGGCCCGGCAAGCCGGTCACTTCTTGTCCGGCGCTGGGGGTTTCGCGGCCGGTCGTGGGGCGAACACGTTCTCCCGCTCCAGCGGCAACTGGAAGGCGTCCGCCACCCGCGTCATGTAGTTGCACCAGGCGGTGTACCAGATCAGGTCGGCCGTCCGCAGCGGGCCGAACGTGCCGGCCACCGCCGCCACGTCGTGCGGCGTCACCGCCGCCGGGTCGCGCGTCAGTTTCGCCGCGAACCGGTAGCCGAGCCGTTCGTAGGCGGGCAACGTGGACCAGTCGCCGCCGGCGAGCAGCTTCGCCCGTGCCGTCACTTCACCGTCGTTGAGGCCCGCGACCGCGAGCGTCATTTGGGAGTGACCCATTCAATAGAAGCATTCGTTCGTCCGCGTCACCACCCAGAACACCGAGTTCGAGAAGACGCGGTCGAACTTGGCCTCGCTCTGGAAGGCCCGCAGCGCGAGGAACCACGCCTCGGTCATCTTCGGCTGGTAGCCCTGGCTGACGGTCATCCAGGCGATTTTTTCGGCCTGGAACTTGGCCGGCGGCGGCAGGTCGGCGAACTTCGCCTTGTCCGGCAGCGGGATGCGGGGCTTCCGCTCCTTCTGGCGGTCCATCGCCGCGAACACGTCGGGCAGCTCGTCGTCGTCGTCGGTCCAGCGGTGCAGCACCGGCACGCGGGGTTGTTTCGCCGCCGCCAGCGTCGCCCAGGCCGGCCGCGCGGGAGTCTCCACTTTCGCCCGCAGTACCGGGTCGAACGCGACGGTCAGCGGCGGCACGGCGGGGTCCGCGTCCGCCGGAATGCCCAAGGCCTGGAGGATGCGGAAGTGGAAGTTGGCGAAGGCGAGCGTGTGGACGACCGCACAGGTTTTCTCCGGCCCCTGGGCCTTCAGCACGGCCGCGAACTCGGCGTCCGTCACCGTGTACGCCGCCCGCGACAGCTTGCGGGCGAAGAGGAACAGCGGCTTCTCGGCGGCGGTCGGCCGAGTGGCGAGGGTGAACTCGTCCACCTCCGCGTCGGTCAGACCGGCCCGTTTCAAGTCGGCTTCGGTGGACCGCTTGGCGGACTCGCAGCCGAGGGTGTCGGCCGCCAGCCAGCGAAGCTTCGCCGCCAGCACCGTGCCGAGTGGGTTCTCCGCCCGGTGAATGCGGTCCAGGTCGAGCATCGCGCCGGTGGTCTTCGGCAGGGCCGTCACCAGCGATCTCGCCCACGCCGGCAACGGCGGGGCTTTCGGCTGAAGGCGCTCCCAGGCCGCCTCGTCCGACACCGGGCGGAGCGGCGGGTCACCGCCGCGCGCCCGCCCATCGACGAACGCCAGGGAAAGGACGAAAACGAGAAGGGGGGTTCTCATGGCTCCTCCGAATGGACGTGACTTCGCCCACGTTACCAGGAGGCCGCGCCGTGAACAAGGACTTCGGGCCGATTGCGATCCGCCCCGCGACCGACGCCGACTGGCCCGCGATCTGGAACTTGTTCCGCGCGGTGACGGCGGCCGGGGACGCCTTCGCCTACGACACCGACACGCCGGAGGCCGTCGCCCGCAAGTTGTGGTTCGACTCGCCGGCGCGGGGGTTCGTCGCCGAAGTGGGCGGTCGGATTCTCGGCACCTACTTCCTTCGGCCGAACCAGCCGGGGCGGGGAGATCACGTCGCCAACGCCGGGTACATCGTCGCCGAAGCCGCGCGGGGCAAAGGATTGGCGTCGAAGATGTGCGAACACTCGCTGGAAACCGCCACCCGCCTCGGCTACCGGGCGATGCAGTTCAACTTCGTGGTGTCGTCGAACGAGGCCGCCGTGCGGACGTGGCGGAAGCACGGGTTTGAAGTCGTCGCCACGCTGCCGGATGCCTTCCGCCACGCCGCGCTCGGCTTCGTGGACGTATTCGTCATGCACCGGCGGCTGTGACGGGAACGCGCCGCCGCGCGCGTCGGCCGACGCGCGCGGCGGTGTCTCGCGGCCAATCGATTCGTCGTCACTGGCCGTACCCGCCGGTGGTCCGCACCGGGTTCGCATCGGCATCGGCCGGCGTCGGGTTGGGGTTCGTCATGTCGTCCAGCACGGCGCGGGCGGCGAGGTGCGACGGGTCGGCCTTCAGCGCCAGTTCCAGCTGCGCCTGGCCGTCTTGCAGGCGGTCCTTGTCGAACAGCACGCGGCCGAGGAAGTAGCGGGCGTCGGCCTCGGACATGACGCTCTTGTGCATGAGCGCGCCGAAGGCGTCCTCCCACTTCTCGCCGTTGGCCAGGCAGAACCCGTAGGTCTTGCGGTAGCCGCGGTTCTCCGGGTCCAGGGCGAGGGCGTACTCGCACGACCGGCAGGCCCCGGCCCAGTCGCCGAACTGCGTCTGCGCCTTGGCCAGCTTCATCGCCGTCTCGTGGTCCTTCGGATCGACGTGCATGGCCTGGGTGAACGTCTGCACGGCCCGCTCGCGGTCGCCGGCCTTGGCGTACAGCCGGGCGAGGCCGACGAGCGCCGCCTTGTTCTTCGGCTCGGCCGCCAGCGCCTTCTGGTACTTGGCGCGGGCGTTGTCGAACAGCTTGTTCTTCTCGTCGTCGGTGCGGCCCTCTTGCAGGGCGGCGTCCACCTCCGTGTCGGCCCAGGCGACTTCCGTTTCGGGCTTCACGCCCTTGCCCGACTTCCGCAGCGGTTTCGTGGCGACCGGCTCGACCGGCGGCCCGAACTGCGGCGTCGAACGGCCCATGCCGAGGAAGCCGCCGGACTTGTGCTGCCCCGGCACCGGCAGGGTGGCCGAGGGGAGCGGCTCCTTGGTCGTCCGACAGCCGGTCGCGGTCAACCCGCCGACGGCCAGAGCGGACAACAGGAGCGTGCGAATGCGAACGCCGTCCATGGCGGTAGTCTCTCGTCCCGTGCGGTGGGGGAATCGGCCGGACGGCGCGACGGACCTTCGGCCGCCGGGTCGGTTAGAACTCGGCGATGAAGCTGGCCGCCGCTTCCGCGATCAGGCCGCGCGTCAGATGCACGGGCTGCCGTCTGTATCGACAGATGGACTGGACGATTTCCAGCAAATCGCGGCAGTCGGACGCCCGCGGCACGCGACCCTGGGAGTAGTAGCGTTCGTACAGGTAGTCCACGGCGTCCACGCTGAACGCCATGTCCAGCCGCTTGCACACCGCCGCGAAAATCTTCTCGTACACGTCGCGGGCCGGCGCGGTGATGCCCACCTTGTGCCGGATGCGGCGGAGGAAGGCGTCGTCCACCAGGTCCTTCGGGTCCAGGTTGGTGCTGAAGATGATGAGCTGCTCGAACGGCACCTGGAACTTCTTCCCGCTGGACACGGTGAGGAAGTCGTGCCGGTCCTCCAGCGGCAGAATCCACCGGTTCAGCAGCTCCTTCGGGCTGCACAGCTGGCGGCCGAAGTCGTCGATCAGGAACACCCCGCCGTTCGCCTTGAAGTGGATGGGCGCTTGGTAGAAGTTGGCCTCGGCGTTGAACCGCAGGTCGAGCATCGCCAGGGTCAGCTCGCCGCCGGTGACGATGACCGGGCGGCGGATCTTCACCCACCGCGGGTCCACCGTGCCGTCCGACAGCAGCCGGCGGATGGTCGTGTCGCCGTCCTCGCCGAAGTCGGCCGGGCCGTCGTCGACGACGTGCAGCGACGGGTCGAACACGGTCACGATGTTGCCGTCGGCGACGAAGGCGTGCGGGATGTAGATGCTGCCGCCGACCGAGTTCATGAACTCGCCGATGCTGCGGGCGATGGCCGTCTTGCCGTTGCCCGGCGGCCCGTAGATGAACACGCTCCGCCCGCTGATGACGGCCGGGCCGATGGCGTTGAACATCTCCTCCTTGATGACCAGGTGGCGGAACGGGGCCTTCAGCACCTCCGGGTAGCAGCTCAGGCCGGACACGGTCTGGCGGTAGCACTGCTCGACGTAGTCGTCCAGCGGGACCGGGGCCGGGCCGACGTAGGCGCACTGCTTCATCACGTCGTGCGCGCGGCCGCGGCCCAGGTCGGTCAGGCTGAACCGGTAGCTGACCTCGCCGACGAGGTCGCCGCCGTCCACCTGGATGCACTTCTCGTCCTTCAGGTACTTGAGCGGCTCCTTCACCAGTTTGAACGGCAGGCACAGGAACTGGCCCAGGTCGCGGCCGAGCTGCGGCCCCCGCGCGTAGATGGTCCGCAGCACCATGTCGCACAGGAACGGCAGGGGCAGGCCCGCCTCCTTGAGCGACTCCGGCGAGATCGGAGCCTCCGGGGCCGGGTTGGTGTCCCAGTCGTCGATCACCGGGCGGAGTTGCGTCTGTGCGGCCATGGCGGTCCCGTGCGGCGGGCGAAGGGGGCGTGCCGAAGTGTAGGTCAGAAAGCGGCCGCGTGCCGCCGCGGGCGCTAGCGAAGCGAATCGCGTGCTATGGTGCGAAGGACGGAGGACGCCGCTCCCCTCGTAGGCACCAGGACACACGCGATGAAGCAACTCTACGCCACCGGTTCGCTCGCCGTCTCGTCGCCCGCGTTCGGTCCGACCGTCGATACGCCGATGCCGGGCCGGTCGCTCCAGTTGCCGGCGGTGCGGGCCAGCTCCGCCGGGATCGCCGCCGACCAACTGTCCGCCGCGCTGCCGGCCACGCTGTACTCCGCCGCGCAATCCGACCGCCCGCTGCCGGTGCGACTGGCGCTGCTGAAAACCCACGCCGGCCGCGTCCTCACCCACGCCGTGCCGAACGGCCAAACGTACTTCGCCCACACGCTGTTGAACGTGCCGGAGACGGCCGACGCGCATCTGGCCATCCAGACGTGGGGCAGCCCGCTGTGGCAGCGGAGCGACCCGGAGTCGGCCGCCGACCTGCCCGAACTGCCGTACCTGCCGGTCGGCGACGCGCTGGACGACGCCGCGCTGAAAGACTGGCTGGCCGCGCCGGACAAGCGGGATTTGCTGGAGTTCGCCGTCACCGCCATCCTCGGCACGGCGGGGCGGGTGTTCCTCGCCGCGACCGCCGACGACGTGGCGAAGGTGGTGTTCGCCCTCACCCGCGCGCTGCCGTCCGGCCTGCTCGACGACTTCACCTTCAGCACCCACGAGGCCGACCCGCTGGCCTGCGGCGCGCGGCTGATCGGCTTCGATGGCGGCCCGGAAACCGACCTGCCCGCGGAGTGTTACCGGACCGCCGGCGTGGCCATGAACGTCGCCACCGGCAAGCGGTCGGACCTGCTCGCCGAGGTGCCGTTCGCCGCGTTCGCGTTCGCCGCGCTGAGCGGCGGCGAGTCCGGCCCGCTGGAGGACGTGAAGGCGACGTGGCAGCGGCTCGGCCTGAAGGATGCGAAGTCGTTCGACCTGGTGTACCGCATGGCGCGGGGCACCGGCACCCTCACGAAAGCCGAAGCCGCCGCCGCCCTGCAACACCCGCCGCTGGCCGCGTACATCTCCACCCGCTCCGACGCCCTCAAGCAGTTCCTGGAGTGGGCGCTGGACGACCGCGAGTTCGCCACGGCGTCGTTCAGCCGGGCCGTGCAGACGATCCGCCAGAAGGCCGACGTGTCGGCGAAGCTGGCCCAGACCGTCCGCGAGAAGGGGCTGGCGGCGCTGAAGGACGGCGACCACACCCGCACCGCCAACGCCCTGGAAGTGGTGCTGCCGATGGTGGCCCCGACCAAGGCCAACGCCGTGTGGGGCGAGCTGCTGGCGCAGATCACCGACCCCGACGTGCTGCCGTGGGAGATGCGGTGGTACCTGCTGCCCCGGTTCGTCCGGTTCAAGCAGCAGCAGGGCGGCGGCTCGTCCGTCGATCCGCACTTCACCCGCTGGCTGGCCGTGCCGACCGACCGCCTCGGCGAGCTGCTCGCGCTCGACCTGCCCCGGCCGTACCAACTGGACGCCGGCCGCGTGGCGCTCGCCCGCGCCGACGAGCCGACGCCGGCCCTGGCGCACACGCTGGCCAAGCACCCGGCCCTCGTGCTGACGCTCCTCCAGCCGGCCTACTCGTCCGCTGACAAAGCGGTGTCACTGTACGAGACGCTGCTGGCCGAACTGCCCGGTTCGCCGTGGTTCGAGACGGTGCTGGCCCGGCACGCCGACTACCCGGCCGCGCTGCTCGGCCGGTTCTTCGAGGCGACGCTGGCCGGCGGCAAGCTGGACGCCGACCGGCTCGTCCGCACGCAGGGAACCCGACTGCTGGACCTGTTCGCCGGGCAGACGGGGCTGGACCACCTGGGCACGAAGTTCCTCGCCGTCCCGCCGGCCGACGTGCTGACCAACCGCACCGTCCTCGGCTTCTTAGCGGCCCTCCGCGAGCAGCCGAACCTGACGGCCGAACTGACGGCCCGCCTCGACGCGGTGGCAGCCATCCGCGGCTACCTCGACGCGCCGGCGTTCACGGCGGAGGCCATCCGCCCGGTGGCCGCCGCGCTGGCCGTCACCCCGGCCGCCGTGCCGCCGACCGCCAAGGCGGACGTGTTCGCGGCCGTCACCGTCGAGCTGTTCGCGCGGGACGAGACGGACGCGCTGCAAACCGACCTGGAGACGGTGGTGGCGCACTTCGGCGCGGCGCTGGCGACCGACCCGACCGACCTGTTCGAGAACCTGCTCCGCGACCGCCGCGTGCTCGACCCCCGCTTCGGCTCGCAAGCGAACGCGGTCCACGCCTTCCTGGCGGTGGCCCTCGGCGCGACGGTGACGCCGGCACTGGCAGGTAAACTGGACGGCCTCGACGGGCACGCCTTCGCCATCGCCTCGGACGCGGCCAAGCGCGGCGGGCACAAGCTGCTCGACGCCATCGACGCGCGGGCGAAGGACTGGCCGAAGGAGGCGCAGGCGAAGTGGGGCTTCCTGCTGGCCGCCGTGCGGCCGAAGTCGCGGGTCGCCCGCGACCTGCTGTGCGGGACGGTCGGCGCGGCGGTGGCCGCGGCCGCGTGGCTGGTGGTCAAGTTCTTCGGGTGAAGCGCGTTCCGATCTTGCGAGCCGCCCGTCACGTCGTCGCGGATCGCCGCCGGCCTCGTCACGCCCATCACCGGGAAGCGGCTGGCCATTTCCCGGCAGTTCGACGAACTCCTCCCCGACGCCACCGCCTTCTACCGCGACATCGAAGCCCGCCTCGGCGTGCGGTTCTTCCACGCGCTGCCGTGCGTCCGGCTGTTCGCCTACGAGATCGAGGTGAAGCAGTTCGCGAAGGGCGCGGCGGCGCTCGCCGGACTGACGTGCGAACCCGACCCGCCGCTCAACGCCGACTGGTTCGACGCGCCGCGCGGCGGGTTCCAGATGCCCACCGCCGCGCGCCTGGACACCGCGACGTACCTGAACGCGAGCCGCGACCACTTCGCCGAACTCGGCTGCTACCTTCGCGCGACTGTGGACGCGTCGAGTGACATCGCGATGTCAGCGGACGGGGTGACGCTGCTCCCGCCGGACGTGTCCGCGTCCCGACTGGTGTTCTGCCAGGGGTTCGACGGCGCGGCGAACCCGTACTTCCCGGACGTGACGTTCGACGCGGCGAAGGGCGAAATCCTGACGCTCCGCGTCCCCGACCTCGCCGAGACGCGGGTGGTGAACCGGGGCGTCTGGCTCGCGCCCGACGGTGGCGAGTTGTTCCGCTGCGGGGCGACGTACAGTTGGGAACCGCTGGACTGCGAGCCGACCGCCGCCGGCCGGGAGGAAATCTTGACCCGCCTTCGCACGTTCCTGAAATTGCCGGTCGAAGTGGTGGGCCACGCGGCGGCGGTGCGGCCGATCACCGGCGACCGCCACCCGGTCGTACTTTGGAGTGCCGAGTTCCCCCGCCTCGGCTTCTTCAACGGCCTGGGGTCGAAGGGGGCACTCCTCGCCCCGCACTTCGCGGGATTGTTCGCGGAGGAATGTTAGAGCAGACTTCGGGGCGGTGTCGCGGTGTTCGTGTTCGCCCGTCGCGGGTGTAGCAATTGATTTTGGCGGCTCCGGGCGAGCGGGGGGTGCCAGCCCCCTGTTCCCTGGGGATTTCGACCACAACAGGGGGCTGACGCCCCCCGCTCGCCAAAATCCGCTGCCGCACCCGCCCGGTCGCGGCGGGCGAACACGAACGCCGCGACACTACCCGAGTTGATGTCACTGGCCGCCGGACTTCTTCTTGAGGATGTCCTCGAGCGCCTTCTTCTGCTCGGCGGTGAGGATCTCGAACCGCTCCTTCGTCAGCTTCGCCTTGAATTCCTTGATCTCCGCG
>JAYTTN010000762.1:0-13055 GCA_043745295.1 Fimbriiglobus sp. | reverse complement strand
GGATCGAAGTCGTGCCCCGGCGGTCGCGCCGCGTTGCGGTTCCCGTCTCGCGGACGCACCCGATGACGGTTCCGAACGACCGCTGCCGGCCTTCCACCTCCCCTCGCTCGGCGATCACCGTGCGGACGCTCTGCCACCCCCCAAGGCCGGCCAGCAGTCCGCTCGTCGTCACCGGCACCGACCACTTCGTCTGACGGCCCGACAGCCGCATCAGCAGTTCCTTCAGGCTTTCCGCCGCGCCGTCGTTGCGCCGTTCCAGTGCCCCCACCCGCAGCTCCATCCCCGTCGCCCGCAACGACGAATCCAACTCCCAACCCGCCGATTCGAGCAGCTTGAACGTCGATTCGAGCCGTCGCACGCGCGGCGTCGGCGGGCGTAGGCGGAGGGGCCGGGCGTGCCGGGCGTCAGCGAACGACCTCCCGACTGCCCGTCCCGCGGGAACCGCCGGTCCAGCGGCGGGAACCGCCGGTCCAGCGGCGGAGATGGAGTCGCATGTGGGAATCCTAGAACACCCCGACTCGTGTCGAGACCAATGCCCTCGGCGAGGAGAGGTGGGTCGGTCGTTTCGCACTGCCGATTCCGCCACCCAGGTCAAACGGATCGGCCTCGGTTCGTCACCGCCGTGGCGGGGGCGTGCGATCCGGTCCGATACAATAAGTCAACCACCCGCCTCGCACCAAGGGCATTTCCCCATGACCGCCGCCGTCGCCGTCGTCGGCCTCCTTTCGCTCGCCCCGTGCGTGGACCTGCCGACGCTCTTCTGGGGCATTTCGCCGAAGGTGGAAGCCGACGACATCGCCGCGATGAAGAAGACCAAAGACAAAGCGGTCATCCTCGTCCACGGCTTGTTGCCCCGGCCGCTGCACCCGGACCGCGCCGAGAAGCCCGACCCGCACGGCTGGCAGAAGGCCGACGGCGCGCTGGTGAAACTGCTGGCCGACGAGTTCGACGTGTTCGGCGTCAGCTACGCGCAGACGGTGGCGATGGACCTGGTGCCGCTGTCGAAGGGGCTGCGGGACGGCGTCGCGGCCTTGAAAAAGGCGGGGTACTCGGAGATCGCGCTGGTCGGACACTCGGCCGGCGGGGTCATCGCGCGGCGGTTCGTCGAGTGCCACCCGGAGGCCGGTGTGACTAAGGTGGTGGCGGTGGCCGCGCCGTTCGCGGGGTCCGTCTGGGCGCACCTGCCGGGGTTCGTCATCCCCAAGCCGCAGGTGCCGTTCATCGGTTCCATGACGCCGGGCGTTCGCAAGGAGTGGCTGGCCAAGTGCGGGTGCGAGGTGCCGAAGGACATCCAGTTCTGCTGCGTCGTGTGCAAGCTGCCGCGGCTGGCCGGCGACACCATGGCGACTGCCAGCAGCCAGTGGCCGGAGGACTTGCAGAAGCAGGGCATCCCGGCGGTGGCGGTGCGGTGCAACCACTTCGACGCGATGACCGGCGACAAGTGCGTGACGGCCATCGCCGAGGTGGTGAAGGGCAAGGTGGTGCGGTGGGACGACGACCAAGTCAAGGACGCGCGGAAGGCTCTGCTGGGGAAGTGACGGCGGCTGTCGTCGCCGGGAGCTTGCGACCGACGTTGTACCGCTGCGGTCAAGAACGCAATGACTTCCGTGGCACCGGCCTTCACGTCGGCCTGAAATACTTGGCTATTTCGTGCCCCGAGGCGGCAGCTTTCGGTAGGGCCACTCGACACCGAGGCGGGTTCGGTCCATCGGTTGGAAGGACTGTAGAAGGTGCGGAAAAGTCAATGCCGTCGGCCGCGCGGTGCCAGTCAGGACGGCGAAAGACGGGTCGAACCGTTCGACGCGCACATCCGGCTCGGGCAGCCACCAGCGTTCGATACGATGGTGCTTTCCATAGTCCAGCACCAGTTCGCAGCGATCAATGTCGAACGTCCCTCGGTACTGCATCCAGGCAGAGAACGAGTGGAAACCGTCCGGTCGGTACGGGGACGCCGTGAATGTGCGGTTCGGGTAGAAGCGATACTCCCAATCTCCGCCCTCCCATCGCCCGACGAGCCACGCCGGAACCGGTGGCAGGACGCTGCCGACCGCACCCACCACCGCGACCAGGAAACCGAGCATGTCAGACCCTCGGAACCGCCGGATGGGTGCCGCATACCCGCCTTTCTCCGGCAGGACAATGCCGGTCAGTACGCATCCAGCACCCACTCGCCGCCGTTGGCCGGACTCTTCTCGACGCGGTGGTTCACCATGTCCACCACCAGTTGCAGGTGTTCGAGCGGGATTTGGCCGATCAGCACCGGGCACTCGTCGGCCACCTCCATCGCGTCCAGGGTGATGTCGCGGTCGAAGATGGTCAGCCGCACCGGGCCGTAGATTTTCACCTCGTAGGGGCCGGTGGTGTTCCGCGACCGGCGGGTCGAGCTGGGGATGTCCAGCCCGAGTTGCCGAAGCATGGACGCCGGCAGCGCGAGCGTGGACGCACCGGTATCGACGAGCGCGTCTTCGATCGTGATCGTTCGCACCTTCTCCACCGGCAACTGGCCCATGCGGGCCTGCGCCGAATCCAGCGCGTTCTCGATCTTCGCCTTGCAGGTGACGCGGCCCATGAAGTCGATCCTCGCCATGACGGGAACTCCGGCGGTTGGGGACTTCCTACAGTCTACCGTGCCACCGCCGAGGACTCCATGCGCGTCATCAAGCTGAAGAAAGTGAAGCGGATCAACGGCCTGCACTACGCCCCCCCGACGGCCGCGGAGTCGCGGGAGTGAGCGGCATCGCGTATGGCTGCGTAGGCGGAGTTGTCGGGCGAGGAGAGGGTGTAGGCAGCAGAGAGGGCGTGCGCGAAGGCGCACCTTCGCCCACCGGGGCAGTCGGGCGATCTCGTTTCGGGTCGGTGGCGTCACCACCACGTCGGTCAGGTCACACCGCCACGGGTTCGAGGTGTTCCGCGGCTTCCCGCACGTCGCGGGTGACGGGCGAGCCGAGTTCGGCGGCGATCTTCGCGTTGATGTCGGCGTCTTGGCGGGTCACGAGTTCCTGCCGGACTTGACTCGCCAGACGAGCGAGCGCGTTCGAGATGGCGTCGATGCGACCCGAGAAGTCGCCGACCGGAACCACCACGAGGCGGATCGTCAACTGGGCGTTCGTCTCGACGGTGCCGGCCGGGTCGAAGTGGACGCCCAACCCGCCGAGGTTGCGGTCGAGTTCCTGGATGTAGCGGATGAGAACCGCCGTCATCGCCGGCAGTTTCTCGGCATCCGACTCCGGGTGTTTCCGCAGGGTGATGGTGAAGGACGGCGGCACCGCGAGGGGGCCGCTCGGTATGAAGTCGTCTTCCAAGAGCGACTGAAGCATCTTCTCGCGGTCCACGGTAATCGTCATATGGTCGCCCCTCGGGTCGCCAGAAACGCCTGAGCTTGCGCTTCAGTGCATTCAAATTGTACCAGTCCGGCGGTCGTGCCGATCTCCGTCATCCCCTTCCGGCGGTAAAAGTCTTCGGCTTGCGCCAGCGATGACAGGAGGACTCTGCCTGCATTCCCGTGGTGATGAGCGAGCAGCACCGCTTCTTCCAGCAGCGCCTCACCCACCCCGCGGAATCTCCCGCCGGACGGATGCCCCTTGAGATTCCACGGCGCGGTTTCGAGGAACGCCAGGTAAGTCACGAGAACGCCCGGTGCCAACTTGCTCGACGCCGGGCTTCGGGCGACGGCCGCCAATCCTTCCACTTGGCCACCGGCGACGACGGCGAGAAACTCGAACGCCGGCAGCCCGATCTTCCGAATCCAATCCCAGTGGGTGTGGTCCATCGACGCCGGCAGCCGCGCCCGCTCCGGTGTCCACAGCGATTCCACAACGGCGAGCGCCGCGTCCGGGAAATCGCGGATCACCTCGGCGTCCACCGGCACGGGCGGATTCGCCGTGCGGTCGAGGAGAACGATCTTGCGCGGTGGCATCGGTGGCATGTTAAGATTGTACCCTCACACCCCGACGACGGGCAACTTCCGCCGGCCGAGGCCGGTGGCGTCCTGCTTCGGCAACCGGTGCGCGTTCGTCTTCTCCCAGTCGGCCAGCTCCACCATCAGCGCGTCCACGATCTCCTCCTCCTTGACCCGGCGGACCATCTCGCCGTTGCGGAAGATCATCCCCTGGCCGTTGCCGGCGGCGATGCCGATGTCCGCCTCCCGCGCCTCGCCGGGGCCATTCACCACGCACCCCAGCACCGAAATCTTCACCGGCAGTTGCTTGCCGGCCAGCCGCACTTCCAGTTCGGCGATGATCTTCTCCAGGTCGATGGCCAGCCGGCCGCACGTCGGGCAGGCGATCAGTTCCGGCCGGCGGACGCGGCGCTGGGTGGCTTGCAGGATGTCGAACGCGGCGGCGATCTCCGGGACCGGGTCGCCGAGCAGCGAAATGCGGATGGTGTCGCCGATGCCGTCGAGCAGGATCGGCGACAGCCCGGCGGCGGACTTCGTCACCGCATACGGCGGCTTGCCGGCCTCGGTGATGCCGATGTGCGTCGGGTAGTCGGCCAGCTCGGCGTACAGCCGGTACGCCTCCACCGCGACCAGCACGTCGGACGACTTCAGGCTCACGATCATGTCGTGGTAGCCCTCGCTCTCGGCGATCTCGATGTACCGCAGGCAGCTCTCCACCATCGCGGGCGGGCACGGGAACTCGTACTTCTCGCACAGGTCGCGCTCGAGGCTGCCGGCGTTCACGCCGATCCGCATGGGCAGGCCCTTGTCCTTCGCCTTCCGCACCACCTGGCGGAAGCGGTCGATGGTGCCGATGTTGCCGGGGTTGATGCGAATCTTGTCGATGGGGTGGTCCAGCGCGGCCAGCGCCATCTTGTAGTCGAAGTGGATGTCGCAGATGAGCGGGATGCCGATCTGCTGGCGGATTTCGCCGAGCGCGCCGGCGTCCTCCGGCTTGGGCACCGTGACGCGGACCAGCTCGCACCCGGCTTCTTCCAGCGCGTGAATCTGCTTGACCGTGGCCGCCACGTCGAACGTGTCGGTGGTGGTCATGGACTGCACCCACACCGGGTTGTCGCCGCCGACGACCAGATCGCCGACCTTCACCTCGCGGGTCTTGTGGCGGGGCTTGCCGGGCACCTTCTGGGCGGTTTCCAGCACGGACAGGTCGAATCGGGACATCGCGACAGCCCTGGGCGGTACGGTTGGCGGTGCTAAGCGGTAACCGCAGGATATCATACGTCCGTCACGCGCCGGGCGAAGTGACGGAATCCGTCAGACTTGCGGGTGAAGCGCGGCGAGGTAACTGCCTGCTCGGAAGGGTAACGGAGCGTCGTGCCGATGAATATGTGGCTGACTCGCATCGAGGATGACGAATGTCCCGGCGGGAAGTGCGAGGTACGGCAGGGTGCGAGGAGCGGTCACGACGGCGTCGTACAGAGACACCAACCGGAGTTGGGCTTTGTCGTGATGATTGTGGTCCCGATCCGCACATCCGAAGAACCAGCCCGAAGACTGCCCCTCCGGCAATTGGCGATCCAAGACGAGTGCGCTGGCGTCGCTCAATCGGGTGCAGACGATGGCGGCCTCTCGCAGCGACGGGATCGTCATTTCGGAGACCGGTAGCACGCTTTCGACAACATCCTTGTGTAACCGGACGTGGGCGAGGGTCCGGCTGACACCTTCAATCCAGACGATGGGCGAACTGCCGAAATCCGGTTCCCACAGGCTCAGGAGGCCGTCGTCCGACTCTCGAATCTGAAACAGCGACCAGCCCATCTGGATCGTCTGACCAGGGAGGTACTTGGTGCCGCGCGAGACGGTCTGCTCCAACCACTCCACGAATCCGGTCACGTCCGATTCCAGAGGCACGACGGCGGGGTCGTAAGTGATTCGGAACTCGGGGTGGTGCCGGCGGGTGCAGGACGTGGTGATGATGGCGGCCATCGGATGCCTCTGGGTTGGGTCAGGCGCAGTTCAATTCGTGGCACCCGCCTCCAACATCGCCCGGTACTGCGGCGGAACAGCTCGGAACGCCACTTGATAGCACGGCTCCAACGGCACGTTGACGTAGCGGCCGCGCGACAGGAACAGCGGCATCTCCGGCAGCGGCTCGCCGACCATGCTCGGCTCGACGTAGCACCGCGCGCCGTCGCCGTGGTCCTCGTCCGCCACCTCGTAGGCGGCGAAGGTCAGCGGCCGATCCGCCGGCGCGGCGTACCGCTTTCCACCCAGTTTGGGCCAGATCGCGCCGTGGATGCCGTTCGGGTCGCGCGGCGTCGGCGGCCACGGGTCCAGGATCAGCACGTTCACGTCCGCCCGGACCGCCCGCACCGCCTTCCCCACGAACCGCTTGAACTCCTCGTCGCCGCCTTTGTTCCCCGGCGACACAATCTCCACGATGGCGACCACACGGTCGTTGCTGACGTGGCGGACGGCCAGCCGCTTCTGCCGGAACCCGACGGTCAGTTCGGCCTGTTCCGTCAGCCGGACGCGCGGCGGGGCGAGCGTGGCGACGGTTCCGCCGTCCTCGTCGCCGAGGACACCGTTCAAATGCCCGCGCGGGGAGGGCGGTTCGGACTGTAGGGTCAACACGTCCGGCCCCATCGTTCGCAAGGACTGCTCGACCATCGCGTAGAAGCCCTCCGGCAGACACGCACTTACACCCGTCCCGATGGCGGTCAGCAAGTAGGTGTGGAAGTGCGTGAACGCGAACGTCGGCACCCTGGTCCAGTCGTGCAGTGGCATCACTCGGCCTCCGGTGATGTCGGCATTCTACCGCGCCGCCGGCCGGGCGGTACAATGGCGGCATGAACCTGCTGATCACCGCCGGGGCCGCGTCCGCGCCGCTGGACGGCACCCGCGCCGTAGCGCCGACGGCGGTACCCCGCGTCGTGGCCAAACTCGCCGCGTTCGCCTACCAGCGCGGCCACTCGCTGCTCGTCCTCACCTCCTCGACCGAGGTGCTGGCCGAGTTGCCGACCGACACCGCCGACCCGAACCGGATGCGGGTGGTGAACTACCGCACCGCCGACGAGCTGATGGCGGTGCTGCCGTGGTGCCTGGCCGAGGCCCGGCCGGACGCCGTGCTGCACGCCGCCGCCGTCCCGGAGTTCGTCCCCGCCGGCGCGTTCATTCCGGCCGCCGGCACCGTCTTCCACCCGCGGTCGCGGGAGTGGGTGAGCGACGGCGGCAACGCGAAGCTGGCCGACGCGACCGCCGCCGGCGGGCAGGTGGAGCCGGAGCAGTGGGTGCGGCTGGTCCGCGCCCCGCGCGCCATCGACCGGCTGAAATCCCAGTGGGGGTACGCCGGGCCGCTCGTGCTGATGCGCGTGGACGCCGACGCCACCGACCACAAGTTGCTCGAACTCGGCGAGGGGCACCGCACCCGCGCCGCCGCCGAACTGCTGGTGACGACGACCGTGTCCGGCGAAGGGCTGTGGGCGTTCGTCGGGCCGTCGGACGGCCGGTACGACCGCGTCCCCCGCCGCGAGCTGGCCGAGCGGGTGATCCTGCAACTGGAAGACTGGCACCGCGCGCGGGTGGCCCATGGCTAATGTTCTCCTCGGCGTCACCGGGTCCGTCGCGGCCGTGCGAACGCCGTTGCTTTTCCGGCAACTCACCGCCGCCGGCCACGCGGTAAAGGTGGTGGCGACCCCCGCCAGCGTCTACTTCTTCGACCCGGCCGAAGTCGGCGGCGCGAACGGCGTCCGCGACCCGGACGTGATGATCCTCGACGGCGACGAGTGGCCGGGCGAGCGGTACGCGCGCGGCGACCGCGTGGTCCACATCGATTTGCGGAGTTGGGCCGACGTGTTCGTCCTCGCCCCGCTGGACGCGAACACCCTGGCGAAGCTGGCCGTCGGCCTGAGCGACAACGCGCTGACGTGCGTCTGGCGGGCGTGGGACTGGGCCAAGCCGGTCGTCCTCGCCCCGGCGATGAACACGCTCATGTGGCAGCACCCGCTGACGCGGAAGCACCTGCGGAGCCTGGCCGCCGACTTCGGCGCGGGCCACATCCCGGCCAGCTTCGACGAGGAACAACTGGTGGCGCAGATCAACGACCGGGCGAAAACCCTGCGGGTCGTCGGCCCGATCTCCAAGGCGCTGGCCTGCGGCGACATCGGCGTCGGCGCGATGGCCGAGGTGCCCGACATCGTGGCGGCGGTGGAGGCCTTGTGCGGGTGAACGTCGCGCGATCCACGGCGACGTGAAGCCCATCCCGCATCGTTTTTAATTTTGGTTCTTGACACGACCACACTGATGTATAGTTTCAACTTGTCCTAAACTCTCGAGTAGACAACGATGCTCTCGCTCTCTCGCTCTCTCGCTCTCTCGCTCTAACTGCGTCGTGAGCCTCTTCGCCACACTGTTGGTCCTCTCCTTCTCCCCGTCGGTGTTCGCGCAAGGTGGCCCACCCGCTGCCGGCGGGACTGTCAAGGTCACGAACACCGTCGCCAACGCGAACGGCACTTACACCTTCTCGGGCACATACGGGTCGAACGCGAATTGGGCACCAGCAACCCTCATGCTGTACCTCAGTCACGATGTCGCGGCTGGTAACAAAGTGCTGGATGTTCCTGGCCC
The DNA here is from genome assembly GCA_043745295.1 of Fimbriiglobus sp. Lineage (GTDB taxonomy): Bacteria > Planctomycetota > Planctomycetia > Gemmatales > Gemmataceae > JALHQU01. Next base: position 4,531 of record JAYTTN010000762.1, on the reverse strand, counting down.
GGCCCTTGCAGGAAACACCTGGACCATCACGACGCCGGCCATTGCGGGAGCCTTCACATGCTGGCTGCTGTACGAAATAACCGAGGTCGGCACGGGCAACACCCAATTCATCACCGCACCCCTGAAAAACATCATTGCCGCTGGCCCTGGGGCCGGTCAGCCCGCTCCCACGAACACCCTCACCTGGGCCGCGGCCGGAGCCATCGGACGGAACGTCGCAGGTCAAATCGTCGGCAACGGCAACTACACTCTTGCGGCCGTCTGGACCTGGGGCACGAGTCCGTCGTCGGAAATGATGTGTCTCCCGGTCGGCGGCGGGTTCGTGGATTCGTCCCCGCTCGCGTTCGTCGCGAAAGCCCGCACTTGGTCTACCGCTTCCACCTTCGCGTTCTTGCCGAACGACAAGTACAACGTGATCACCTGGTCCGAGGCGACATTCGGCGGCTTGACGGAGGTCACGGCGACCTCCTTCCAGCTCGGTAAGTGACGCGAACACCGCTGCCACGCTCGACTCTATTCGCCCCTCGGCCGCCTCGCTCACATTGACCGAGTCGGCCCACTTCCGAACCGGAGGATTGCCATGCGTCCCCGCCACGGCCTGAGTCTCGTCGAGGTGCTCGTCGTCGTCGCCCTCCTGGGAATCCTGATCGGCCTGTTGCTACCGGCGGTTCAGAAGGTCCGCGAGGCCGCCGGGCGGACGCGGTCGGCGAACAACCTCAAGCAGATCATTCTGGGCACCCACCTGTACGCCGACGCCAACAACGGTCAACTGCCGCAGGACACTCGCAAGGGGGCGTCCGTCTTCAACCGCCTGACCCGATACGTGGAGGTGCAGGAGAGTATCTGGTATTGCAAGACGTACTTGAACCCGGCCGACCCGACGCTGCGGCACGTCGATCTCCGCTGGGTTCCCGGCTCGTCCCCGCATCCCGAAATCATACTCTCGAACATCAGTTACGCCTACAACTGGCAAGTGTTCGACGCGAAGCAAGTGGCGCGTCTCCCCGACAGCATCCCGGACGGGCTGTCGACGACGGTCTTCTTCGCGGAGCGTTACAGCGTCTGTAGTACCGTTCAGTATAGCAAAACCTGTAAGTTCCGGAGTCATTGTGCCGGAGGCGAGGCTGCACCGGTGTTCGGCTACGCGACTCACCTCGATCCGGACACGGTCAACTCCGTTCCGTTCCTCCCAGGTCGGCAACTGCGACTGGACACCTTCCAGGCGATGCCCTGCACGGCTTATATCACCGTCAATGAAGTCGCGCAACTGTCGCTGGACCGCACGGACATTCGCCAGGTGCTGGCCCGGCAGTGCGGCAGCCGTCCCCCGTGCGAGACCACACTAGCACAGTCGCTCACGTCGGCCGGGCTGCTGGTGGCCGCCGGCGACGGCTCGGTTCACACCCTCCGCGCGGCCGTGTCGCCGCAGGCCTGGTACGCGCTCCTCACGCCTCGCGGCGGCGAGGTGGTGAACCCCGACTGGTGATTCCTGAAGTCACCTCGCCTTCAACTCCGGGAACAGCGTCGCCGGCGGGTCGCGGCCGAGCGCGGCCTTCCAGTTCGCGTACACCACACCGCCGGCGGTCAGTTCCGGCGTCGTGTCCGTCTCCCCCGTCAGCGCGGTGGCCCACTGCAACCGCGTCAAGAAGCCGTCGCTGTCCGCGTCGGTCGGCGGCTTGGCGGTGAACGCGAACCCGTATTCGAAGACGGTCACGGGCACGCCGTTCGGCTTGAAGTCGGTGCCGCCGATCTCGGTGCAGCGCCACTCCGGCTTCTCCGCCTTCGGGTGGCGGTACAGGTACGCCAGGACGAACCGCTCGCCGTCGTCGGTCGGCTCCTTCAGCTCCTTCACCACCAGCGCTTGTTCGAGGATGAAGCCGCGCTTGGTGTCGATCACCTGCCACGCCAGGACGCGGACGGGGCCGGCGTCGTCCCGGCGGGGCACGGCGGCGGCGAGGTCGGCCGGCTTCCACTCCTTCGGCGGGTCGGCGTTCCGTAGCGGGCGGCCGTCCCTCGGAACCGGCACACCTAGCACGACCGTCAGCGCGAGGAGGTGAAACACGGATGAGTCTCCGGATTGGGCCGCTTGCGTCGCCTCGGCAATGAGGGTAGCATCTACGCGACAACTTCACAACCGCCCGTCCCCTCTCTCCGGGTTGGTGCCATGAAATTCTTCCTCATCGTGTCGAAGGGCAAACACCGCGGCATGCCGATCGCCATCGCCGTGGACCTGTTCACCATCGGCTCCGGTCAGGCGTGCCAGCTCCGCGCCCGGCACCCGGACCTGGGCGACCAGCACTGCGTCCTCGCCATCCGCGGGCGGAAGGTGTTCATCAGCGACATGGGCAGCGGCAAACCGACGACCGTCAACGACGAGCCGCTCATTCCCGGCGAGGAGTGCCCGCTGCACAAGAACGACACCATCGGCGTCGGCCCGCTGGCCTTCCGCGTGACGTTCCACGAGAAGCAGCTGTCCCAGAGGGACCTGGAGGAGTGGGCGCTGCGGGCGCTGGACGAGGACACCGGGCCGAAGATCTCGGCGCTGGCGGAGATCGACGAGGCGATGCGGAAGGGGGACGAGCACCACGACGACGCGGCGGCGGCGGCGGCGGCCATCATGGGCAAGATGTCGGCCATGAAGGGGGTGGTGCGGGGGCGGCTGCGGCTGATGCGGGAGGGCGGCGTCACCGTCGTCCGGCTGAGCGACGTGTACCTCGTCGAGGAGGCCGAGTTGCACCACCTGAAGAAGGAGCTGCACGACAACCTAGACACCAACAACCTGCGGGTGCTGCTGGATTTGAAGAACGTGCGGCGGATGTCGTCGGCGGCGGTCGGCCTGTTCGCCGAGCTGAGCCGCTGGCTGAAGGGGCGGGGCAGCACGCTGGCCGTGTGCCGCCTGCGGGCGGAGCTGAGCAGCATGGTGGACGACATGCGGAACACGTTCAACCTGCGGGTGTACGACGACAAGGCGAAGGCGATCACGGCCAAGTGGTGACGGCTACTCGGCAGGGCGAGGTGCCGGGGCGAGTTCCGCCGACTTGGGCGGCCTCTGGGCTTGGGCGAGTGTCGCCGCCACGTCGGCCCAGAACTTGTTCCACTCGACCCGTTCGCCTACAGACAACTTCCCGAGTTCGGACACCCCGCGAACGTCCAGCAAGTCCCGATCCGTGAGCCAGAGCGACAGGGTGCGGATCGCCCGATACCGTTCGCTGGAGTTCTTCGACGCGGCGAGTTTCACGACCAGGGCTAAGTCGGCCCGCAACCAGCTTCGCGCCGTCGCCCGCAACTCGGCCCGGTTCGCCGGCTGCTCGGGGGCGTCGTTGCCGTCCCCGCGTGCGGCCCGCGCGGCGAAACAGGCGGCGTTGTACCGGTTCGAGTTCACCCGATCGGCGAGATTCGGTTCGGCCTCGAACGCCATCGTGTACAGTCGAGCGGCGGCCACGAATCGCTTCTGAAATGGGGCCGCGCAAACGCCGGCGAATTCGCACGCCTCGGCCGGCGAGGCCGGCTCGGCGCGACCGGCGAGGATGTCGGGCAGGCGGACGAGCAGCAGCCGCAGCCGCCGGGCGCGGGCGAGGTTCGCCCGCGCGGCGGCGTGGTCGGGGTCGAGTCGGAGGGCCTCGCGGAACGCCCCTTCGGCCGGGTCAGGGGCACCACGGTCGAGGAGGTGGTCGCCGAGCAGGTTTTGGAACCACGCCGACTCGGGGCGGAGGGCGGCCAGCGCGGCGGCCTGCTGGAGCGATTCCTCCCCCAAAGGCGGCGACGCCAGGTCGCACGCTCGCATCAGATCGTACCGCAGCCAGACATGTCGCGGATACCGCTCGACGGCCCGGCGGAGGAGGGGGAGGACGGAGCCGGTTTGACCGGTTGTCAGCAAGTCCCGGTTGAGTTGGCAAATCTGTTCGGGTCCCAACTCCAGCGCCGGCGGGGTGGCGGCGAAGGCGATGATGCCGGCCGTGTCGCTCCGGTCCCGAAGGGTCTGCCACGCGGCCAGACTCCCTCCCGCGCGATGCCGCGCGAGGCGGAGGACGCTCTCGAGCCACAGGGTGGGAATCCCCACCGAGCCGCTCTGGAACGCCCAGTCGCTCAAATATCCCAGGAACTGGTTGCGGAAGCGACTCCCGCACACGGCCTCGGCCACGACGTCCGGCGCGACCTCGCCCTGCGGCCAGCCGTACTCCGCGAACACGTCCGCCAAGCGGCGGGTCGTTCGCGCCCCGTCGATGACCCCGGACGACAACTGGGCGTGTTCCTGGAGGATTCGCGCGGCGGACAGGAACAGTCGGGCGTGTCGGTCCAGGTCGGCGAGTTCGGCCCGCACCGCGGCGAGGTCGTCCCCGACCGGCGGCGTCACCTCCCCCGCGCTCGCGAACCCGTCCGCCCGTCGCAGGACGCCGGCCGCGAGATCGGCCGCCGCCCGCATCCGTTCGGGGTCGTCCGCAAGGCCCCACGCCTCTTCCGCGCGGCCGCGCGCCTCGCGCAGCGCGGCGGTCACGCTGCCGTCGGTCGCGGCCCGCCGCGCCACCCGGTC
>JAYTTN010000761.1:0-13071 GCA_043745295.1 Fimbriiglobus sp. | reverse complement strand
AGCCAAGAGAAGAAGCCGCTCCCTCGCGGTCGCGGCTCGCAAGACGGAAGTAGAAGCCGAAGAAGCCACTCCCTCGCGGTGGCGGCTCGCAAGACACTGTCGCCTTCGGATGAAAAGAAGCCACTCCCTCGCGGTCGCGGCTCGCAAGACGGAAGTAGAAGCCGAAGAAGCCGCTCCCTCGCGGTCGCGGCTCGCAAGACACGGAAAACCTTCACACGAGCGGCACGACGTACAGGGACATGATCGCCCCTTGTTCGAACGCGGTGTACCGGACCTTCTCGACGATGGCGTCGTCCGATTTCAGCCACAGCGTCGATCCGTGCCGGGTCCATCGCCGGTGTTCGCCCGTCTCGTCCGGGTTCGCCGCGTTCAATGCCCGAGAAGCGTAAGCCTTGAATTCGCCCATCACCCGTTCGGGTGTCGTATCGGCTTGCACCACGATGTGGACGTGATTGGTCCGGACGTGTGCGGCGTACAGGTGCCACCCGCGAAAAGTCGCATGCTGGCAGATCGCGAGCAAAACGATGGCCCGACTGGGCGCGTCCAGAAGGTACGGGGCGTCGGCGAGTTGGTGCTCGCGGTAAGCAACCCAGTTTGCGCTGGGTTCGAGGAGCGGATCGCCGGGAACGTTGTGGTCCCGATCCACGGTACCCCGTGGGTCGCCGTGGAGTCGGGTTCCGTAGGTCGAGAAGGTGATGAAGTAGGTGTTCATCGCCTGGACTCACGCGCGATATGGAAAGAAGCCGCTCCCTCGCGGTCGCGGCTCGCAAGGCAGGAGAAGCCGCTCCCTCGCGGTCGCGGCTCGCAGCTCACCTCGCGGCGAACCGGTAGGCCCACACGGTGGTGCCATCGATCACCACGAAGGCGTTGTGCTTCGGGTCGAGGTACGCCAGCCGCTTGCCGTCCGTCGGCATCGGGTCGCCGTCCGGCTTCAGCCGCGTCCACTTGATCGCGTCCGGGTCGTAGCTCCAGAGTGCGTTCGCCTTGTAGTCCAGCAGGATGCCCTTGCCGCTGACCGGGTCGCGGAAGAAGGTGCCGAAGGCGTCATGCCCGTAGGGAACCGTCTCGTCGTCCTTGTCGGCGGAGACGGTCTTCTTCCACGTCCGCTTCACGGTGTCGAAGTGGTGCGTGGCCTTGTGCCGGTGGACGACGAGCAGCTTCCGCACCGGGTCGTGGTAGCCGATCTGCTCCGGCTCGGCGGCCTCGGCCTCGAACGCCTTGCCGCCGCCGTTCGCCTTCACGTCGGCCCAGGCGTTCTTCGCCGCGTCGTACTGCCAGGTGCCGCGCATCTGCCAGTTGTTCGTGTGCCAGACGGTGCCGCCCATCTCCGGGATGTACTCCAGCATCCCGCCGAAGATGGCCGTCGGGTACGGCTTCTCCTGCTTCAGCGCCGTCCACTTCGCGGCGGCCGGGTCGAACGCCCACAGCGGCGGGCCGTTGTACAACTCGGCCGGGTCGCCCTTCAGCGACTCCACCGCTTTCTTCTTCTCCGTCACCCAGGTGTTCATGAACAGCAGTTGCTTGCGGCTGGTGTCGTAGGTGAGGCCCCACCAGGTGTGCGCGATGATCGCCGGCCCGCCGCGTTTGGTGACGAGCAGCCCGTCCTTGAACTCCACATCCGAGAAGTCTTTGCCGATACCGGTGTAGTCGCGGGGCAGGTCCGGGGCGTACAGCATCGCCCACGTCATCGCGCCGAGGTCGAACTCCCACACGTCGTTCAGGCGGTGCGGGACGGCATGGTTCGCCCCGCAGAACAGCGCCCGCTCGCGGTCCGGTGCCCAGCACATCTTGATCGAGTAGTCCCGCCCGCGCGGGCCAGTCTTGTCCAGGTTGAACTTCCGGGCGGTGTCGTTGAAGTCGCCGACGACGGCCGCCTTGCCCAGCGTGACGCCCTGGTTCGGCTTCAGCGCGGCGAGTTTGGCCAGCGCCGCCGCGTCGGCCTTCAGCGCCGGTGTCACCGGCTCGGCGGCGACGGCGGGCAGAGCGAACGCGAGTGAGAGAACGATTCCGCGCATGTCGGCCACTCCGATCCCGGGTCGGTCGAACGGGGGTTCGTGATCGCTTCGGCCCCGTCCGTCGCATCGCGTCCCGTCCCATTCCCGGACGAACCGGCGACGCGGGGGTGGTTGGTCGGCGGTTTGCCCTCGCCACGCCACCGGGCGGGACTATAGTAACCTCTAGCGTCCCATTGTCCAGGGACACCTGCCGCGGGCACATTCCGTCCGCCCGAACCTCACGGAGACCGGTATGCACAAGGCCAAAGAAGAAGCGATTGAAGTCGAAGGTCGGGTCAAGGTGGCACTACCGAACACCACCTTCCGGGTCGAGTTGGACATCGGCGGAGAAGTTCTCGCCCACATCGGCGGGAAGATGCGGAAGCACTACATCAAGATCATCCCCGGCGACCGGGTGAAGGTCGAAATCTCGCCCTACGACCTGACGCGCGGGCGGATCACTTTCCGCGTCCGGGGCTGAACCGCACGGGTCGCGGCGGGCACGGCCTGCCGCACCGCGCCTGTTTGCCGGTCGCCACTTGCGTATCGTTCAGCCAGTTGATGGCCGTGTGGGTTGGCATGCGGTGGAGAAAACTCCTTCGCGCAGCCACCCCCCCGCAAGGCGTCCGCTCGTCGGAGCCTTGCGGTACAACCCGGTGCGAACTCACTTCTTCGCCATGTCGTCCAGCCACTTGACGATGATCGAGGTGTAGTACACGCCGCTCATGCTGCTCGCCTTGCCGGGTTCGGTCGCGTACCCGCCGTCCTTGTTGCGGTGCGACGCCAGGAACTCGCGGAGCTTCTTCCCGTCATCGGGTGGGCACTTCAGCAGCATCAGCGCCCGCACGACGCGGTAGGTGGTCTCGATGTCGGAGGCCTTGGCGTCCGCCTTGCCCCAGCCGCCGTCGGGACGTTGGCCCTTCGTGAGTTGTTCGATGATGAAATCCCCTTCCGGACCGCGGGGTTTCAGCCCGAGCCGGAGGGAGAGCGCCGATGCCGAGCCGATCTGCCTCGTGCCGCCGTCCTTCGGGTCAAGAAGTGGGACGGTGATGGAGTTCTTGGCGACCTCAAACCACGGCGTCACGTCGAACGGGCAGTCCTTCACGCCCCACGCCTCGACCGCTGCCGCGGCGATGCGCACGTCCTCGAACTCCTTGGCGGTCTTGCCGAGGTAGTCCATCGCGGCCTTGAACGTGTCCTTCGGGATGCCGAGTTCGCACGCCACGATGACGCCGATGGCGGTGCTGGCCACGTCCGCCTTCGTGCCGGGGTCGGCGAAGGTGCCGGCCTTCTCGTCGTAACAACCCAGAACGAACTTCGACACCTTGTCCTTGTCGGTCAGCTCGCCGCCGAGAACCTTGATCGCTTTCGCCGCGCCGTTGCACGCCCGCAGGGTCGGCTTGCCGTCCGGCGTCACCTTGAACGCGCCGGTGTCCTTGTCGCGTAGAGACTCGATGAACGCGAGGGTGGCTTTCTTCTCCTCGGCGGTCTGCGCGACGGCGACCGGGGCGAGGAGGAGCAGGGTCAGAAGGGGTCGCATGGGAGCCTTTTGGTTTGGGCGAGCCGCGGCCGCGAGGGAGCGGCATCTGCGATTTCAGATGCCGCTCCCTCGCGGTCGCGGCTCGCAAGAACGGAACTCACTTGAACTCGACGTGGAACGGCATCAGCATCTGCACCGGGGCCTTGTGGGCGTTCAGCACCGGGGCCATCAGCCGCAGCGCCTTGTCGCCACCCGGCATGGCCTTCAGTTCACTCAGCGCCTTGCCGAACGGCAGGCCGAGGTCGCCGTCCATGATCTTGTCCAGGAAGGACGAGCCTTTCGGCAGCATCAGCAGTTCCATGTCCTTCGACGGGTCGAGGCCGGCTTCCTTCTTGGCGAAGGCGATGGCGTCGTCCAGGGTGCCGAGTTCGTCCACCAGGCCGTTGGCCTTCGCCTGCCGGCCGGTCCAGACCCGCCCGCCGGCCAGGTCCAGCAGTTTCGCCTTGGTCATGTCCTTCTGCCCGGCGTTCACCCGCCCGGCCACGGCCTTATCCGTGAACTGGTCGTACACCTCCTCGATGGTCTCGGTCATCGCCTTCCGCTCGCTCTCGGTCCACTTGAATGTGCTGGAGTTCACGCCGGTGTTCTTCCCCCGGCTGATGACTTCCGTCTTGATGCCGACCCGCTCCTCCAGCTTGCCCAGCACGATCTTCAGGCCGAACACGCCGATGCTGCCCGTGACCGTGCCCGGCTCGGCGAAGATGCGTTTGGCGTTCATGCAGACGTAGTACCCGCCGCTGGCGGCCACGTCGCCCATGCTCGCCACCACCGGCTTCTTGCACACCGCCAGCGCCCGCCAGATGACATCCGACGCCAGCGCCGACCCGCCGGGCGAATCGACCCGCAGGACGATGGCCTTCACGGTGGCGTTCTTCTCGGCCTCGCGGACGGCCTCGACGATGGTGTCCGACCCGACCGAGCTGCCGCCCATCAGGCTGAACCCGCCCTTGCCGGAACTGATGCCGCCGACGACGTGGACGACGGCGATCTTCGCCTCCTTGCTCTCCGGCTTCTTCTTGGGCGACATCATTTCCATGATGGCCGCCAGTCCGCCGGCGTCGTCGGCCTTCTTGGGCTTGCCGTAGTTGCGCTCGATCTTCACTTCGTCCACGCCCAGCGCCTTGGCGAACCCGGCCTCGAACTGGTCCTCGTATTGCAGTTTGTCCACGAGGCCGAGCTTGAGCGCCTTGCGGGCGGTGAACGGGCCGTCGTCGATCATCTTCTCGGCGTCGGCCGGCGTCAGCTTCAGGGTCGGCCGGCCGGCCACCAGCGCGGCGACGATCTCCCGGTCGAACGTGTCGTTCATCATGCTGGTGATCTGCTCGCGGTTCTCGGCGCTCATGTCGGTGCGCAGGAACGGCTCGACGGCCGACTTGTACCCGCCCATCTTCAGCACGTCCACCTCCAGCGTGGCGAGCTTGAGCGCGTCCTTGTAGAAGCTGACCTCGGCCCGCAGGCCGACCAGGTTCAGCCCGCCGGATTCGGGCACGCTGATCGAGTCGCAGGCCAAGGCGACGAGGTACGACTTGGTGTTGAACTCTTCGGCGTAGGCGAATGCCTTCTTGCCGGTCGCGCGGAAGTCGGCGACGGCGCGGCGGAGTTCGTGGACCTTGCCGAAGCCGACCGACAGGTCGTCCAGGTGCAGGTACAGGGCCGACACGTTCTTGTCCCTGGCGGCCTTCTTGATGCGGTCGATCTTCTGGCGCAGGGTTTCGCCGCCGCCGCCGAACGGCCCCTCGGCGGGCGCGCCCTCTTCCAGGCCGCCGCCGAGGAGGACGTGCGCGACGCGGGGGATCGGGGCGGGGTCGTCTTTCTTCTTCGGCTCCTGGGCGGCGGCGAGTGCCGGCACGAGCAGCAGGGCCAGGGCGAACGACGGGCGGGGCATGGTGGAACTCCGATTCCGGTTGTGTCGGTCGGGGACGGGGTGAGGACGGGCCGGACGGCGGTCGCGTGTTGCGGTCGCCGAACTGCCGGGTATAGTAGCGGCACGCCCGGCCCCCGTCGCCCGTCCCGTGCCGTCATGATTTACCGCCCGTTCCGCAACACCGACCCGCCGGCCCTCGTCGAGGTCTGGAACGAATCCCTCGTCGGCCGCGGCACCTACCCCCTCCGCACCCCCGGCGTGTTCGACCGCTGGCTGCTGTGCAAACCGTTCTTCGACCGCGAGTCGCTCATCCTGGCGGTGGACCCGGACACCAACGCCGTCGCCGGGTTCGCCCTGGCCGGGTTCGGCCCGAACGAAGAACGGACGGCCCTGGACCCGACCGGCGGCGTCATCTGCTGCGTGATGGTGCGGCCGAAGTATCGGGGCAAGGGCATCGGCCGCGAACTCACCCGCCGCGCCGAGGAGTACCTGACCGCCCGCGGCGCGCAGGTGATCGTGTTCGGCTCGCAGCGGCCGTTCAACCCGTACCTGTTCGGGCTGTACGGCGGGGCCAACTCGCCCGGCATCTTGGCCAGCGAGCCGGAGGCCGACGGGTTTCTGAAGAAAGTCGGGTACGAGCGGGCCGAGTCGCACGTGGTGTTCCAGCGGAACCTGGAAGCGCCGCTGGACGTGGCCGACGCGCGGTTCGTGCAGCTCCGCCGCCGCTACGACATCCAGCTCATCCGCCCGACGGCCAGCGCCAACTGGTGGGAGGAGACCGTCTGGGGCACGCTGGAGCCGACCGAGTTCCGCGTGGTGGACCGGATGACCGGGCAGCCGGCCGGCCGCGCCGTCCACTGGGAACTGGAAGGGTTCAGTTGGAAGTGGAACCGCCCGGCGGCGGGCCTGTTCGACGTGGAAATCCGCGCCCACCTCCGCAAGCAGGGTCTGGCCAAGTTCCTCCTCGCCAGCATTCTCCGCCTGCTTCAGGACCAGTTCTTCGCCCTCGCCGAGTTGCAGGTGTGGGCCGACGACCCGGCCGGCCTCGGCATCTGCAAGTCGCTCGGCTTCGAGCCGGTGGATGTCGGCTACCGTTACCGCAAGGCCGGCACCTGGGGCGGCGCGAACCCGGTGGCCGAGTGACCTCATCGGAAGGGACTGCCACGATGTTCTCCCGCCCCCGACTGCCTGCCGTCCCGAACGAACTGCTCGAACGGCCTGGCCCGCCGGAGGCCGTGTTCGGGCCGAACATGCGGTTCCGCCGCAAATCGATCGGAATGGGGATTGTTCTCGTCCTGCTCGGCGTCGGGTTCTTCGGCTGGTCCCTGGCGATCCGCCTCGGACCCGTCCCCCGAGACCCGTCCGAGGTCATTTTCCGCTGGCTGGCGGCCGGCTTGTTGGCAATCGGCGGGGCGGCGATGTCCTACCCGCTGTCGATGCGGTACGACTGGGTCTACGTTTGCCCCGGCGGGCTGATCCGCACCCGCGGCGTCCACTGGGACGCGGTGGCCTGGGGCGACATCCGCCGGTTCGACGACTGCACGATGGCCGGGAATGTCGTCGCCATCCGCCAGTGCCGCATCATTACCGTCGCCGGCGAGGAGTGGGGTTTCCTGGCCGACTCGGTGGCGGACTTCGAGCGGCTCAACGCGCTCCTGGTTGAAAAGGCGGGGAAGTGAGACCGAACCCGGTGGAACAGTGGCGTCGCGGATCCAGCGCACTTGGCACGACCTCCCGCCACCCCAACCGGCCCGACCGACGACTCGCGCAGCCCCCACTCCCGATTTCCGCTACCGACCTCGGCGCGGGAGGATTCTTCTGCGAAACTCCCCTCACCAAGGGAGGGCCGGAACGTGATTGCCATCGACGACCTCATTGCCGGGACGCGGATCGAGCCGCGACCGTACCAGGCGCGGATCGTCGGCAAGGCGCTGGACTTGTTCCTCGTCAAGAACCTCCGGTCGATTCTCATCGAAAGCCCGACCGGCAGCGGCAAGACGGTGATGGGGCTGCTCATCGCGGCGGGGTTGCAGCGGGAACTCGGCCTGAAGGTCGGGTGGGTGGCGATGCGCCGCTACCTGCTGGCGCAGGCGAAGGCCGAGGCGGCCGACCACGGCATCCGGCTGACGGCCGAGTTCATTTCCATGTTCGACAAGACGCCGCCGACCGGCCTCGACCTGCTCGTCGTCGACGAGGCGCAGCACGACGCCGCCGGCAGCATGGCCCACCTGCACAACGTCATCCGGCCCCGGTTCATCCTCGGCCTTTCGGCCACGCCGTTCCGGGCGGACAAGGTCAAGCTGTGCTTCGACGCGAGCATCCGCGACGCCGGCATCCGCGCCCTCATCGAGGACGGCTACCTGAGCCGGTTCCGCCACTTCACGATCCCGACGTACACGCCGGAATCGGCCGCCGAGTTCTACCTCCGCGAGCCGAACCGGTGGGGCAAGACGGTCTTCTACTTCCACACCGTGGCGCAGTGCGAGCGCGCCGCCCAGCTGCTGCGGGCGGGGCAGGCGCGCGTCGAGGTCGTGACCGCCGCCGGCGACCGCGAAGACCAGTTGGCGCGGTTCGAGGCCGGCGAACTCGACGCCCTCGTCAACTGCATCGTCCTGGCGGAAGGGTTCGACTGCCCCAGTTTGCAGACGGTATTCTGCCGGCCGAGCGAAAAGGGGATCACCGTGCAAATGTGCGGCCGCGTGCTGCGAAAGCATGGTGGGACGCCGGTGAAGAACGTCGTGCAGTGCCAGAAGACGCGGTGGCCGTTCGTGCGGACGGCGGCGGCGGAGCTGCAATACGTGTGGGAGAGCGCCGAGTGGCGGAGCCTGCAACTGAACCCGCGCATCCAGCAGGTGGCGATGCGGACCCTGCACGCCCTGGCCCGAACGACCGTGGAATTGCCGGAGTGGCTGACGAAGCGAACGACCGCCGGCCGGAATGAGACGCCGGCGGCCCCGCGCCGGGCGCGGCGGCGGAGTCGCGACGTTTACTGAATCGAAGGTAGTCCGCACTCTCCGAGTGCGGTGCCGACCCGCACTCGGAGAGTGCGGACTACCTTGCCGAACACAACCTCCGTTCCCTGCGAATCAGTAGGCGAACCTGGGCCGCGAGGGCCGTGGGTGCCGGACCCGAACCCCAACGCAAGGAGCATTCCCGTGGACTCGACCTTCGAGTACGGCACCTGCCGACTCCGCGACCTTCAGGTTCCGCCCGCCGAGGAGTCGCCGGACAAGCCGAACCGCGCGAAGCCCCTCGAATCGCTCCGACTCGGCGACCGGGCGGTGACGCCGAGCAAACGGTTCTGGAACAGCCTCCAGATGCGGTTCGGGTTCACCCACAACATCTTCCGCTACTTCACGCACGAGGAAGTCTTCCGGCGGATCAGCCTGAAGGCCCCGGACGACCAGGTGCGGTACTGCCTGGAACTCCGCGCGGGCGAGGCCGCGCCGACGCTGCTGGCCGTCTCGAACCCGAAGGCGGCCGTCGTCCGGCACGACGAACTGGGGGTGCTTCTCCGCCGCTACCAGGCGAAGGACCACAAGTATCATGACGGGGTGATCCGCAGCTTCCACACGCCGCGACACAGCAGCCCGTTCACCATCAGCGGCGACGGCTTCGAGGCCCAGTACGTGATCGAGACGCCGATCGATGCGTTCGGCCGACCGGCGGTCTACCTGGCGCTGCTCCGGCAGATTTGCAGCAACGGGGCCATCGCCATGACGCCGGCGTTCCGCAGCGAGATCAACCTCGGCCGCGGCGGCACGACCGCGACGTTCGCCCTGGAACGGGCGCTGGAGGGGTTCAACAACGAGGAGGGGTTCGCCGCCCTCCGCCAGCGGTTCGAGTCGGCGACGAGATCGTGGGCGTCGGTTCACGAGGTGTCGCGGCTGGCCCGCGCCCTCGCCGCCATGCTCCAGGGCAAGGACGTGCCGAACCGCGTCGGCCTGACCGCGAAAGGGGGCGGCGGGGTGAAGCACGACGACGAGCCGGTGACGGACGCCTTCAACCGGATGACCGGCGACCTCACCCGCATCTACGGCCTGGCCAACCTGGACGCGCTCAGCGCCAAGCGGCAGCGGACGCTGCCCGCCGCCTGCCGGGTGTACGACCTGCTGAACTTCGCCAGCGAGCTGGCCACGCACCACGCCAAGCCGGAAGGCGGCCGGAAACTCCAAAGTTTCATCGGCGACCTGGTGAGCGGCGAGTTCGACCTGGAAGGCACGGCCGAGCAGTTCGCCGACTGGAAGGACTTCTTCGTGGACGGCTCGGCGAAGAGCGCCGCGAAGCGGAAGAAGTGAAACCGACCGCCCCGAGGCATTGATGACTTACGTCCTGTATTACCTGATTCTCGTCGCCGTCATGAGCGCGGTGACGTTCGTCGCCTACGGCGTGGACAAGCGGCGTGCCGGCAGCATCGGCCGGCGGCGGGTGCCGGAGCGGACGCTGCACCTGCTGGCGCTGCTCGGCGGCTGGCCCGGCGCGCTCCTCGCGCAGCGGCGGTTCCGCCACAAGACGAAGAAGGCGTCGTTCCGCCTCGCCTTCTGGTTCGTCGTCCTCCTGCACCTCACGATCGTCGCCGGGGTCGTGTATCTCGTCGTGGGTCCACTGCGAACGTAACGCCGACCTTCCCCCTTCCGGAGTCCGTGCCCATGAAGACCGCCCTCGCCGCGCTGCTCGTCGCCGGGACAGCCTTCGCCGCCGAGCCGAAAGTTCACAAGGACATCCCGTACACCGACCCGAAGACCCAGACGCGGACGCTCGACGTGTACGCTCCGCCCGACGGCAAGGGTCGGCCGGTCGTGATCTGGATTCACGGCGGCGGCTGGGCGGCGGGCGACAAAAAGGAGGTGAACAAGAAGCCGCAGGCGTTCGCGGACAAAGGCTTGGTGTTCGTGTCGGTCAACTACCGTCTGCTGCCGGCCGTCACCATTCAAGAGATGGCGGGCGACGTGGCGAAGGCGATCCGCTGGGTCCGCGACCACGCCAAGGAGTACGGCGGCGACCCCGACGCGCTGATCGTCACCGGCCACTCCGCCGGGGCGCAGCTGGCGGCCCTCGTCTGCACCGACGGCAAGTACCTGAAGGCCGAGACGGTGCCGTTCACCGCCATCAAGGCGTGCATCCCCGTGGACGGCGACACCTACGACGTGCCGCTCCAGATCGCCACCGTCGAGGAGCGCCGATCCGCAATCTACAAGAAGAAGTTCGGCGACGAGGCGAGTCGGAAGGAGCTGTCGCCCGTCGCGCACGCGGCGAAGGGCAAAGGCATCCCGCCGTTCCTGATCCTGCACGTCGCCGAGCACCCGGAGGTCAAGATGCAGTCGGAGAAGCTGGCCAAGGCGCTGACGGCGGCGGGCGTGCCGGCCACCTTGCACCCCGCGCCGGGCAAAACGCACGTCGCCATCGACGCCGACCTGGGCGCGGCGGACGACAAGCCGACGGCGGCGGTGTTCGCGTTCCTGGACACGGTTCTCAAGCCCCGCACGCTCGCTTTCTTCCGGACGAAGTTGTCGAAGACCCTGACGATGGCGGCGGCCGAGGAGGTGTTCGGCAAGCCGGATCGGGACATCGGCAGCGGGCTGCACATCCACGAGTACGCCCTCGACGACGGGTCGAAGGTGCTGCTCGGTTTCGGCGGTCCGGGGCCGATCTTCTACGCCAAACTGGTGACGAAGGACGGCAAGCGGGAAGACCTGCCGCTCGAGTGAATCCCGGCCATTCGCGGTCGGGCTCGCGCGTTTCGTCTCGGAACACCAGCCGTGCCGGGCGGAATCGGCACACGGGCGGGACATGCGGCACCTCGGCGAGCATTGCAGATGGGCGAAACGGCCACGAAATCGCCGCCCGAGGCGCGAATTCGGCGTGCGCAATGCCCGCCGGACGCCACCGCTCCTCGCCCCGCCGCCCTGCCCTTTCCTCAATCCAGCTCGTATACGCTGCCGGTGTCGTGTTCGTGGCGGATTTCATCCACATAGTCCGGCGTCCCCTTCGGCCCGCGCCAGCCCTTGCGGCCCTCGCCGGCGTACAGGGCGTTGGCGGCGTTGAACACCCAGCCGGCGGCGGTGCCGACGTTCTTGTAGGCGTGGACGACGCCCGGCGGGACGATCAGCGCGAACGGCGCGTCGGCCCCCACGTCCTTCACTTCGCGCTGGCCGAACGTCGGCGACTCCGTCCGCGCGTCCCACAGGTAGACGCGGAACGTACCCGGCCCGGTGAAGCAGAAGTAGTCCGCCTGCTCGACGTGTTCGTGCGGCCCACGCGCGACGCCGGGGTGGGTCATCGACACGTACGCCATGACCGGCCGGTACGCCGGCGCGATGTCGTCGTTGCGGAACAGCTCCACCAGCCAGCCGCGCGAGTCGGTGAAGAAGGCGAGTGGCCTCCAGATGACGCCCTCGATGGCCCCGTCGGTGAACGTCATGGTCTCGCCTCGGTCGGTGTCGGGTGGGGAAAGTGCTGAGTGTGCGGCAACCGGTGCGGGGTGGCAAGGGGGCATCTTCCGGTTGACGGGCGGGTCGGTCGCCCTATCTTGATCGGTTCCCGACGAACCGTCGGGGCCGATCGAACCGCGACGCCCCACTGCGGGCTACACCGCCAACACCGGCGGGTCGGACGAGGGGTCGGCACACTCCGAACGGGCGGCACCGCCCGAGGAAACCTGCCATGGCGCTGGGGCTAATCGGCTTTAAGGTCGGCATGACGCAAGTGTTCAACGCGGACGGCACCGCCGAACCGGTGACGGTGATCGAACTCGGGCCGTGCCCGGTCATGCAACTGCGGACGAAGGAGACGGACGGGTACGTCGCCGTCCAGATCGGGTTCAAGGACCAGAAGCGGACGAGCGCCACCCGGCCGGAGCAAGGGCACGTCGCCGCCAAGCTGCAATCCAAGCGGAAGGACGCCCGCCTGAAAGCCGGCGTCCAACTGCCGCCGAAGGCCGACTGCGAGCCGCAGAAGCACGTCCGCGAGTTCCGCGTGACCGACTCCGGCATCGTCGCCGTCGGTCAAATCCTGACCGTCGAGCTGTTCAAGGACGTGAAGGCGGTGGACGTGATCGGCACGTCGAAGGGCCGCGGCTACCAGGGGGTCATGCGGCGGCACAACTTCCACGGCTTGCCCGCCGCCCACGGTGCCAAGAAGGTCCACCGGCAGGCCGGCTCCCAATCGTCGCACGCCAGCAACCGGGGCACCGGCCGGCCGAAGCAAGGTCAGAAGAAAGCCGGCCAGTACGGCAACGCCCGCATCACGATCCGCAACTTGAAGGTGGTCGGCATCGACCTGGAGAACAACCTGATCCTGGTGGCCGGCGCGGTGCCGGGGTTCAGCGGCGCGGTGGTGATGGTCCGCCCGACCAACAAGATGACCTCCCGCCACGGCAAATCCGCCGTACAAGGCGACGTGAAGGCGAAGATCGTGCTGAAGAAGAAGGGCGCGAAGTAACCATCTCGTTAGCCCGCCGCGCGAGCGAGGGCCGCCGAGCAATGCGGCCCTCGACTGGTTAGCCCGCCGCGCCTGCTAGGGGTGAACCGCCTGAGTGGTTGGCCCCTTGCTGGCGCGGCGGGCTAACAAAGTCCTCACTCCTTCCCCTTCAGCAACTCCAGCATGGCGTCGCCGCAGGCGTGGCCGATGCGGGTGAACCAGATGGGGCTGCCGAGGTAGTGGTACGGGTGATC
>JAYTTN010000760.1:0-3493 GCA_043745295.1 Fimbriiglobus sp. | reverse complement strand
CGGCTGCGAGGTGGCGAGGACGACGGGGGCGTTGAGCGTAAGGTTTTGGGTTGTAGTTGAAAGATCGATACCGCCCGCGCCGAGGGTGAGCGGGCCGGAGCCGGTCGTGAGCGTGATGGCTTGCGAGGGGCTGGTGAGCTGGAGCTGGTGGACGGTGAGACCGGAGCCGATGCCGACCGCGCCGCTGGTGTAGGTGCCGGTCCACAGCACGGTGTCGGCGATGGAAGGCACGGCGGCGGGCGACCACGAGGTGGCGGAGTCGAGGCTCGTGGTGTTGTTGGCCTTGGTGAAGGTGCCGGCGACGGGCGTGGCGCCGAAGGCGGCGGTGGCGGACGACGTGGCGGTGCCGCTGAGGGCGACGACGCGGTAATAATACGTGACGCCGGTGGTGAGTCCGGTGTCGGTGTAAGTGGTGGCGGTGAGCGCGTCGGCCAGCGTGGAATAGGGACCGGTCGCGCTGGTGGCGCGTTGCACGGTGTAGCCGCTGACGTCGGCGACGGCGGACCAGTTGAGGGTGTTGGTGGTGAAGCCGGGTGTGACGGTGAAAGTCGCGGGCGGGAGCAAGGCGGGCGGAGTGACGGCGATTTCGGCGGAGTTGGCGGACTCGAGCACGTTGCCGACGGCGCTCACGACGTAGTAGCGGGTGACGCCGGGGCTGAGGGTGGTGTCGGTGTAGGCGGCACTCGTGAGGCCGGTCGCCAGGGTGGTGTAGGGGCCGCCGGAGGAGGAGGCGGATTTGACGCGATAGCTGCCGGCTTGCGACACGACACTCCAAGAGAGCGCGGTGCTGGTGTAGGTGGTGGAGCTGGCGGCGAGCGAGGAGGGGACGGGCGGGGCGACATCGGGCACGGTGGCGGACACGGTAGCGTAGGCGGAGATGCCGCCGGTGCCGGTGGCGGAGATGCGGTAATCGTAGGACGTGCCGGCGGCGACCGTGGTGTCGGTGTAGCTGGTGGAGTTGGCGGCGAGCGAACCGGCGATGAGTGACCATTGATCGCGACCGGCGGGGCTGCGTTCGACGCGGTAGGCGGTTTCGGTGGTGGCGGCGTCGGTCCAAGCGAGGCGCGCTTGGTAATTGGCGGGGTAAGTGACGGAGGGAGACGAGGGGGTGGCGGGCACGGCGATGTTGCGCGCGGCGAACCCGACAGAGGACCACGTGCCGGTCGCGCCGTCTTTGCCGGTGGCGGCGATGCGGTAATAATAGGCGATGTTTTGGGCGACCGTGTCGGTGTAGGTGGAGGCGGTGTTGGCGAGGGTGGTGAGCGCGGAGAATGGGCCGTCGGGGGAGGAGGCTCTCTGCAACACATAGCCCATCGCGCCGGGGGTGCGGGTCCAGGAGAGGGAGCGCGTGAGGTTGGCCGGGGCGGTGACGGTGAGCGGCGGGGCGGCTTGCAGGCCGGTTGAGCCGACGAGACGAATTTCGTCCACGACAGCGTTGCCGACGGCCTGGCCGGTAATGATCGCATCGTTGGTGAGAACGAGTTGGTAGTCGCCGGAGGGCAGGGCGGAGACCAGGGCGGTCTCGACGTCGCTCCAGAGAGCTTGGAGGACCATCGGGATGTTTTCGGCGTAGGGTGTGGAGGAGTCCTGGCTGACGAGGACCACGCCCGGGTAGGTGGTCTGGAGGTTGTTGGCGTAGCGGTTAAAGGTGAGCTGGAAGCCGGTGGAGTTGAGGACGAGGCGGACGTCTTCACCGCGGAAGGATTTGGTTTTGCCGGCGATGTCGGGCGCGGCGGTGTCGCCGTAGAAGGTTTTCTCGTTGGTGGCGGCGAGGCTCATCGGATGAGTCGCGGCATGCTCCCAAGTGGCGAGGGTTTTGCGCACGCCGGTGGCGGAGACGATTTCGGCGCGGTAGGGCTGGCCGTAGTTCCAGTAGAGATGGAAGCCGGGTTGTTCGGCGGCGGGGCCGGTGGCAGCGGCGGGGATGATGTGCAGGCCGATGGACTGGTTTTGGTTGGCGGTGATGGCGTTTTCGGCGCGGAGACGGGCGTCGAGGAGGATGCCGTAGGCGTTCTGCCAGGAGAACGGGTCGTAGGCGCGGGCGGCGGCGCCGGTGCCGGTGAGGCGGAGGACGCCGTGAGAGACGGAGTTGTAGCTGTAGTTGGTTTCGGATACGGAGCCGGACAAAGGGGTGAAACCGGTGCCGGCGACGATTTTGCCGGCCTGGGTGTTGGCACCGATTTTGGCGTCCTCGAAACGGTCCCAGATGATGTCGGCGAGCGGGTGGTAGAGAAAGCCGAGGGCATCGGTGAAGCTGGGGCCGATCTCGTCGGAGTGGCCGCCGGGGCGGACGACGGCGCGGACGGTGTTGCCGTGGTTGAGGTGGCCCCAGCGGTAGATGGCGAGGTTTTCGGCACGGCGGAAGTCGCTGTATTGAGTCATGATGGCGGTGCGGAAATAAGGTGGGAGGACGACGGATGGCGTGGCGGCGTTAACCACCATCGTCTCATAGTCGGAGTCGGGGTTGGTGGAGTTGGTGCCGGCGGATTCCCAGCCCGGGATGGTGCCGGGGATGCTGGAGCCGACGCGGCCGATGAAGCCACGGAGGTAGTCGCTCCGCAAATACGCGAGGTCGCTGGCGGTGCGGCCGCCACCGGAAAGGCCGCCGACGTAGATGCGGGCCGG
The DNA here is from genome assembly GCA_043745295.1 of Fimbriiglobus sp. Lineage (GTDB taxonomy): Bacteria > Planctomycetota > Planctomycetia > Gemmatales > Gemmataceae > JALHQU01. The sequence goes on along the minus strand of JAYTTN010000760.1, from coordinate 868 downwards.
ATCGATGTTGTAGAGCTCCGTCATGCGGAAGGCACCCATGAGGGCGACGCCACGGCGGATGTTGACCGCTTGGGCGTTTCCGATGCCGATACCGCCGAGCCAGATGACGTCATGGGCGTCGAGGGCGGCGGCGTAGGAGGCGGGGAAGGTATGGGCGTCGCCGGCGTCGATCCAGGTGACGATGCCGTATTTCTTGGTGGAGTCGGCAGGGTTGTAGCCGGACGGGAGACGAACGGCGTAGCTGCGGGTGGCGAGGTCGGAGTTGTTGTAGCTGATGTCGGCCGTCGCGATGGCGGTGTTAAAATTCGCGAGCGTTGAGATTGAGCCGAGGGTTTTGTCGGCGGCAGTGCCGGGGGTGAGGTTCAGCGGGTTGGCGTAAACGCCGGCTGAGCTGACAAGCGCGACCATGGCGATCGCGGCAGTTCGCAGGCTGGACGCAGCGAGGCTTAACAGGGAAAGTGACGGCAGTAAGCGGTGCATGACGATGAGGGGGGTAAACTAATCCGGACGACGGGGGAGGACGACGGGCAGATGGTTCTGCGGGTCGGCCCCGACCTTTTTGCGCTCGCTGAAGACGCGGGTGGGTTCGACGGAACCGGTTTAGGTGGCGTCGAGGAAGCCGCCGTCGGCCCAGGCGGTGAGGGCGTTGGCGTAAGTGCGAAGCGTGCCGACCGTGTCGGAGGTTTTGTCGAAGTTGTTATTGAGCGCGGTCTGAAGCCGGGTGAGAGCGGAGGCGATCTCGGTGGAGGCGGTGGATTTGGCGTTGAGCTCGGGCCAGTCGGCGTCGGTGAAGAGGAGACGCGGGTGTTGGTAAGGGCCCGGATCGGGGGAGAGCTGGCGGACGGAAGAAGGCGGGAGCAGGCCGGGG
>JAYTTN010000759.1:0-13083 GCA_043745295.1 Fimbriiglobus sp. | reverse complement strand
GCCGCGCCAGCAAGGGGCCAACCCCTTCTGCGGTTCGCCCCTTGCTGGCGCGGCGGGCGAACACGACCGGACCCCGTTGCCGCACTCAGGGCCATGTCACGTTTCACACTGCCGGGAGTGGAGGCGGCGGATGGCTTCTTCGGGGTGAATCCGGAAGCGTTCGGCGTCCACCCGCAGTTGGCCGATCTCCGCCTGGACCGTCGGCACGAACGCGGCGAGCAGGTGGCCGGCCGGGGTATCGCCGTCCCGCGAGCGGCGCAGGGTGTTGCCGTCCAGGGCGACGTGACCGCCGAGGTCGGGGCACCGCCGGACGATCCACCGGCCGTGGACCGCCGTGAGGATGCTGATCTGCCCGTTCGGCGTGGCGCGGGAGGACGGGTCGCCACCGCGGATGAGCAGCCAGAGCAGGATCGGGTTGGTCACCTGCGCCGGCGACGGGAGGAAGACCGGGAACGTCGGGAACACGGGGGGGTACTCCGTGAGAGGTTGAAGAGGTTCATTTTGCAACTCCGGCCGGCCGGCGCTATCCTGTTCGTATGAAGACGCTCTCCCCGCTCGCGTTCGCGCCGCTCTTCAAAGCCAACCTTTGGGGCGGCGGACGGTTGCCGGCCTTCCTCGGCTGTCCGGCCCCGGCCGCCGACCCCGTCGGCGAAGCGTGGATGCTGTCCGACGTGGACGGCAGTCTGTCGGTGGTCGCCAACGGCCCGCTCGCCGGCCGCACCCTCCGCGCCCTGATCGCCGACGACCCGGCCGCCATCTTCGGGGCCAACGTCCCGCCCGACGGCCGGTTCCCGCTACTGTTCAAGTTCATCGACGCCGAACGGGAGCTGTCGGTTCAGGTTCACCCGAACGACGAGCAGGCGGTGCGGCTGAAAGGACCGGGAGCGCGCGGCAAGACCGAAGCGTGGGTGATCCTCGACGCGGACCCGGCGACGAGCAAGCTGTACGCCGGGTTCAAACCGGGGGTGACGGCCGAGAAGTTCCGCGCCGCGATGGCGGCTGGCACGACACCCGACACGCTGCACCGCTTCACCCCGAAAGCCGGCGACTGCGTGTTCCTGGAGGCCGGCACGGTTCACGCCATCGGCGCGAACGTCCTGTTGTTCGAAGTGCAACAAACCAGCGACATCACCTACCGGCTGTTCGACTGGAACCGGGTGGACGCGAAGACGGGTCAGCCCCGCGAACTGCACATCGACGACGGCCTCGCGTGCGCCGACTTCGCCGCCGGCCCGTGCGACCCGGTGACGCCGAAGCGGATCGGAAACGTGGACCGAGTCGTGGAGTGCCGGTACTTCACCCTGGACCACAGGCGGAGTGACACGCCGATGTCAGTGGGCGCGGCCGGCGAGTGTCGGGTGGTGGTCTGTCTCGGCGGCGAAGGCACCGTCGGCGGGGAGCCGGTGCGGATCGGCGGCGTGGTCCTCCTCCCGGCGGTCGTGGGCGAAGTGGAAGCCCGACCGCGCGGACAGTTCCGCCTCCTCGAAATCGCCCTCGGTGCGTCATGCTGATCGACCTGAACGCGGACCTCGGCGAGGGGGCCGGCACCGACGCCGACCTGATGCCGCTCATCACCTCGGCCAACGTCTGCTGCGGGTTCCATGCCGGGGATGTGGACACCGTCGTCGACGCGCTGGAGCTGGCGCGGCAATATCACGTCACGGTCGGTGCCCACCCCGGATATCCGGATCGCGAACACGCCGGCCGGCGAGAGCAGGAGCGCGGCGAGCAACACGTCGCGCTGCTCTGCCGGCATCAGATCGGCGCGCTCCGGGCCGTGGCGGCGTGGTCCGGGGTGATTGTGCGGTACGTCAAGCCGCACGGGGCATTGTACAACCAGGCGTGCCGAGATCGGGGGTATGCTCACGGCGTCGTGCGGGGCGTTTCGGAACTGCCCGTCGTCGGGTTGCCGGCGTCACAACTCCAGCGGATCGCCGACGCGGAAGGGCATCCGTTCGTCCCCGAAGGGTTCGCGGACCGGCGGTATCGGCCGGACGGGTCGCTGGTGCCGCGCACCGAGCCGGACGCGATGATTCACGACCCGAAGGAAGCGGTCGATCAAGTCGAGTGGCTGATCCGCGAGAAGCGGGTGCGGACGATCTGCGTCCACGGCGACACGGCCGGCGCGGTCGAGTTCGTGAAGGCGGTGCGCGGCTTCCTGCGGGATCGCGGCCACGAGGTGACGGCGTTCGCCTGACCGGCTTGCCGCGCGGCCGGCGAAAGCCGGACGGCGTTCGTCCCGTTTCGGGCGAAGGTGGGTTCTCGACAGGCGGTGTGTTCTGACCTGCACCGGCCGGCGGAATTGGCAAGTGAAGTCGCCGAATGGCGTGGCCGCCCCCTGTGCGTGTCCCAGTCCTTCGTGAAGGCGTCGCTCGTCCGCGCCTTGCGGCGGCACCGATCCGTCTCGCCGTGTCGGTATCCGCGGCCGCTCTTCGCCCATCGAGACTTCAACGAAGTCTCACAGGGAGTTGGTGATCGGCCAGCAACACCGAGCCGCTGGCACCTGTTGAGAGCGACGGCCGAAACGGCAGGAGCGGGTGTACCGCTTCAGGCGGCGTTACGGAACCGAGGTTGATATGCGGCATGGGGGACGGGCTGCCCGCCGATGGAACGGTCACGCTTGGGACACGAGCGGCCCACTCGCTTGCGGGGTGGGCAGGAGCTGCTGGAGCGCCGCCCGCAGTTCCGGGTAGTCCTGGAAGCGGTTGTCCGGATTTTTTGCCGTCGTGTGCCGGATCACTTCGGACACGTCCGGGGGACGGTGGACACCGCCTCGCGGGCCAGCCGGGCCAGGCTGTCGGGCGAGCGGGTGTCGGTGCGGAGGAACTCGATGGCGACGAGCGTCTTCAGCCGCGTGTTCGGGGCGCGGTACACTACGCCGGCACCGCCTTTGCCGACGCACTCCAGGAGCAGGTAGTGGCCCACCTGTTCCCCCCGGATGCACGTCTCGCGGGACCGCAGGAGCGGCGACGCGCGGGGCCGCCGGCAAGACGGGTTCAGTCCGCGCCGGCGGGGTGGTGACCGCGCCGAGGGCGGTTTTCGTGTCGAACACTCTCCCGCCGGGCTGGTGGAACGTCGTGTCGGACAGCGGCGGCGGGCCGGTGTCCGACACCGGGGAAAGCGTCTGCCGCTCGCGCGGCCCGACCGGGGACAGATCGGCCATCCCCCGCGTCACCCGCACGTGGCAAGTGGAGCAAATGCCCTTCCCGCCGCACGACGCCAGCACCGGCACCTGCTTGGCCCGGAGGGCGGCCAGAAGCGGGGAGCCGGTGGTGACGGCGGTGGTGCCGCCGGTCGGGAGTAGGGACGCGCGTTTCCAAGCGACACCGGTGAGGGCGGTCAGACGCCGGCGACTTCCGCGACAACGACCGCGTGACGGGAGTACAGGAGTTCGACGGTGGCGACGGCGGCGGCGACCAGCGCGGCCCCGGCCGCCGCATCGCGGCCGGCGGCGACCAGCGCCGCGAGTACGCCCTTCCACGTCCCGGCCGGGTCCGCCCCGGCGTCGTGATGGTAGTCCAGGCCGGCACCGGCTTCGACCGGCAAGTCCAGTCCGCGGGCGACGGGTTTCGCCAGCATCCGCGACCCTTCCAGAACGTACCCGGCGGCGGCGTGGCCGAGTCGGCCGAGGCCATCGACCCAGTCGGAAACCCCCGGACGGCACCCGCACCCGGCTATCGAATCGAACGATTTCGGACAATCTTTCCATTTTAATTTGACAAACCCAAAAACGGAACACATAACCACTGGTGTCCACCTCCCGCTCCGGAACACCGCCACCGGGCCACCGAACGGGCCGACCGGACGATCCGCGTGTGGGAATGGGCGACGGGCCGCGAGCGACACCGGCTCGGGGTCCGCGGCCACCCGGTCGTGCGGCTGGCCTTCTCGCGGGACGGCAGCCGGCTGCTCTCCGGCGGGGACAACCAGGAGGTGATCCTCTGGGACGCGGCAGCCGGGTCGCTCCTGCACCGGCTGGAAGGGCACGGCGGGCCGGTTCAGGCGGTCGCGTTCACACCTGACGGGCGGCACGCCTTCTCGGCGGGGAACGACCGCACGATCCGGGCGTGGGACGTGACGACCGGGCGTGATGTCGCCTGCCTACGGGGCCACACGCACGTCGTTCAGGACGTGGCGGTGTCCGAGGACTGGCGGCGGCTTCTGTCGGCCAGCTGTGACGGGACGGTGAGGGAGTGGGATTGGGCTGCCGGGAGCGAAGTCCGGCAGTTCACCTTGCCGGCGGGGGCGTACCGGGCCGTGTACCAGTCGGACAGTCGTCCTCTGGCGGCGTTCAACCGGCGTGGGCTGGTCGTCTGGGATGCCACACAGGGCCGAGAGCACTGTCGGCTGGGTGAGGCCGGCGAGCGGATGAGCGACCTCGCCTTCGATCCGACCGGGCGTTGCGTCGTCACGGGCAACGACAGTGGGGCCGTCGCGGTGTGGCAACTTCCAGAATCCTGAAACGGGCCGACTTTATGTCACAGGTGTGGTACTTCCGGGCGGGTGGCAAGGTACACGGCCCCGTTTCGGCGGCGGAACTCAAGCGACTCGCGTCAGAGGGCAAGTTCGGCCCCGCCGACGTGGTGCGAAAGGAAGGCATGGACCGCTGGGTCGCCGCGAGTCGTATCTCCGGGCTATTCCCGCCGTCCTCCGTAGGGGTGGCTCCACGGCACGGCGTTCGGACACAGCAAACCCCTCAACTACTCCCGGTGACACGCCGTCAAGCAACGGCCCCGAACCGGAAGAAGAGAACGATCACAGCCGGGCCGTGGACCGTGTGGCGAGTTGGGTGTTCGGCTCGTTGCTACTGGTGTTCTTCGCCTGGGTGTTCGTCGCCGGGCCAGAGAAACTGCCGGACTTCAAACAGCGGATGCTCGCGGTGGCCTGTGCGTTGCTCGCCGGCCTGTTTTCCTTCTTCATGACCGGCACCCTGAACCTACACATCAAAGGACTTGAGTCGGTGTTCGGGTCTGGAACAGCAAGTGGCCGACCTCAAGGCGGACGCGACCGCCATCAAAGAAGGTGTCGGGAAGGTCGAGGGTAAGCTCGACGCCCTGGCCGTCAGCGTCCAGGAAAAGATCGGGGTGCGGAACCTGGGGCCGGAGTACGACACGGTGAACTTCCACCGCGAGTACCAGGACGAGTACCTGAAGAAAGGGGGCAAAGTCGAGGCCCTGGTGGACGAGTACCGGCAGCGGGTCGAGAAGAAGCCGGCCAACGCCATGTACCACTACCTACTCGCACGGCTGTACGGCGAGAAGGGCGACTTGGCCGGGGCCGCGAGGGAGGCCCGGACGGGGTACAAGGCGGACCCGTCATTCCGGTGGAACCGGCGGATGTTGCTGTACTTCCTGATCGACCCGCCCTTCGACCTCGCCGCCAAGCTCTCCCTGGAACGTGAGCATTACGGCATCACCGACGAGGAGGCCGAGATGCTCACCAGCGGCGAGCCTGACCGGATGATGCGAGCGATGACCGGGGTGCGGGAACGCTGGAAGCACGACGACGTGGCGAGTACGGACTCGGGCGGGGACGACCACCAGTGCTGGCACTTCTTCCGCGGTTTGGAGAAGACCTCACTCGCGGGCGGCAAGGCGTTCAAGAACCTCGTCGGAGGGGAAGCGGTGTCGGAGAAGGGCCTTGTCCGGGTCAAGGTGCTGGACGTGGCGACGGGTGCCGACGCCGTCCCCTTTATCGCCGGCATCGACATGGTGTCTGTCCCACTACCCGAAAACCAAGGCAAGGAGGAGCGGATCGAGTTCAAGGACAAAACTCGCGTGCTCCCCATCTGCGTGGCCCAACCTCCGGTGGCAATCCGGTTGTCCGTGACGCGGGCGAATCCGGGCGTGGACGTGACTTGCCTCACGGGTCGCAGCTTCTTCCTGTTCGGGCACACCAAGACGGCCGAGCCTGCTTTCGCCGGCTACTTGTTCGAGGGCATGGGGAAGCAATCTGACCGTCCCTGTCCAGGTGTGCGACGGAGGGGCCGACGTGGCGGACCCGTACCTGTCGCTCCGCGACGACTTCTGGATCGTCTTCTTCCCACAACCCGCCGCCTGGCTCGCCGACCGGGAGTCCCTGCTGAAGTTTCTGTTTACCGTGGAGCAGAGGGAGGTCGGCGGGCCTGGGAAGAAGACCACGGATGTCGTGGATGTCTCCAGTGAGCGAAAGAAGTAGTCGGCCACAACCCCCGCGTTCGGCGAGAGGCGGACATCTTCGAGAGGCGACCATGCCCATCCGATTCGTCTGTACGAACTGCAAGAAGTCGTTGACCGCCCCCGACGACAGGGCCGGGTCGGAGACGACCTTCACCGCCGCGCGAACGCCCGGCGTCGGGTGCCGCGCGACGAACGCCGAGCCGCTCCCCCCGACACCCGACAGTCGCCCCAGTTTGTAGCGGCCGACGGTGACGCCGGGGGTCGCCCGCACCACTCCGGCCTGGACCGGTCGGTCGGCGTCGATCCGCGCCGCGAGGCCGAATGGCATCGGGAGGAGTTGCCGCAGGTCGCGCGGGTCGAGCTGGCCTTCGGAGACGAGCCACGCCGCCCGTGCGGCGACGCGGTCCAGTTGACGGTCGCGGACGTACCGGCCGAGCAGTTCGCGTCCAAACTGCCAGTCACGAACTGAACCTATCCCACCAACGAAACCGGCCGATCGTCCTGCCAGGGAAGCGGTCGGCCGGCTCGGAGAACCACACCCGCGATACGCGCGGAGGCACCGCCGAAGAAAGCCCCGTCGAATCCGCTCCGAACGCGGCGGATGGACGAACCGACCGCCGAGCCGGTGAACTGGCTGTGGCACGCCCGGTTGCCGTTCGGGATGCCGACCGTCCCGGATGGCGACCCGGGGTTGGGCAAATCGACTATCGCCATCGACCTCGCCGCGCGGTTGACGGCCGGCCGGCCGTTCCCCGGCATGGCGTCCCCGGTTCCGCGAGCGACGGCGGCCTCGCCGCGAAGCTGACCGCCGTCGGGCTGATTCCGTCCCGCGTATTGCGCACCGTGGCGAAGTTCCTTGCCGAGTGGCACGCCGCCAAGAAGGCCGCCGGATACAAGCCGACATCGCTTTCGCCGTTACCGAGAAGTACCGGAAACGTGCGAAGGGGAAGCGGGGGAGGGGCTGTCAGGGGTAGGTATTCGCGTTTGCCGGGGTGTTGGAGACCCCACCCCCCGGCCCCCTCCCCATAAATGGAGAGGGGGTGTTCGAGCCGGAAACGTGTCGGCGAAACCGCGTGGGTACTCGAATTCCTCGGCGAAAACCGCGCCCGCGCGGGCCTGTTGAACACCCCCTCTCCGGAACGGGGAGGGGGCCGGGGGGTGGGGTCTTCGTCTCAATACCTACCCCTGACAGGGGCCGGGGGGTGGGGTCTTCGACCGACGTTGATCCCGACACCTACCCCTGACGGCCTCGCCGAGGGGAGGTGGAAGAGCCGACGCGCCGTGGCGGCAATGGTGACCCCTACTGAAACGAATCGAACCGCCCCGGTCGCGGCATATCATGCCCGCATGAAGCTCAAGCAAACGCCGGGCGATTTCCGCGTCGAGGAGCTGACCGCCGTGCGGCCGTCGGCGGGCGAGTTCGCCTATTACCAACTCGACAAGGTCGGGTGGACGACGCCGGACGCGCTGCAAATCGTCTGCCGCAAGTGGCAACTGTCGTGGGACGCCCTCAGCTACGGCGGGCTGAAGGACCGGCACGCCGACACCACGCAGTACCTGACGGTCTATCGCGGCCCGCGCCGCGACCTCGCCGAACAGCGGATGGACCTGATCTACCTCGGCCAGATCCCGCACCCGTACTCGTCCCGCGACATCGCCGCCAACCGGTTCGTCGTGACCGTGCGGCACCTGCTCCCGGCCGACGAAACCGCGTTGCTCGCGGCCGTCGCGGACGTGCGGTCGGTCGGGCTGCCGAACTACTTCGACGACCAGCGGTTCGGGTCCGTCACCGCCGACGGCCAGTTCATCGGCCGCGAGCTGGCGTTCGGCCGGTTCGAGGTGGCGCTGAAGCTGGCCCTCGCCGCGCCGTATGCGTTCGACCGCGCGGAGACGAAGGACGAGAAGCGCATCCTGACCGAGCACTGGGGCGACTGGGCGCGGTGCAAGGCGACGCTGCCGCGCGGCCACGCCCGCAGTTTGGTGACGTACCTCGCCGATCACCCGACCGACTTCCGCGGGGCCATCGCCCGCCTGCGGCCGGAGTTGCAGGGCATGTACCTGTCGGCGTTTCAGAGCGACCTGTGGAACCGGATGCTCGCGCGGTGGCTGACGGCGAACCTGCCGGCGGCCGACTTGGGCGGCATCGACCTGCATCGCGGCCGGCTGCCGGTGCCGATCCGATTCCGAGCCGGAAGCGTGAGCGACGGTCTTGATTCTGGTATGGTGGCACCGGCCCCCGAGCCGGTGTCTGGAATGCACACCGGCTCGGAAGCCGGTGCCGCTGGAAGAAGAACCGTCGCTCACGCTTCCGGCTCGGACAATCTGGCCGGCCGCTGGCGCGACCTCCTGCTGCCGCTGCCGTGCGCGCGGCTGAAGCCGGACCCCGCCGCCGACTGGAACGCGCACGCCGAGGCGGTGCTGACCGAGGAGGGGCTGACGCTCAAGGCCCTCAAGGTGCCCGGCCTGAACAAGCCGTTCTTTTCGAAGGGCGACCGCCGCGCCTGCCTCCGCCCGGACGCGCTCGCCGCCGACCCCGCCCTCGACGACCTGAACCCCGGCCGGCGGAAAGTGACGCTGCGGTTCGACCTGCCGCGCGGCTGCTACGCCACGATGGTGGTGAAGCGGCTGACGGCCCAGAACCTGGACGCGCCGGCGGCCGACTCGGTCTCTCAAGACCCCTCACCCCCGGAGGAACTCGCATGACCCGCTTCCTGTTTTGTGCCGTGGCCGTGGCCTCCGTCGCCCTGCCTCCGTCGCCCTGTGCGGGTGCGGCAAGAAGACCACCGCGAAGAAGCCGGGCGATGACGACCGGGCCGCCGCGCAGCGGGGCGAGCCGACGGCCGCGCAGCTGGCCACCGGCAACGACCTGCGAGCGCTGGCGACCGCCTACCACGACTACATTTTCAAACACAACAAGCCGCCGACCTCTGCCGCCGAGTTGTCGCCGTTCGCGGCGGGCGACCTGATCGGGAAGGTGCAGAGCGGGGCGTACATCCTGTACATGAACGTCGACGTGTACAAAACCCCGGCCGGATCGGTGTTCACCGTCCTGGGGTACGAGCGGAACGTCCCGACCGAGGGGGGCGTGGTGGTGATGGCGGACGGCTCGACCCCGTACATGACGAAGGAGGAGTTCGCCGCCGCCACGAAGGGCGGGCGGTGAGCGGCGCAGCTCCGCGCGGCGCTGGCTCAGGAAGGGGTCAGTTGAGCCGCACCCAGCTCTCCCAAACCCATTCGTGCTGCCAGTTCAGCCGGTGCGTGGCGGCCAGTGCCGCCTGGATCGCCCGCATCCGCCGGTCGGCGTCGGGCAGCACGTCCTCGTGGAACTGCACTTGCAGTTCCTTCGCGCGGCGGATCAGGCCCGTCTCGATGAGGTGATCCAGCAGTTCGTACTCGCCGCCCTCGATGTTCACCTTCAGCAGGTCGATGTCCGCCTCCGGATGCTCGGCGAAGAAGTCCGACGCCTTCCGCAACTGGATCTCTTCGGTCTGACCAGTGGTGCGGAATGTGGACGTGCCCGCGCCGTCGAGGGAGATCGTCTCCGTGCGGCTCGAGCCGGCCAGCCCGAACGGAAACAGCTTGAACGCCGGGTTGCGGTGCAACCGCTTGTGGAGGTCGGCGAAGAAGCTGGGGGCCGGTTCGAACACCCAGACCGGGCAGCCGAAGCGGGCGTAAATCTCGACGGCGACACTGCCGTCGTACCCGCCCAGGTCGAACACCACGGAGTCCGCCGTCAGGCGCAGGTTCATGCGGAGGGTCTGGTCGCCGTCGATGGCGTACCACGTCGCCAGCCGCGCGACGTGCGCGGCCCGCTGCGGCGAGTCGGCGGGCGGAACCGGCGGCGGGTCGAACCACCGCCCGACCCGCTCGAACCCGCGACCGATCTTGCGGAACCCTTTGGCGAACAGGGGAAGGTGCATCACTTCTTTCCGTTCCACAACACCCGGCCGGGCGTGGTGGTGCGGATCGAGTACAGCACCCCGCCGCCGGTGACGTACAGGGTCTTCAGGTCGTCGCCGCCGAACGCGCAGTTCGTCACTTCGTCGGTCGGAACGGGGAGGAAGTCGAGCAGCTTCCCCTCCGGCGACAGGACATACACGCCGCCCTTCACGTCCTCGGCCGACTCGTGCGGCGGGTTCGGCTTGTTCAATCCGCCGGCGACGAACAGCCGCCCCTTCGCGTCCTGTTTTAGTCCGTCCGGCCCGCGGCCCTTGCCCCAGTCGTAAATCTTCGCCTTCGATTTCGCGTCCACCTCGCCGTCCTTCAGGTCGAACCGCCACAGCGTCCGCGCGCCGCCGGCGGCGTCGTTGTTGTTGTCCGCGACGTACAGGAATTTGTCGTCGGCCGAGACCAGCACGCCGTTCGCCCGCTCCACCTCGCGGCCGAGGACGCGGTGGACCTTGCCGTCCAGGTCGATGCGGTAGACGCCCTCAACGGTCTTGCCCTTCTCGTCGAGCTGTTCCATGCCGTCCTTCGGCCCGTAGCGCGGGTCCGAGAAGTAGATGCGGCCCTTGGCATCGACGGTCACGTCGTTCGGCTGGTTGTACTTCTTGCCGCCGAAGCCGTCCGTCAGCACGGTCACTTTGCCGTCGCGGTCGGTGCGGGTGACGCGGCGCTTCACCGGCTCGCACGCGATCAGCCGGCCGTCGGCGTCGAACAGCAGGCCGTTGGTGCCGGCGTCCTTGCGGTGGACGGTGGACTTGCCGTCGCGGCTGAAGCGGTGGATGTGCCCGTCGTTCCCGCTGGTCAGGACGCCGAGTTCGGGATCCCACGCCGGGCCTTCACCCGCCACGCCTTTCCCGGCTTCGATCTTCAGCTTCGCGCCCTTCTCGAAGATCGGCTCGTCGGCCGCGAGCGCGGGGAAGGGGAGTAGCAGCGCTGCGAGGGCGACGGCACGCATGGGGACACCCGACCGGGGAGAGGAACAAGGCGGTATGGTAGCCGGAAGGCTTGGCGGGTGCCAGTTGGCGGAGCGAGCGGCACGTCGTAGTCAGAGAGGATCGGCCCAGTTTTCCACCTGGAGACCCGGCACTCCCGAAAAGTCCGCGTCCATTGTCACGACGGTGCAATTCGGGAGAGACCGGGCGATAGCCGCGATGGTAATGTCGTTCTGGCCCAGCGCCCGCCCAGTACGTTTCAGTTCAAACGCCAACCGGCCGTACTCGAACGCGACCTCCACCGTTGGCAGCCAGAGCCGCCATTCCGCCACCAGCGCCTTTCGGAGCCGCAGGATATTGCGGTCCCGGTGCGGACTGCCTTCCGCTCGGAAGACCAGTTCGCTGAGGACCGGTCCTGCGATGCCGATGCGATTTCCCTTCGCCATTTCGGCTTCCGCTCGCTCGTAGACGCCGCGCGTCCCGTCCAAGTACAATCCGGCGATCCCGGAGTCGAGCAGGAAGCGGGTCATCGGAACACGTCCTCCAGTCCGCGCTCGGCGTTGTCGATACCGTACTGGTTGATTTTCCGCTCCCACTCGTCCAGGTCGGCGGCCACGTCGGGCGGCACATCGAAAGGCTGACGGTTCGCTTGCATCGCCGCCAGAGTCCGTTCGATCTCTTCCCGCGTCATCGGCAGGTCGTCGTTGCTGAGGCCATTCGGAAGGGGAATGTTGATGGCCGTGCCGTCCGGCAGGTCGAGCGGTTCATCCAGTTCGATCCGCCCACCGCGCACGATGCCGAGTACCGCGCTCATGGTTGCGACCCCTGGAGTGGTGAGTGGAGGTATTCTACCGCAACGAACCGGGTGACGATACTCGTTCCATTTCCCTTCTCGCCTTGCCCGTTTCGGCCACACCGATACTAAAACCGTCTGTCGTTCTTTCGTCCCGGAGCCGAACCTCGCACGGCCTCCCGCCCTCGTTGCGTTCGCGGAAGTTCCCGACGCGCCCGAGCAGTCCCACCGGATGTTCATTATGAACACCAACGATCCGTCCCAACCCGCCCCGGTCACCCCCGCCACCGACGTGCCGGCCACCGACCACCAGCCGCCTGCGGCGGAGGCCGCGCCGCCGGCCGACCCGCCCGCGCCGGCCGTGGAGCCGGTCGCCCCGGCCGCGGTGGCGGACGCGCCCGCGTCCGTCGCCGAGGTGGTGACCGTCGCGCCGGCCGAGCCGGAGCCGCCGCTGGTCCCGGCCGCGCCCGCCCTGCCGCCGCAGCCGGTGCCGGCCGTGCCGCCGTCGCCGCAGCCGTCGGACCTGTCGCGGATCGCCCAGGACTTGCAGATCCGGAAGGTGCAGGTGGAGGCGCTGGTGCAGCTGCTGGACGAGGGGAACACGGTGCCGTTCATCACCCGCTACCGCAAGGAGCGGACGGGCGGGCTGGACGAGGAAGTCATCCGGCGGATCCAGACCCGCATCGACGCCCTCCGCGCGCTGGCCGAGCGGAAGCAGACGATCCTGAAGAGCATCGCCGGGCAGGGGCGGCTGACGGACGGGATCGCCGCCGCCGTCCTCGACGCCGACCACCCGAAGCGGCTGGAAGACCTGTACCAGCCGTTCAAGCCGAAGCGCCGCAGCCTGGCCAGCGACGCCCGGGAACAGGGGCTGGAACCGCTGGCCCTGGCGATCTGGCACCGCGACGCGGCCGTCGAACCGCTGGCCGAGACGGCGGCCGGCCTGGTGAACCCGGACAAGGGGCTGACCACCCCGGACGCCGTCCTGGCAGGGGTGAAGCACATCCTGGCCGAACTCATCTCGGACAGCGCCGACGTCCGCGGCTCGCTGCGGCTGTTCCTCCGCGACACCGCCGTCATGGGGACGAACAAGATCGACGGCGTGCCGGACGGCCAGGGGGCCGAATACCGCGACTACTTCCAGTTCAAGGAGCCGGTGCGGATGATGCCGCCGCACCGCATCCTGGCCGTGAACCGGGGCGAGCACGAGAAGTTCATCCGGGTGAAGCTGGAGTGCGACACGGACCGCGCCAAG
>JAYTTN010000758.1:0-3499 GCA_043745295.1 Fimbriiglobus sp. | reverse complement strand
GCCTCGCGGTCCTGCGGACCCGCTCGACCGCGACCTACTTCGGCGGCGGGGTGAACGGCATCCGCGGCGGGGCGGTGTCCCACATCAGCGCCACCTCGCCTGGGGTCAGGCCGAACGCCTCGTTCACGAGGTCCGACACTTCGCGTTCCAGTTGATCCGCGCGGCGGGCGTTCGCCTTCAGCGGCACGACGGTGGTGACGTGTTCCTGCTTGATCCGCTGAAGGTCGGCGGCACTCAGCCCCTTCTTCTTCGGAAGTAGCTTTTTGATTTCGGCGAGCAGCTCCTCGACGGTCAGGCCGATCAGGTCGCGGAGCCTGTTGCTCACCTTCTCGATGCCGATCTCCGTCTGAAGCCAGTCGATCATCGCCCCAAGACCGGCCGTCCGCCCGCCCTTCAGCGCGATCAATTCCCGCACCTTCTGTTCGACGCTGAAGCGCATGGCGTCGGTCGGTTTGGGGATGGGAATGGCTTCCATCAGAAACCCTGCTGGCGACAACGCTTCATCCTTCATGTGCGGCAAGTAGCGCCAGTTGTGCCACCACATGAGGGGTGAGTTCAACACGCCCAACAAGAAAACGGAGTCAGTCGGGATGAAGAACACCTTGTTGTTCGCCAGCATTCCTTCCGTGTCGAGCGCGTAGCACGGGTGGAATTGAATCTCTTGGTAGACGATCTTAGCCCGTTCGTAGAGCGACGCATCGCCAGGCGATGCTTGCAATTCAAACCACTTGTAATTGCCTCCGGCCCGTCCTTCCCAGTCACCTTCGTGACCGGCCGGCTTCGGTTCGAGTTGCGGGCGGAACGCTTCGAGGTGCCGTTTCACCGCCGGGTACTTGTCGATATCGATGCCGCGCCGGGCGAAGATCATCCACTCGCCGGCCCACTCCGGTATCCAGCGGTCCACGTCCTGCCCGCGAAGGTACTTCCGAAGCACGTCGGCGCTCTTCGGGTCTTCGGCAACGAGTCTGTCCCGAGTCTCAGTGTCGATCAGGAACGCTTCGTTACACCCCGTCTTGATGCCGTAAACCGGCCCGCAACCCGCGAACGCTCGCAGCGGCACGCCGTTGGCCCGCAGCTTCTCCATCAGCGCCACGACCGCCGGCGGTTCGAGGTTCCACGGGGCGGCCCCGAAGCGGGCGCGGGGCACGGCGAACCCGTCGTCGGCGATCTGCCGGGAGAGGTCGTCGATGCGGAGCTGTTCGCGTGGGATGACGCAGACCCGCGCCTCGGCCGGCGGCGGGTCGTCGGTCGGCTTGCGGGCGACCAGGATGCACGGGAACACGTCGGCGTCGGGGAAAATCTGCTTGGCGTGCCCGAAGTCCACCACCTGTTCCACCCACGCCGCCTCGCCGTAGTGCCTGCGGAGGTTCTCGCCGTACCCGGCCTTCAGCCACTTGTTGGTGACGATGTACCCGATGCGCCCGCCGGGCTTCAGCAGCTTCAGCCCCAACTCGTAGAAGTAGACGTACAGGTCAGCCGTCCCCGCGTAACTGGCGTAGTGCTTCTGCAACTCGCCTTTGATGTCCGTGATCCACTCCTGGCGGACGTAGGGCGGGTTGCCGATGACCACATCGAACCCGCCGGCGGCGAACACGGCCGGAAACCGCTCGGCCCACGCCACCAGCGGCGACGGCGAACCGAGGACGCTGTTCCCCTGAACGATGTTCTCGTTCAGCGCGGTCAGCTTCTTCTGCTTCTCGGCGGTCTTGATCCAGCACGACAGCTTGGCGATCTCGATGGCTTCCGGGTTCAGGTCTATGCCGAACAGGTTGTTCGTGAGGATCGACCGCTGCACGTCCACGATGGTCGTCTGCCCGCCGCCCAACCCGGTGAGGTACTGCTGGGCGCGGCGGTACTCGGCGAACATCTGGTCGAACGCCTCCACGAGGAACGCGCCGCTGCCGCACGACGGATCGACGACGCGGACGGTTTCGAGTTCGGCGATCCAGAGTTCCCAGAACCGCACCAGCGCGGCGGTTTGCTTGTCGGTCAGCGCGTCCACGTCGAAGGCGGTCGGGTCGTCCAGGGCGGTGCGGGCGGTCGCCCCTTTGCCCTTCTTCGGGACGGCGACCTGCTCCCGCTGACGAAGGGTTTCGAACCGCTCGGCCAGCACCGGCGCGAGGGTTTCGCGGACGATGTACCGGGTGACGAAATCGGGGGTGTAGAACGCGCCCTCCCGCTTCCGCTTGGACGGCCCGACGGCCTCGTCCGGCGTGCCCGCCTTCAGCTTCTTCTGCATCTCTTCGAGGTCGGCGATGGACTGCTCGAAGATGTGCCCCAGAATCTCCACGTCGATCAACTTCGCCGCGTCGTCGTCATCGGCGGCGGTGTTGCCGTACTCGTAATCGGCCAGCTTCTTGAACCCGTGGCACACGTCATCCGGCACCGCCAGGGTATCGAGGGCGGCATCCGGCTTGAACAACTCGCCGTTGAACTCGTCGATGTCCTGTTTCGCGTTCCCCTGATCCACCCACACGAACAGCGCCCGGAAGTTGTCCCACACCGGGCGCGGGTGGTACGGGTCGGCGTGTTCGTAGGCCTTCTTGATGGAATCGCGGGGCAAGAGGTCGCGTTTTTCGGCGAAGGCGATGAAGAGGACGCGATCCAGCAGCTTCTGCGTGAGGGTGAGCAGTTCGGCCGGCTGTCGGCCGGGGTTGTGCTGGCACAGCGCCTTGAAGGTGCGGCCCCGCAGGTCGTGGTACTCGTCGTAGAACGCGGCCGTCACTTCGCGGCCGATGACGCGGGACTCGGTCAGCAGCGCGGACAGGTGGTTCTTGCCGTCGGCCGGAACCACCCGTTCCGCGCCGAGCAGGAACACGAAGCGGGCGTATTCGAACGGGTCGGATGCCAGCTTTTGCAGGTCGAACCGCTCGCAAGTGAACTGGTTCTCTTGCTTGCAGTAGAGGCGGATTTCCCGCAGGTTGGTGACGATGTACCAGTCGATCTTCAGGTTCAGGGCGTAGAGAAGCGCCTGTTCCACGGCCGACCGCTTGCGGCCGGCGAACGGCACGTCGAGCGGGTCGTTCGGCCCCTTGCCTTCCAGCACGGCGACGAAATCGGCGACTTCCCCGCCGAACCGCCCGAACCCGGCGTCGGCCCGCTTGCCGTCCACCTGCACCAGCGCTTCCCGCCGGATGGTGGTGGCGGCGGCCGGCGGGCCGACGTAGCCCAACACGTTCTCGAACACGTCGGTGAGGAAGTTCGGCAGCAGTTCGGTTTCCTTCTCCTTCAGCTTCTTCGCGGAGAGTTTGTTCGCCCACTCGATGACGCGGGCGCGGCCGGAAATGGCGGCAGGCGGCAGCATGAATTGCCGCACCTTCGGCCGGACGGCTTCGGGGTGGAACAGCGGCTTGATGTCGGCGGGCATGCGCGAACCCTCATCCGAGTGGGTCCGCACAGTGTACCGACATTCAGCAGCGATGGGTAGGTCGGTAGGGTGCGCCAACGGATTCTGGCGGTCTTGGCGAACCCGGCCCGCAAGGGCCGTGGGTATTCGAGG
>JAYTTN010000757.1:0-3502 GCA_043745295.1 Fimbriiglobus sp. | reverse complement strand
TGGGCGCGCCGCCTTGCCCGGCCGCCCCCGCCGCGCCGCCCGCCCCGCCCGCCCCGCCGCCCGGCAGCGGGATGAAGGTGGACGCCTGCTGCGGGTTGTACGCGGCCACCGTCAGCGTCTGGTACAGGACGCCGACCATCTCGTCGGACAGGGCGTTCCTCAGGCGGAACACCTTCAGTTCGTTCTCGGCCAGGGAGGTCTTGGTGTCGAAGAACTCGATCAGCGCGGCGATGTCCTTCTGGTCGGCCGGGGCGGCCTGGACGATCACCGTGTTGCTGGTGATGTCGAACGTCACCCGGATCTGGTTGCCGCTCAGCGGCTCGCTGGCGTACCGCTGGTTGTAAAAGTTGGCCACCTGCTGCGCGACGATCCGCGCGCTGTTCTTCTTCAACTGGTAGGCCACCGGCTTGGACTGCACGCCGTTCGGCACGTCGAACAGCTTGATCTGCTTGACGATGTCGTCCTTGCGGGCCTCCGGGACGCCGAGCAGGATGGCGTTGAACCGGGGCAGGGCGAACAGCAGGATGGCCCCCTGCTGCTGGTTCTGCTGCTGGCCGAAGCCCCCCCCCTGCGCGAGTTGCGGGAAGGTGGTGGCCGACACGCCCACCTGGAGCCGGGCGAACACCGCGCTCACCTCGTTCACCACCACGGTGGCGTCCTGGTGTTCCATCGGGACGATGGTCAGGGACACCCGCGAGTTCTTGCCCACGTCCTTGGCCAGGAACTCGATCAGGGCCTTGATGATCGCCAGCTCTTCCTTGTTCTTGACGCGGACGATGATCGCGCCGAGGCCGTCGAACGCGATGATCGAGGTGTCCGTGCTGAGGCCGGGGGACGCGCCGACCGGGAGGCCGGGGATCGGCGGCTGGGCCACCGGCGGTTGCATCGGCTGCAACTGGGCTTGCACGAGCAGCGGCCGGGTGTCGGCCGGTTCGCGGTACTGGGCCGGGACGACGCCGGTGCCGAGGGTCGGCACCGGTTGGGGCCGGGACGCGGTGTCGTCCGCGTCGGGGTCGTAGAGGGTCGAGGTCGTGGTCAGGGCCGAAGGGACTTCCATGTCCCGGTATTCAAAAAAATCGCGCCCTCCACCGCCGTCCCGAAAACTCGTCTCGGCCATCCGGCCGCCGGGTCGCCGGGTGCCCCCGGCTCCGCCGCCGCCCATGCCACCCCCGCCACCACCGGGCCGGGCACCGCCACCGCCTTGGCCACCGCCACCGAACCCGCCCTGGCCGCCACCGAACCCGCCTTGGCCACCGCCGAACCCACCTTGACCGGGGAAGCCGCCGCCGCCGAACCCACCGCCACCGGGGAAGCCGCCTTGACCGCCACCGAACCCGCCCTGACCGCCGCCGAACCCACCCTGGCCACCGCCGAACCCACCTTGACCGCCACGGCCGCCGCCGCCGAACCCGCCCTGTCCGCCGCCGAACCCGCCACCCCGGTTCTGCGGGGTGACGGTGTCGCGGCCGGCGAGGGCGTCCACCGCCTGCTTCACCTGCGTCGGGCTGAGGCCGAGGTTGTCGATCTTGATGACCTCGACGATCTCGGCGCTGTTCTTGGTTTCCTTGTCCAGCTCGGTGCACAGCTTCTGGATGTCGTAGAACGTCGCCTCGGTGCAGTACACGAGCAGCTTGTTGGTGGCGTCGTCGGACTCGACGGTGAGGGTGGCGGCCTGCGCCGGTGCCCCGCCGCCGCCCCCGCCGCCCCCGCCGAAGGCGGCGAACGGGTTGGCCGGCTGCTGCCGCTGCGGCTGCGCCCCGCCCCGCCCGCCGGTCTGCGAGGCGTACAGCCCGCGGATGGTCGGCGCGAGGCTGGTCGCCTTGGCGTACTGGAGCTTGATCGTCCACGTCTTGGCGACGCCGCCTTCCGGCGGGCCGTCGAAGTCGATGGCTTCCTTCAGCAGGTACTCGATGGTGAGCATGTCCAGGCGGGACGCCTTCACCACGATGAGCGAGTTGCTGGTCTTCTCGGCGACCACGCGGACGCGGCCCTTCTCCGGCGTGGCGCTGGTGCCGGTGATGCCGGCCAGCCCGCCGAGCAGGGCCAGCGGGTTGAACCCGCCGCCGCCGCCCCCCTGTCCGCGACCGCCGCCGGCCGCGCCGCCACGGGCACCGCCCGCGCCCTGCTGGGCCGGGCCGTTGAACACCTCGGACACCACCCGCGCGGCCTCCTCGGCCGCCACGTTCTTCAGCCGCAGGACGGTGTACTGTTCCTGCTCCTCGGTGCCGGGTTGCAGGTACAGGCGGATCAGGTCGTTGGCGATGGCCACTTGGTCCGGGTCGCTGCCCGTCACATAGATCTTGTTGCCGATGACGGTCATCACGACCGGCTTCTTGTCCGCCGCCTTCGGCTGGTTCGGGTCCACCAGTTGGGCGGACGCGAGCAGCGTGCGGGACGGGCTGAACTCCGGGCCGCGCGGCAGTTGGCCGGTCGGGCCGCTCGGCGGCGGCACCATCGGCCGCGGGGCCTGATCCCGCTTCGGCGGGGCGTCCGGGTTCACCACTTCGGGGTTCGCCCCCATCTTCTTCATCATCGTGGCGATGCGGTCGGCCAGCGCGCCGGCGTTCCCGTTCGGGATGGTGATGACGCGGGTGCCGCCGCCGACGGCCGCGCCGGTGGACGGATCCCGCCCTTCCTTGACGTTGATGAACTTCTCGGCCTCGGCCATCTGCTGCACGGTGCCGCGGATCAGCACGCCGTCACCCGACGGCTCGGCGTAAAGTCCGGTGATCTGCTTGAGCGAGTTCACCATGTCGGCCGCCCCGGTCCTCTCAAGCGGCACCACCTTCGCCGAGATGGCGGCCACTTCCGGCGGCGGGATTTTCAGGAAGTCGCCGAGGTCGAGGTGGTCGGCCGGGTACCCCCAGATGGTCAACTCGTTCCCGCTGGCGACGATCTGGCTGGCCGTCGCCGATCCCTTGAACAGGTCGGACGCGGCGATGAGTTTACCGTACGTCTCGGCGGAGCCGGGGACGGTGTACGTCTTGAAGCTCGGCTTGCCGCCGCTCGGCCGCTCCCGCTGGTCCGGCCGGCTCTGCTTGTCGATCTCCTTGATCAGGTTCTGGGCGGCAGTCATCTTGCCGGCCGGGCCGGTGAGGACGATGGTGTTCGTCTCGTCGATGACGCTGATCTTCACCGCCGCGAACCGCCGCTCCGGCTGCTGCCGCTGGTCCTGGCCGCGGCCCGGCTGCCGCTGGTCCTGGCCCTGCCCCGGCCACCCACCGCCCCAGCCCCCCCACGGGTTAGCGGCGGTGCCGCCGCCGGTGACCACGTCCGTCTTCTCGTCCGCGAGGCTGTCGCGGAGCTTGTTGGCCAGCACGTTAGCGCGGAGGTACTTGCACTCGTGCGTGACCTGGTCGCCCTTATCGTCCGCGATTTTCTTGGCCAGCGAGACGATCTGGTTGATGTAATGGACTTGATCCACGACCACGAGTTGGTTCGACCCGATGGCGGTGATCTCGCCGAACTCGCTCTTCAACTTCTTGGCGTCCTTGGCGAAATC
>JAYTTN010000756.1:0-13146 GCA_043745295.1 Fimbriiglobus sp. | reverse complement strand
CTCTTTCGGGCGCGGGTAGGTTATCCCAGTCTTCGCCGCGACCGAACGAGCGGGTGCCACGTTCTTTCATCTCACCCGCGCGCGTTCGTCTTCACGTCCGGGCTGTCGGCCACGTTCACCCACACGTGGACGTGCGGCGCGCCGCGGAAGTACCACACGAACGCCGGCCCCTCGATCCGCCAGTTGTCCCACACCTTGTCCTCGCCGATGTCGGCGTCGGCGAAGAAGCTGAGCACGCACTTGTCGAGGCCGCCCTGCGCCTTCAGGCACGCCATCACCTCGTCGCGGTCCTCGGTGCGGAACGGCTCGATCAGCTTCTCCAGCACCTTGGCCAGGTCCTTCTTCACGTCGTCGCTCAGGCCGGCGATCGCCAGGCCGGGGGCCTTCTCGATCTCCTTGCCCCGGAACGCCACCGCCGACTCCTTCGGCGACTTCGCCACCAGCGCCTGCTTCTGCTGCTTCTCGTCGAGCAGTTTGTACACGCCGTTGGCGGCCACCGCCTGCGGCCAGAACACGTTGCCGTAGTGCTTGGCCGACTCGTCGAACCCCTCGGAGGCGTGGCCGTAGAAGATCGGCCCGCCGAAGGCGACGTGCTTCTCGGTGTTGCCGTCGGCCCGCAGCGTCTGGTGCCGGCCGGTGAGGACGCACTCGAACTTGTCGGCCCCCGGCTCGCCGAAGATGGCCAGGGACTGGAAGGTGCCCCACGGCTTGCCGCCGTTGTCGTCCTTCAACTGCGTCAGGAACTTCTCGTACCAGTCCGGGTTGATGAGGCCCTTGAAGACGTCGTGGACGATGGTCTGCTGGGCCTTCGTGTAGAACCCGCCGGTGATCGTCGGCTTGGTGATCTGCCAGTTGTTCGAGACGTGCGTGCGGAGCAGCCCGCGGCCGCCGTCCTTCTCGGTGTGGTCCCAGGCGAAGCAGACTTCGGCCTTCTGCTTGTCGGTGAGCGTGTCGAACAGCGCCTTCACGGCGGTCTCGGCGGCCGACTTCTTGGTCGGCGCGGCGGCGGTGGCCGCCGGCACGGCGAACAGCGGCAGCGCGCCGGCGGCGACGGCGGTGGTGCGGAGGAACTGGCGGCGGTCGGTCATGGCGGGCACCTCGGGGAGGGGACACCCAAACAGTACCGCGCGGCGGGGCCGGCGGGAAAGGGAAAACCCGGCGGGTGTCGCGCCGGGTGCCGGGGAGAGACGCTCACATCGTCAGGAACACGTAGGCCCCGAAGCCGATGGCCACCATCCCGGCCAGCAGGGCGATCGCCGACAAGCTCCCCTTTTTCTTGTTCATGCCCAGCGACGCGGTGACCGACCCGATCTGCGCCACGAGCATGGCGATGAAGAAGCTCTGGCTACGCTTGCGGTGGCGGTCGGACTCGGCCGTCGAGACCTTCACCCGCGCGTCGTACAGGTAGCCGATGCCCTGGTTGAGGACCGACTCGGTGCGATACCGCCGCTGCTCCATCCGGAACAGGGCGGCCTGCGCGGCGGTCGCCTCCCGCGCCTTGGCCGCGTACTCGCCGCTGTCCGACGGCACCTTCGGCGGGATGTCGCTGATCGCCGTCGCCGCCTTCACCGCCGGATCCCACTCCCGGTCCGTCTGCTCGGTGAACTTCTCGGCGTCGTCCACCGCCTTGTCGATGGTCGCGTGCTTCACCAGACCGGCCTTTCGCAGGAGTTCCGCATCCGGCTCCCGTTCGCGGATCGCCTTCAGCAGGTCGTCCAGGTGGCGGTCCTCGATCTTCGGCGGATCGACCCGCGGCGGCCCCTTCCCGGCCAGCCATTCCTTGCCCCTGGCGTACGCCTCCTCGGCCGCCTTCGATTCGGCGGCCGCCTCCTCCGGCGTCTTCGGCGCGTCTCCCTTCTTCGGCTCCTTCGGCGGCGGCGGCTTGACGGCCGAGAAGTCCGGCAGCTTCGAGTGCGCGGACAGGCTGGCGAGGGTGGCCGCCTCCAGTTGCATCATCATCGACCGGTCCCGCTTGAACCCGGCCAGCGACCACTGGTTCGTCGCCTTCGACTGGTCCTGCGCGGCGGCGCTCCGCCAGTACATGCTCTGGCTGAGCGCGCCGGTACTCATGCCGGCGAGGATGGTGGCGATGGCGGTCAGGGCCACGGGGATCGCGGCCCCCAGTTTGGCGAGGAACGACTTCTTCTCTTCCGGCGGCTTCTCGGCGGTGTCGGCGGGCGCGTCGGCCATGGGGTTTCTCCGGGGGGTGGAGGGAGTAGTTTACCGGTCGAACCGCCGGCGAGTGCGGGTGTCCGTAAAATGCCGGAACACACACGCATCCTTCATCCGAGGCTCCGCCGTGGCCGACACGCCGCCCCCCGCCCCGCCGCCCGCCGAAAGCACCGATCCCGCCGCCGTCCGCGCCGAGAAACTGAAGCAGATCGCCGCCCTCGGCGTGGACCCGTGGGGCCAGCGGTTCGACGGGCACGCCGCCATCGCCGCCGTCCGCGCGCTGCCGTGCGCGACGTTCGACACCGGCACCACCGGGCCGGCGGTCCGCATCGCCGGCCGGGTCGTCGGCCGCCGCGACAAGGGGAAAATCTTCTTCCTCGACGTGTGGGACCAGACCGGCAAAATCCAGGTCATGCTGGGGCAGAAGCAGATCGGCGAACTCGGCTGGAAGCTGCTCAACCTGCTCGACCTCGGCGACCTGGTCGGCATCGACGGCGAGTTCGGCAAGACCAAGATGGGCGAACTGACGGTTCGGGCGGTGGTGCTGACGTACCTGACGAAGAGCCTGGAGCCGCACCCGACCGGCTACTACGGCATGGCCGACGAGGAGTACCGGCTGCGGCACCGCTACCTCGACCTCATCTATACCGAAGCCGCGTTGCGCCGCGCCCACCAGCGCGTGAAGATTCTCCGCACGATCCGCAACCACCTGGATGCACAAGGGTATCTCGAAGTCGAGACGCCGGTGTTGCAGGCGGTGGCGGGCGGCGCGGCGGCGCGGCCGTTCGACACGCACCACAACGCCCTCGGGCTGGACCTGGTGCTGCGGATCGCCCTGGAATTGCCGCTCAAGCGGCTGCTCGTCGGCGGCATCGAGAAGGTGTACGAGATCGGCCGCGTGTTCCGCAACGAGGGGATCAGCCACAAGCACAATCCCGAATTCACCATGCTGGAGTTGTACTGCGCCTACGGCGACCTGTTCACCGTCATGGAGTTGACGGAGGCGCTCGTCGTGGCGTGCGTGGACGCGGTGAATATCGACAACCAGCCGACCCACAACGAATCCGAGGGCGAGTTGCAGCCGCCCAACCGCACCATCCCGTGGGGCGAGAAGTCGGTCGCGTTCGCGCCGCCGTTCCAGCGGGCCAAGTACGCCGACCTGTTCCGCGCCGCCGTCGGGTGCGACATGACCGACACCCAGGCGGTGAAGGCGAAAGCCGTCGAGTTTAAGATTCACACCATGCTGAAGGACGAGAGGACCAAGACCAGCGTCGAGAAGGAACACGACGTGCTGGTGAACGACCTGTTCTCCGAGGTGGTTGAACCGACTCTTGTCGGCCCCGTATTCGTGTACGACTACCCGGCCGAACTCTGCCCGCTCACCAAGCGGAAGCCGAGCGAGCCGGGCATCGCGGAGCGGTTCGAGCTGTACGTCCACGGCATGGAACTGGCGAACGCCTACACCGAGTTGAACGACCCGGTGACGCAGGAGGCGACGTTCCGCAGGCAACTCGCCGGGCAGTCGGCCGAGGACAGCATGGCCAAGATGGACGACGACTTCATCCGCGCCCTGCGGCACGGCATGCCGCCGGCCGGCGGCCTCGGCATCGGCATCGACCGGCTCGTCATGCTGCTGACGAACAGCCAGTCGATCCGCGACGTGATCCTCTTCCCGCTGCTGCGACCGGAAGCGAACAGGGGGAGTTGACCGCTGGAGGTGTTGGCGAGCGGGGGACGTAAGCCCCCTGTTGTGTTCAGGAAACAAGGGGGGCCTGCGCCCCTCGCTCGCCAAGATCGAACCTCGTCACGCCACCTTGCGCTTCGCCTGCGCCACATACCCGGCGCAGACATCGATCACCCGCCGCTGCTGGTCCTCGGTCATCTCCGGGAACATCGGCAGCGCCAGCACGCCCTTCGCCGCCTGCTCGCTGGCCGGGAAGTCGCCCTCGCGGTGGCCCATCCCGGCCAGGCACTCTTGCAGGTGCAACGGCAGCGGGTAGTACACCTCGCAGCCGACGCTCTCGGCCTTCAAGTGCGTCACCAGCGGGTCGCGGTGCGGGGCGGGCACGCGGACGACGTACTGGTTGAACGTGTGCCGGCCGTAGGGCTTCACAACCGGGCGGATCAGGAAGCCGTTCAGCCCGGCGGCCTCGATCATCGCGTCGTACCGCTTCGCCGCCGCCCGCCGCCCGTCGATCCACCGCTCGACCCACGGCAGCTTCACCCGCAGGATGGCCGCGTGCAGGGCGTCGATGCGGGCGTTCCAGCCGACGTACTTGTGGAAGTACTTCACCTCGCTGCCGTGGTTGCGGTACGCCGTCATCTTCTTGTGGACGGCCTCGTCGTCGGTGGTGACGAAGCCGGCGTCGCCCAGTGTGCCGAGGTTCTTGCTGGGGTAGAAGCTGAAGCAACTCACGTCGCCGAGGGTGCCGCACTTGGTCCGCTCGTAGCACGAGCCGAACGACTGCGCCGCGTCCTCGATCACCTTCAGCTTGTACTCCTTGGCGATGTCGAAGATGGGAGTCATGTCGGCGCACTGGCCGAACAGGTGGACGGGCATGATCGCCTTCGTCCGGGTGGTGATCTTCGCCTCGATCAACTTCGGGTCGATGTTGTACGTCGTCGGGTCGATGTCCGCGAACACCGGCGTCGCCCCGACGCGGAGGACCGAACCGACGGAGGCGAAGAAGGTGAACGGCGGCAGGATGACCTCGTCGCCGGGGCCGATGTCCAACCCGTGCAGCGCGAGCAGCAGTGCGTCGGTACCAGACCCGCAGCCGAGGCCGAACTTGGCCCCGCAGTAGTCCGCCGCCTCCCGCTCGAACGCCGCCACCTCCGGCCCGAGGATCGCCTGTCCGGAGTTCAGCACCCGCAGCACGGCGGCCTCGATCTCGTCCTTCTGCGTGCGGAACTGGCCGAGGATGTCGCACAGCGGTACGGGGGCGGGCGGCGTGGTCATCGCGGCGGTCTCGGAGGTCGGCGGGAAGTCCCAAATGACTACGCGGTTTCGGGACTCCTGTCAACGCGGGCTGATGGCCGAGGCGTGGGTGGCGAAGCCGTGCAACGGTATCGATGCCGGCGTCGGTCGCCCCCTGGCGGACCACCGGATCGGCGTTCGTCGCGCGGGCGGGGCGTTTTCGTTTCGCCCCGCGGTTCCTCCGCTGGTATCATGCCGGGCGTGGAAGCGCCCCGCTTCCCGTCTCTCCCGAAAACGAGGTTCGTCATGTTGGAGCGCGGACAACTCTCCCGCCGCGGGTTCCTGGGCCGGTCGCTGGCCACCCTGTCGGCCGCCGGCCTGCCCCTGTGGTACGCCCGCGAGGTGCACGGGGCCGACGAGGAAACGCGCAAGGCCCGCGCGCGGCCGGACGGGAAGCTGAACGTCGGGTACATCGGCATCGGCAGCCCGGACAGCCGCAACCGCGCCCTGTACGGCGCGTCCCGCAAGTTCCAGCACGTCAACTGCATGGCCGTGTGCGACGTGGACAGCCGGCACCTGGCCGCCGCCACCGACATGCTGAAGAAGGACAAGTACGAGCCGAAGGGGTACAAGGACTTCCGCGAGCTGCTCGGCAACGCGGACGTGGACGCGGTGTGCATCGCCACCCCGGACCACTGGCACGCGCTGGTCGTGATGGAGGCCCTGCGGCAGAAGAAGGACGTGTACTGCGAGAAGCCGCTGACCCTCACCATCGCCGAGTCGCTGGCCATTCAGAAGGCGGTCGCCGACTCCAAGCGGGTGCTGCAAACGGGCAGCCAGCAGCGGTCCGAGATGGGTCAGATGTTCCGCTTCGCCGCCGAGGTGGTCCGCAGCGGGCGGCTGGGCAAGATCAAGACCATCGAGTGCCGCATCGGCGGCAACCCGCAGTCCGGCGCGCTGCCGGAAGTCGAACCGCCCAAGGAACTCGACTGGGACCTCTGGCTGGGGCCGACCGCCAAGGTACCGTACCGGTACAAGCCGGGCGGCAAGAACGGCATCTCGAACTGCCACTACGAGTTCCGCTGGTGGTACGAATACAGCGGCGGCAAGATGACCGACTGGGGCGCGCACCACATCGACATCGCCCAGTGGGCACTGGGCATGGACGGCAGCGGGCCGACCGGCATCGAGACGCTGGAAGCCGCCGTACCCTACGCCAAGGGCGACGGGTACAACTGCCACCCGACGTTCAAGGTGCAGTACACCTACGCGAACGGCACCAAGGTGATCGCCATGGACGGCCGGGGCACGGCGGTGAAGGGCCTCGTGAACAAGGACGGCAACGCGCCGAAGCAGAAGGAGAAGGAGATCGGCGAGATCTCCGGCAGCGAGAACGGCATCATGATCTTCGGCGAGAAGGGCACGGTGTTCGTGTCGCGGGGGATGCTGCTGGCCAGCGACCAGAAGATTCTGAGCGAGCCGATGAAGGACATGCCGCAGCTGTACCCGAAGCGGCCGACCGACCACATGGGCAACTTCCTGGACTGCGTGAAGACGGGCGACACGCCGATCGCCGACGTGACCGTCGGCGGCGGGTCGGTCATCATCTGCCACCTGGGGGTGATCGCGCTCAAGTTGGGCAAGGGTACCAAGCTGACGTGGGATCCGGCGAAGCACACCTTCACCGGCGCGAACGCCGACAAGGCCAACGCCCTGACCGGCTACAAGTACCGCGGCAACTGGAAGCTGGAGGCGTGAGGCGGTCGCGGCAGTAGCTTCGAGGGGGTTCCGACGTGGGCGCGGCCACCCCTCAGCCGTTAGAGCGAACTTCAGCTTGGCGTATCGCCTTGTTAGCCCGCCGCGCGAGCCAGGGCCAAACCGCCGTGGCGGACATCCGTGCCGCCGCAACACTCCACGGCCGTTGCTCGCGCGGCGGGCTAACAAGAACACCGCTACACTCTTGCGAAGTCCGCTCTAGCCCGCCTCGTCCACCCCGACGAACCGCGACCGCGAGGTCGCGGCTCGTCGCGTCACTGGGGGAGCGGGTCGAGCGCGGCGAACAGCTCCTCGACACTCGTCGTCCGCTTCGCCGCGTCGAACCCGGCGAAGGTGCCGGCCGTCGCCGCCATTTTCAACCACTGCTTCAGACGGCGGAGCATTTTGTCCGACCGGCCGACGCCGAGCCGCTCCGTCCACCCGATCAGGCTCCGCAGTTGGTCCGCCCAGTCAATCAGTTCGGACGGGCCATCGATCCGGGGCGTGAGGCCGAGTTCGGCCGCCACCGCGCCGGGCAGGCGCGGGTCGGCGAGCGCGCCGCGGCCGAGCATGTAGTGGACGCACCCGGTCTCGTCGCGGCAGCGGCGGAAGTCGGCCAGTGTCCAGATGTCGCCGTTGGCGACGACCGGCAGGCCCAGCCGCTGGCGGACGCGGCCGATCGGCTGCCAGTACACCGGCGGGGCGTACCCGGCGACGCGGGTGCGGCCGTGGATCGTCAGCCAGCTCGCCCCGCCCTCGGCGACCATGTCGGCGTTCTCGTCGATGGCGTCGAGGGTGTCCCACCCCAGTCGCACCTTCGCCGACACCGGCACCCCGGCGGGGACGGCCGCGCGGACCGCGGCCACGATCTCCCGGAGCCGCTTCGGGTGGCGGAGGAGCGCCGCGCCGCCGTCGTGCCGGTTCACGGTCGGGGCCGGGCAGCCGAAGTTGATGTCCACGGCCCACGCGCCGAGTTCGCAGGCGCGGCCGGCGGCCTCGGCCATCCGCCCGGCGTCGCCGCCGAGTAACTGGACCTGGACCGGCAGCCCGGTGGGGGTCCGTCCGCCCGTCCGCAGCTCCGGGACGTGATCGAGGAAGACGTGGCGGGGCGGCGCTTGATGACTGACGCGAAGGAACTCGGACACGGCGAAGGTGAACGCGCCGCACAGCCCCTGGACGGCCCGCATGGGGGCGTCGGTGACGCCCTCCATCGGGGCGAGGACGAGGGCGGGGACATCCGGCCGGATCATCGGGGTTCGTGCCGTCCGTCGGTCGTGGGGGAATCCGACACCTGTTAGCGTTCTCGTGCGGGGGTCGGGGCCGTCTGTCCGGGTTTCCGCCCGGCGGGGTTTTCTCGGTCGGCCGACTGGGAAAATCGCCCGCACCGGTCGGCGGGGCGACCTACATCTTGGCGTCATCGGTGTGCGGTGTCGCCACCACGCGGGCCCCCGGCTGTCGCCGGCACGTCCGCCCCCTGTTCTATCTACGGGAGAAGAGCCATGAAGAAGACCCTGAAGTCGGTGGTCGAGTTCCTGAAGCGGGAAGACGGCCCGACGGCCGTCGAGTACGCGGTCATGCTGGCGCTGATCATCGTGGTGTGCATCGCCGCCGTGACGGCCATCGGCGGGGCCAGCAACCAGACGTTCAGCCAGGTCGGCTCCGCCATCAAGCCGAGCTGAGTCGAGTCCGACGACACACCGTCTCCCGCGCGACCCGCCGACCTCCGGCGGGTCGCGTCGTTTCCACCCATAAAACGGCCCGCCGCGCTTCCGATTCGGCCCCGGTGTACACGATAGGAAACACCGGAAGTACGAGATTCTGGCGTGGCGCGGAGACGGCTCGAATCGGGCGGCGAAATCTTGCCATTTCCCCGCCCCCGATTTGCGACGCTCCGGGGCGTGGCCTAAATACCTTCGTCGCCGGCAACGGGACGAGTCGAACGCCGGGGCGAGTGCCCCGGTCGGCCCCCGAGACCCGGTCCATCACCCACTAGTGGAGAAGAGCCATGAAGAAGACCCTGAAGTCGGTGGTCCAGTTCCTGAAGCGGGAAGACGGCCCGACGGCGGTCGAGTACGCGGTCATGCTGGCGCTGATCATCGTCGTCTGCATCGCCGCCGTGACCGCCATCGGCGGGGCGAGCAACCAGACGTTCAGCCAGGTCGGCTCCGCCATCAAGCCGAGCTGAGTCGAGTCCGACGATGCGACCACGAAACCGATCTGTTCGCGGGTGTCGCCCGCCAGGTCGGTTTCGTCGTTTCCACAACCCAGCGCGGCCGCGTTCGCCCGGCGCGGCTCCGCCCCCACCCGGAGACAGCCTTGAAGTCCATCGTTCGGAAGCTGACCACCTTCTTGAAACGGGAAGACGGCCCGACGGCGGTCGAGTACGCGGTCATGCTGGCGCTGATCATCGTGGTGTGCATCGCCGCCGTGACGGCCATCGGCGGGGCGTCCAACCAGACGTTCAGCAAGGTCGGCTCGACGATCAAGCCGAGCTGAACGCAAAATGAAAATGAGCCGCGACCGCGAGGGAGCGGATTCTTTCCGAGCCGGAAGCGTGAGCGACGGTGATTCCCGAAGACCGTCGCTCACGCTTCCGGCTCGGATCGGCCTGTGCTCGTCTGCGGCCTCTCACGCCACGAGCGCCTTCACCACGTTGCCGTGCACGTCGGTCAGGCGGTAGTCGCGGCCCTGGAACTTGAAGGTCAGCTTCTCGTGGTTCAGCCCCAGCAGGTGCAGGACGGTCGCGTTCAGGTCGTGGACCGGCACCGGGTTCTCGGTCACGTTGTAGCAGAAGTCGTCGGTCTCGCCGTAGGTCTGGCCGGCCTTCACGCCGCCGCCGGCCATCAGCACCGTGAAGCAGCGGCCGTGGTGGTCGCGGCCGTAGTTGGTGCCCGTCAGCGCGCCCTGGCTGTACACGGTGCGGCCGAACTCGCCGCCCCAGATGACGAGCGTGTCGTCGAGCATCCCCCGCGCCTTCAGGTCCGCGATCAGCGCCGCCGCCGGCTTGTCCACGTCCTTGCACTGGCCGCGGATCTGTCCCGGCAGCCCGCCGTGCTGATCCCACCCGCGGTGGAACAGTTGCACGAACCGCACGCCGCTCTCGGCCAGACGCCGGGCGAGCAGGCAGTTGCGGGCGAACCCGCCGTCCTCGGCCTTGTCGTCGATGCCGTACATGTCGATGGTCTTCTTGTCTTCCTTGCTCAAGTCGGTCAGGCCGGGCACGCTGGTCTGCATCCGGAACGCCATCTCGTACTGCTCGATCCGCGTCAGGATTTCCGGGTCGCCGGCCTTCGCGTGTTCGATCTTGTTCAGCTCGTTCACGGCGTCCAGCATGTCCCGTCGGCCCTCGCGATCCAGGCCGTCCGGGTTGGATAGGTACAGCACCGCGTCCTTGCCGGAGCGGAACCGCACGCCCTGGTGCTG
The DNA here is from genome assembly GCA_043745295.1 of Fimbriiglobus sp. Classification (GTDB taxonomy): domain Bacteria; phylum Planctomycetota; class Planctomycetia; order Gemmatales; family Gemmataceae; genus JALHQU01. The sequence continues at coordinate 2,879 of JAYTTN010000756.1, read as the reverse complement.
CGACGGCAGGAACCCGCTGCCCCACAGCCGCGAGAACAGCGGCTGGTCGGTCTTGTTGCCGCTGCCCTGCGACAGCATGACCACGAACGCCGGCATGTTCTTGTTGGCGGTGCCGATGCCGTAGCTCAGCCACGACCCCAGCGCCGGGCGGCCCGGCTGCTGACTGCCGGTCTGGATGAACGTGACCGCCGGATCGTGGTTGATGGCCTCGGTGTTCACCGACTTCACCACCGCCCAGTCGTCGATGCCCTTGGCGATGTTCGGCAACAGTTCGCTCACCCACGCGCCGCTCTTCCCGTGCTTGGCGAACTTGAACATCGGGAAGACGCACGGGAACGACTTCTGCCCGGAGGTCATGCCGGTGATCCGCTGGCCGTTGCGGACGCTGTCGGGCAGCTCCTTGCCGTGCTGCTCCTTCAGCTTCGGCTTGTAGTCGAACAGGTCGATGTGGCTCGGCCCGCCGGACATGAACAGCGAGATGACCCGCTTCGCCTTCGGGGCGAAGTGCAGCGCCGGCAGCGCGCCGAGGGTCTTCAGGTCCGGCTTGGCGTCGGCGGCGAACAGGTCGTCGTTCAGCAAGGACGCCAGCGCGGCGGTGCCGAGGCCGGCGGCCGTGCGGCCGAAGAAGTAGCGGCGGGTGGGGGCGAGTGAAGAGTTCATGGGTGGATGGTAAGCGATGCGCGACGGTCGGTGAAGGGATTTCCCCTGTTCGCCGCGACTTCAGGAGCGGGCCACGGTGGCCCGCTCCTGAAGTCGCGGCGAAAACCCTGTGTCACTTCCCGGCCGACACGTCGAAGCAGAGCAGCGCGTCCATGTCGCGGACGTAGAACCCGCCGTTGGCGACGATGGGATGCGGCCAGCCGGTCGTCTTCGACTTCAGCGGCTGCTTGAACTTGCCGGTCTCGACGTACTTGGCGGCGTTCAGTTCGACCAGCGCGATGTCGCCGGTCCAGCCCCGCACGTACAGCCGGCCGTCGGCCGCGCACAGCGACGCCGACCCGACGCACTCGGCCTTCCACTTCTCCTTGCCGGTGGCGAACTCGACGCAGAACAGCTTGGCGTCCCGCTGCCCGCCGGCGGTGAAGTACAGGTGCCCGTCGGCCAGCACCGCCCCGCCCGAACTCGGCCCGTAGGCCCTCTGGAAGAACACCTCGGTCGGCTTCACGCCGTCGCCGTCGGCCTCCAGCTTCACCACCGCGCCGCCGGTGCGGGAGCCGGCAATGAACACCTTGCCGTCGCTGACCACCGGCGTCAGGATGCTCGCCCCCTGGTCCTGCGTCTTGGTGTACTTCCACAGGAACTTGCCGGTCTCCGCGTCCACGCCGACGAGCGCCTTCCGCATGTACTGCACGTACTGCTTCTTCCCGCCGCCGGTCACGGCCATGACGCTGGCGTAGTCGGCGATGTCCCCGCCCGGCACTTCGGACTTCCAGATGACCGAGCCGTCGGTCTTCTTCAGCGCCGCCAGGGTCGCCGCCTTCCCGCCGGGGGTGCAGATCAGCTTGTCGCCGTCGATCAGCACCGACTCGGTGTACGCCCAGTAGCCGACTTCCCCGTCGAACTCCGCCTTGATGTTCTTGTGCCACTTCACCTTGCCGTCGGTGCCGACCGCGTTCAGTTCCCCGTCGGATGCCAGGCAGTACAGGAAGTCGCCGTCCGCCGTCGGGGTGGCGCGGGTGCCGGGGTACTGCGGCCCCTGGTTCTTGCCGACCAGGCCGAGCTTCGTCGCCCACGCCTCCTTGCCGGTCTTCTCGTCCAGCGCGACGACGAACTCCTCGCCCTTGCGGGTGGTCTGGATGTAGACGACGCCCTTCGCCACCACCGGCGACGAGTACCCGGTGCCGAGGTCGGTGACCTGCCACCGCAACTTCGGGCCGTCGGCCGGCCACTCCTTGAGCAGGCCGGTTTCCGTCGAGACGCCGGTGCGGTCGGGGCCGCGCCACTGCGGCCAGTCGGCGGCGACGGCCGCGGACGCGACGACCGCGAGGGCGGCCAGCGAGAGAAGACGAAGCATGTCGGTTCCTCTTGGGAATGCGGAACGGGCAGGGACGTTGTAGGTGGGAGAGTCCTGTTCGCCCGCCGCGCCAGCAAGCGCCAAACCGCCGTGGACAGCAACCGCAAACGGCGGCACCGCGTCGGCCAGCGACCCTGGCTCGCGCGGCGGGCGAACAAGAATGGAAGATCGGAGTGGGCAGAGTGGGCGGTGTGAAATTGCTTACACAGTGTATATGCGTTCCGTTTTTGGGTTTGTCAAGTAAACCGCGCGGAATTGTGCGAAGTTTATTCATCGGCTACTGCCGCTGCTCCCCCCGAACCCGTGTTCCGCCAGCTACGACAGCCTTCCGTTCCCCTTTCACCACATGGGGTTACTTCCGAATGTCCGACCTGGACGCCCTCCTCGCCGGCGTCGTGGCCGACCCGGCGAACGCCCTTCGCTGGCTGGTGATGGCCGACTGGCTGGAGGATCACGGCCAGCCCGAACGCGCCGAGTTGGTACGGGTTCACCGCGAACTGCTCCGCACCTGCACCGACCCCGACGCGCACCCGGAGCGGCCGGAGCGGCACGCCCGCATGATGGAACTGATGCGCGCCGGCGTGCAGCCGTGCATCCCCCAGAAGACGCTCACCCTGCCCGGCGGCGTGGAGTCGACGATGTCGTTCATCCCGCCGGGGTTCTTCCTGATGGGAAGCCCGGAGACGGAAGAAGGAAGGGGGGAACGTGAAACGCTTCACCCCGCGACGCTGACGCGGGGGTTCTGGCTGGGGGTGACGCCGGTCACGCAATCGCAGTGGCGGGCGGTGCTCGTTCCGCCGGGGCTTCTGCCGCCACAGCACGTCCGACCACGCCGGCTCGAACCGCACCTCCTCCTCGATGCGGA
>JAYTTN010000755.1:0-3511 GCA_043745295.1 Fimbriiglobus sp. | reverse complement strand
GGCGGTGGCGGCGGCGAAGATCGGCAAGCGGGCCACCAGCCACACCTTCCGGCACAGTTTGGCCACCCACCTGTTGGAGGCCGGGTACGACATCCGGACGGTGCAAGAACTGCTCGGCCACGACGACGTGAGTACGACGATGATCTACACGCACGTGCTGAACCGGGGCGGACGTGGCGTGAAAAGCCCGCTGGACGACTGACGGGCCCGTGACGGGCGCGCGGTTCGTTAGTGGGATAGTTGACACGGAAACGGCCGGGCGATACCCTGACCGTAGGTCAGGGTATCGAGTCGCTGAACCCACGACCGAGATAGGCCGCGCACGCGCGGCCTAATTACTAGTTCGGCGGCAGAAGCACGCGAGCAGAGTGCGCGATGACCGCTTGACGCGCGGCCGTCGGTTGGCGAGGAACGGGCTTCATCGTGCGGGTCGTGGGCGGTGGCGGATGACGCCGAACCAGGCGCTGCAGCCGACGACGGGGGCACGAAGGTTTCGCATGGGTCGCTGGTGTCTCGGCCCCCGCCGCGGCTGAGCTGGGTCGTTCGGCGGCAGCAGAGCGGAGCAGAGTGCGCGGCCGGCGCTTGACTGGCAGTCCACGCAGTGTGGTGATCGAGCTTCGTCGTGCGGGTCGTGGGCAGGAGCGCCCGACGCCGAACCAGGCGCTGCAGCCGACGGCGGGGGCGGGAAGGTTCCGCGGGCGTTGACGGCTCCGTCGCCCCCGCCGCGGCTGAGCTGGGTCGTTCGGCGGCCGAGGGCGCGAGTGCGGTGGACCACCTGTACCTGAACACGATCGCCTTCCCGGTGCTACGCGGGGAGCTGTGCCGCGGGCGAGACGCCTCGGACGACTACCGCTGGGGCATCGAGGTCCATTGCGCCGAGTCGCCCCAACTCGACTACCGGAGTTGGCCTGACGACCGCGACGAGGGACCGCTCGACTGGTTGGCTGGGTCCGAGCCTTATCTGTACGCCCAGATGCTCCCCCTGCGGGTCGCATTGCCGGACGAGTTAGTTGGCCGGGCGTACTCGTTCCCCCAATCCCCGGACGACGAGCCGGCGGACTGGCCGAGCGGGATCGGGTGGCCGTTCTTCTGCCTGTACCTCATGGAGCACGACTTGGCGCATCCGATGCGGGTGGCGTTCACCGAGAGGCGGGGCAGGCAGTATCGGGTCGAGATCGCCGGCGGGTATCCCTCCGGCGGGCAGGTCTATGATCTGCGGGTGGCGGCGTGGCTGGACTGGCAGGCTCCAGACGCCGAACCAGGCGCTGCAGCAGACCGGGGCCGCATGTAGCGGTTGCGGGGTTCATTGTCGCTCGGCGGCCCCGGCTGCTGAGCTGGGTCGTTCGGCGGCAGGAGGGCAGCAGATGGTGGAAGCCGTTCGCACAAAGCTCGAAGCGCTCGGCTACCAGCCTGCGGACTGGCAATTGCCTGTCACCGAGGAGTTCGTTGCCGACTTCGAGCGTGAGCGGGGTCTGCGACTGCCGGCCGAGTACCGGGCGTTCCTGATGGCGTTCGGCGGCTGGACCGGCAGCGCTATCTGCGACTTCTTGGAGCAGCCGACGCCGAACGGCACCGGCGGGTGGGTCGGCCTGTTCTACGGCCACATGGTGCCCGAGTACGAGGTGTACGACCTCCGGTGGGCTACCGATTCGCTCGGTGACTCGCCTGGGTTTGCGGTTGTGGCCGATGGCGGCATGGATGGGTGCGTGATCGTCGTGCGCTGCGGCGGCCCGGATGACGGGCATGTATACTTCCTCGACGCCGACCAGCGGGCGCTGTGGTCAGACGAGGAGTTCCGACGCATGTTCACCGCCCTGCACCCGTCCATCGAGGAGTGGCTGGCACGGCGTCGGGACGGCCAACTCCCGGCCAAGCCGGAAGGGTACGAGTATCTGTTCCTGTTAGCGCGAGGCTTCGACGAGTTCATCGGGCGACTCACTCCGTCTGGCCTCGAAGACGCCGAACCAGGCGCTGCAGCAGACGGCGGGGGCAGGTAGGCTTTCCCAGGGTCATAGCTCTTGCAGCCCCCGCCGCTGCTGAGCTGGGTCGTTCGGCCGGGCAGCAGCACCCAAGCAGAACGCGCGGCGGGCGCTCGACTCGGGGCCGTCGGTTGGCGAGGAGCGAGCTTCGTCGTGCGGGTCGTCGGTGTGGCAGCCGAGGCCGAACCAGGCGCTGCAGCCGACCGGCGGGGCGTGGAGGTTTTCCTGGGGTCGTTGGCTCCGTCGCCCCGCCGGCGGCTGAGCTGGGTCGTTCGGCAAGGCAGAAGCCGCAGAGATGGTTCACGACAGCGACCTTCGCCTGTTGAGCATGAGAGGGCGATACGCCTACGCTTTGGCGTGCGCGGAGCGGCTTTGCACCGAGTGGGCGGTGGCTGACCCTTACATCCTCGGGGAAGTGGCCGCTCACTGGCAGGCACTGGACGCGAAGTGGGCGTGCCTCTGGTTCGACAAGCACCTGCTGCCACGGAATGTCGAGGAGTTCGCCGCACTGACGGCGGGCTCGCTGTCTGTCGACCGGATTCAGTCCTTGCACCACGCGCTTTACGAGGTGCAGATGGTCATCGGCCGGAGTTGTTACGCTGCGGCGTCGGACACGGATTCGATGCAGTCCGTCCTCAACGTCGTTGGCATCCTCGCCCGATGGGGCGTCACCCCGCCGTCGGTCGCCGGATTTGCACACGCGAGCTGGTCCGGGGAGTTCGGCCACGGGGTGCGCGTCACCCGCGAGTCGTTCGCGTTCTGATCGCCAGCGCCGAGGCCGAACCAGGCGCTGCAGCGGACGGCCTGTCATTAGCAGTTTCCACTGCTCAGTAGGCCACTGGGGCCGCCGCTGAGCTTCATCGTTCGGCGGCGGAGGGCGATCCGATGGAGGAGCGTAAGCCGGGGGTTCAGCCGCTCGACGACGCTACCGCCGGCTGCTTGCTCGCGTTCGCCCCGATCGGCCGCATGTACCAGCCCATGTCGGCCTTGGGTGTCTTGGCTGGCCTGAACGCCAAGGGGTTCACCGGGCTGTGTGAGTGCTACATCCGGCCGGGCGTGGCGGACGGCGAGTACCTGATGGGCGTCGGGCTGGTGTTCGCCCACGGCCCTCCGCCTGATGGGTGGTGGGCCGAGTTCGCGGACAACGTCGGGCACGCCATCGCCGAGGACGAACACGTTCGGCTGGCCGCTAGCGGATGGGAGCCGTACACGGTTGGGGAGTTGCGGGCGGCCATGCGGCACGCGGGCACGGCCGGATTCGTTGATGGTTTGGCGGAGTGGGTGTCGGACCCAACTGGCCCGAACCCGAAGTCGCCGTTCACTGCCTTGTGCCGCTCCGCCCGATAGCAAAGGCACGCCGAACCAGGCGCTGCAGCAGACGGCGGGGCACGACGGCTTTCCCAGATGTGTAGCTCCTTCGGCCCCGCCGCGTCTGAGAGCCAGTTCCTGAACCTGGGTTGACTCGGCGAAGTGGAGGCGGCATTCTCGGGCGGTGTCGTTCGCTCCGACGACCGTCTCATGGATGACCCGCC
>JAYTTN010000754.1:0-13161 GCA_043745295.1 Fimbriiglobus sp. | reverse complement strand
TGGTGCCGACCCGCGACGAGTTCACCGCCAAGTTCGGCGGCGAACCGCGACTGCTGGCGGAGGTCATCGCCGAGGGGCTGGCACAGTTGGGGTGAGGCTCCCCAGCAACCCCGACCCCGGCTCCTTGAACTCCTGATCCAGGCTCGTGGGGTCGATGCTCCAGAGGTAGGCGAGTTGGAGAACGCCGTCGTCGGGGAAAGGGGCGAGGTCGCCGGCGTCACCCGACTCGACTCGCGGGGGCTGGCCCACTCCGAATCGGAATCCGAGGCCCAGCTCTTCCTCCGTCGGCTCGCCCTCATCCCACAGCGTGACGCCCCGCGCGCCGAGCCAACTGTAGCCGCGCACCAGCCGACCGCGCTCGGCACGACCCCACACGTTCAGTCCGATGTCCGTGTGGTTGGCGAAATACTGGACTTCGCCGAAGCGGAGGCTCAGGCGTTCGAGGAGCGGTCGCAGCACCGTCGCCGTCCGCTCCGGCGATTGGAACAGGGCGGCCCCCACCGCGAGTGTCCAGTCGCCCACCGGCGGGGTGACGTACACCTCCCCCGCCTGCTGGTGCGCCGCTTCGACGCCCGGCCCCCACGGGGTCTCGGCGAGGACGCGCTTCCACGCACGCCCATCGCTCAACCCCAGCGCGGAGGCGACCGCCGCCGTGTCCGAGGTGCTGAGGCAGAGCCACGCCACGTTGTGGCCGAACGGGACCGGCAGGTCCGGGGCTTCGACGCGGCGGAGGTACGGGACGACCACAAATCCCATCAGCAGCCCGGCCAAAACTCCCAGCTCGACTGCGTCCGGTTCGTAGATGAATTCGGATGGCTCTTCGTCGGCCTCCGGCGCATCCGGCTCCAATGCCCGTCTCTCCGCGCGGTCGTGGAGGACCTCGTTGGCCGCCGTGACCGCGTGGAGAGACCACCGCTCACGATCCGTCTCCCCCGCGACCACCTGAAGCTGGGCCAGCGACTTGCGGGCGAAGTTGGCTTTGATCGAGTCGATGAGGCGGCGGTCGTGGCTCATGGCGAATCCCCTAAATTCGTGGGCACCGTACCGGAGGCCGGCGCACGTTCTGTAGACCGAGATGCCGCTCCCTTGCGGTCGCGGCTCGCCGGACGGTCACTTCGCCAGATCGACGCACACCAGTTCCTTGTCGTTGCGGACGTACATCTTCTTCCCGGCGAAGGCCGGCGGGGTCCACACCGTCAGCCGGCCGGCCAGCTTGTTCGTCGGCTCGACGATCTTCGCCCGGTCGATCTCCTCGTACCCCTTCGGCGACAGCTTGGCGATGACCAGTTCGCCCTGCTCGTTGAACAGGAAGAAGCGGTCGGCGTGCGCGGTCAGGAACAGGTTGCCCCACCGCACCGGCTTCCCCTCCTCGGCGGCCGTGCCGACGGTCGGCTTGCGCGTCTCCCAGACTCGCTCGCCGGTGTCCAGCTTCAGGCACCGCAGTTCGCCGTAGCTGCACACGCCGTAGATGTGCCCGTCCTTGACGACCGGCGTCGGCATGATGCTGTGCAGCTTGTCGCTGCCTTCCGGCCGCTCGCTCTTGCCCTTGCCCCGCCACAGGATTTCCGGCGTGGTGCCGCCGATCTTGAGCATCATCGGGCCTTCGTAGAAGGCGGTGACGAACAGGTTGTCGCCGGCCTGCATCGGCATCGGCGCGGTGAGGGCGTAATTCACCTTGAAGTCCTGCTTCCACAGCCGCTTGCCCGTCTCCGGGTTCAGGCCCAGCACCGCCGCCCCGTGCCAGATGACCAGCGTGCGGACCTTGCCGAACGTGTAGATCACGGGCGGCGAATACCCGCAGTCGGTCTCGTCCAGCGTCTCGGCGGCCCACAGCTCCTTGCCGGTCTTCTTGTCGAACGCGACCGCCAGCTTGCCGCCTTTGCCGCCGACGAGGCAGACGAGTTTATCGCCGTCCACCAGCGGGGCCGCCGCGAATCCCCAGATGGGCGTGCGGGCGGTGTAGTCCTTGATGTAGTTCGTCGCCCACACCTTCTCGCCCGTGGCGGCGGTCAGGCACACCAAATCGCCCATCGCACCCAGGACGTACACGCGGTCGCCGTCCACGGTGGGGGTGGCGCGCGGCCCGCTGGCGTAGCCGATCTTGGCGTACTTCACCGGGTACTCGTACTTCCACAGTTCTTTTCCGGTCGCGGCGTCGAAGGCGAACACCCGCTCGGCCTCGGCCGGCTCCTGAACGCGATCCGTGACGAACGCCGTGCCCGCCGCCACCGCCGGCCCGGCGTACCCGGCCCCGACCGGCTTCGACCAGACTTTCTTCGGCCCGCCGGCCGGGAACTTGTCCAGGATGCCGTCCTCACGCCACACGCCGTCCCGTTTCGGCCCCAGGTATTGCGGCCAGTCGTCGGCGGCGGCGGGGCAGGCGAACGCGACCAGCGTCAAGAGTGCGAATCGGGACATGGCGAACCTCGGTGAAGGGGCATCCGGGAATTGTAGGCGGGGGAGGGGCGAGGCGTTCGCCCCGCGGTGGACCGCCCACTTCTCCGACGGCGACATCCGGTGTACGCTGTGGGAGTTCGAGAACGACTGACTTGCGAGCCGCGACCACCAGGGAGTGGCGTTCTTGGTTTTCGGGAGGGCCAGGCTCCCGCCGAGCCGCCAATCATCCACGCGGTCGATCCGAGCCGGAAGCGTGAGCGACGGTCTTCCCGATGACCGTCGCTCACCTTTTTGGAGACCGTGCATTGCGGCGTGTGGGTGCTGCTCATCCCGCTGATCGGCCTGCGGTCGAAGCCGTGGGAATTGAAGGCGATCCCGGCCGCGCGGCGGAACCGGACGTGGGCCGGCGGGGTGGCCGTGGTGCTGCTGTTCGGCCTGTTCGCGGTGGCGGTCTTGTGGACCGCGTTCCTGACCGACTACGGCACCACCCGCACCATCTACTTCACGGTGGCGTTCCTGCACGTGCTGGCCGAAGTGCCGTTCCTGCTGCGGATGGTGTAGCGGGCGGGCGTCGCGCGAATGGACGGGGTTGGAAGTGGCGGCCTTCGTCGCCCGACTCTCCGAGTCGGTGACCGGTTTCCGACTCGGAGAGTCGGGCGACGGGGGGTGCGTTGTCCCGACGGTGTCTTCCTCCCCTCCCCAGTTCCCGCGCCGCGCGGAACGTCCGAGGGAGAGGAGTTGGGGGCTGTCAGGGGTCGGTTTTGCGATCGACTCGAGTCGAAACCCCACCGCCCCAGCCTCCGAGGGGGTGGGGTTTGGAAATCGCTCGACGGCACCCGATCATCTGGACAAACTATTTTTGACAATCTTTCCATTTTGATTTGACAAACCCAAAAACGGAGCGCATATCTACTTGCGTACACTTCATCGATCCGGAGTTGGCGGTTACGGTTTGCAAGAAACCACCTCTCCGGAGCCGGCGGTGGGATTTTCGCCCACCCCGCTATCCTCGTACCCGTTCCCGCCGAAACCCGAACGGCCGATCCCGATGCGCATCCGGGTGGAGCTGCGAGACGGCATTCGCGGCCACGACCACGACTGGATGTACGACCCCGACCGCCTCGCCATGCGCGACGACAGCGAGTGACGCGGCGTCGCCCTCCCCGCAATGTGAGGACGGCGCGAAGATTGCGCGTGAAGACCGTCACGAACCGGCCTCCGGCCGTCCCGGCCGCTAACGATGGGTTGTTGCCATCCCCGCATCGGAGGTCGCCATGACTCGCCGTCGTCGTATCGGGTTCACGCTCATCGAGCTGCTGGTCGTCATCGCCATCATCGCCATCCTGATCGGCCTGCTGCTGCCGGCGGTTCAGAAGGTCCGCGAGGCCGCCGCCCGCATGTCGTGTTCCAACAACCTGAAGCAGCTCGGCCTCGCGGCGCACAACTACGAGAGCAGTTACGGCGTCCTCCCGCCGAGCCTGATCGTGAACATTGGTCTGCCGGCCGGCGGGGTCGGCCAGCCGGGCTACCCGTTCCCGGCCGTCGTCCACAGTTGGGCACCGAACTTCCTGCCGTACATCGAACAGGACAACATCTTCCGCCAGTACAACGCGAACTACCCGTGGTTCGCCGTGGCCCCCGGCCTGGTGGACAACCAGACGCCGCTGCGGAACCAGATCAAGACGTTCCTCTGCCCGTCCACCCCCGGCGGGTCGAGCCGCACGGTGTCCGGGACGTTCACCTTCGCGGCGACGTTCCCGTACCAGAACCTGGGCGTGACCGACTACGCCACCAACAGCTCGATCAACCCCGGCTCGATCACCTTCTTCGGCTACCCGGTCGGCACGTCGCAGGCCAGCCTGTACAGTGCCATGCGGCCGAAGATCGAGGGGGCCGGCGTCACGACTTACCTGGGACCGGTGGCGTCCCAACCGGCGACGATGGTGGGCGTGACGGACGGCACCAGCAACACGATCCTGCTGTCGGAGTCGGCCGGCCGGCCCGACTACTACGTCGGCGGCGCGCGGAACACCACCCGCTCCCTTCAGGACGGCGGCTGGGGCCACCACGAGAACGACTACGGCCTGGACGGGGCCGTCTCGAAGACGAACACCGGCTCGCCCGGCAACTGCGTCATCAACTGCCACAACGACAACGAGACGTACAGCTTCCACACCGGCGGGGCCATGCACGTGTTCGCCGACGGCAGCGTGCGGTTCGTCCGCGAGAGCATCAACCCGCAGACCTACGCCGCCCTCATCACCGCGAACGGCGGCGGCATGACCGCGTCCGAGGTCAGCCCCAGCACCGACTGAGTTTGCGCGACCTCCCATTCCGGGCGAGCGGGGGGCGTAAGCCCCCTGTTTGCATTGACGGAACAGGGGGCTTACACCCCCGCTCGCCAAGACCGCACTCCACCAGGAACATCCCATGTCCCGCCCATTCCTACTCCTCCCGCTCTTCGCCGTCGTCGGCTGCGGGGGCGACGACAAGCCGCCGACCGTCCCCACAACCGGGAAGGTCGTGTACCGGAAATCCGCCACCGTGATCCCGACCGGGGCGCTGGTGGTCTTCCACCCGGTCGATCCGGCCGTGGAGAAGAGGATCGGCGGCAAGCCGTTCGCCAAGGTGAAGGACGACGGCACGTTCGTGCTGACCAGCTATCAGGCCGACGACGGCGCGCCGGAGGGCGAGTACGGCGTGACGGTGCAGTGGAACAAGGAGGCGAAGGCCGGCAAGATGTCGCTGAGCGGCGAAGGGGCCGGCGGTCAGCAGATGCTGAACGGCAAGTACGGCAACCCGGCGCAGCCGTTCGCCAAAGTGACCGTCAAGAAGGGCGACAAGAACGAGTTCGCCTTCGACGTGGATTGAGGCACCGCTCCGTTCGGTCGCGGCGACGAGAAGTTGTCATCGCCGCGACCGACGGGAGCGCCGAGTCCTCACTTCTTCACGCCGAACTGGTACGTCGTCGTCGTCCGGTACTCCTCGCCCGGCTTCAGTTCGATACTGGGGAAGGCCGTCACGTTCGGCGAGTTCGGGAAGTGCTGCGTCTCCAGGCAGAACGCCTGGTACCGGTTGTACGCGGTGCCGCCCTTGCCCTTGGTCTTGCCGTCCAGGAAGTTGCCGGTGTAGAACTGCACGCCCGGCTCGACGGTCAGCACGTCCAGCGTCCGGCCCGACTTCGGGTCCGTCACCGTCGCCACCCGCTTCGGCTCGGCCGTCCGCTTGTCCCCGTGGACGTAGTTCAGGTCGTACCCGACCGGTTCGGCCTTGATGTCCTTGATCCGCTTGCCGATGGGCGTGGCGACGGTGAAGTCGAACGGCGTGTCCGCCACCGGCTCGACCTTGCCGGTCGGCAGCAGGGTGTCGTCGGTGGGCGTGTACTTGTCGGCGACCAGTTGCAGTTCGTGATCCAGGATGGTGCCGCTGGCGTGCCCGCCCAGGTTGAAGTAGCTGTGGTTGGTCAGGTTCACCACGGTCGTCTTGTTCGTCGTGGCCTTGTAGTCGATGACCAGCTCGTTCTTCTCGGTCCAGGTGTAGGTGACGGCGCACTTCAGCTCGCCGGGATAGCCCTGCTCGCCGTCCGCGCTGGTGTAGGTCAGCGTCAGGGTCTGTCCCTTCGGGCCGGCGGCGGCTTCACCCCGCCACAGCATTTTGTCGAACCCGACCTCGCCGCCGTGCAGCGAGTTCTTGCCGTTGTTCGTCGGCAGGGTGAACTCGGTCTTGCCGAGGGTGAACTTGCCCGCCCCGATGCGGTTGCACACGCGGCCGGTGATGGCCCCGAAGTACGGGTGCCCGTCGAGGTAGCCCTTGAGGGTGTCGAACCCGCACACCACGTCGGCCAGCTTGCCGTCCTTGTCCGGGACGTGCAACTCGGCGACGATGCCGCCGAGGGTGAGGATTTTCACCTTCGCCCCGGACTTGTTGATGAGGGTGTACGCGGTGACGAACCCGGCCGGGCGGATCGTCTTCTTCGGGTCTTTCGGGTCGGTGATGGCGGGGGCCTCGCCGAACTTCTCCTCCTCGAATGCCGGGCCGACGCCGGGCTTGGTCTGGGCGGACGCGGCCGGCAGCACCAGGGCGGCGGCCAGCAGGGTGAGCGGGAATCGACGCATGGGAGAGCGAACCTCCATCACGGGGAACAGGGGCGAGGGGAAGGATAGCGAAACGGAGCCGGAAGCGTCGGCGTCGGGTGTTGCGAGCCGCGCCTATCAATCCTCCGTCCTCAACCACTGGAGTCGCTCCCCATGCCCGCCGTCGCCGTCGTCTACTACTCGGCCACCGGTCACACCCACGAACTCGCCGTCGCCGTCGGCGAAGGGGCCGCGAGCGTGGCCGGCACCACCGTCGAACTGGTCCGGTTGCTGGATTCCGACATCCAGAACGGCCGCTGGAAGAACGACGAACAACTCGCCAAGTTGAACGCGGCCGATGCTATCGTCTTCGGTTCCCCGACGTACATGGGCGGGTACTCGGCGCAACTGAAGGCGTTCATCGACGCCTGCAGCGGCGTCTGGTACCACCAGGGGTGGAAGGACAAGATCGCCGCCGGCTTCACGCACTCTCAGGGCCTGAGCGGGGACAAGTTGAACACCCTCCAAGGGTTGGTCGTGAATGCGATGCAGCACAGCATGGTGTGGGTCGGCACGGGGGTGCTGGTGGAAGGGCCGGCCCCGGAGAACGTGAACCGCCTGAGCAGCTACACCGGCGCGATGGCGCAGACGTACCCCGGCGACGCGCCCGTGAACGGCGGCGACCGCAAGACGGCGGTCGCGCTCGGCAAGCGGGTGGCCGAGGCCGCCGCCCGTTGGGGGATGGGCGGATGACGGGTCGCGACGACCGGCTCGGAGGCCGCGACCGCGAGAGGGAAGCCCGCTCAGTGGTCACGGCCGCGCGGACTACTCCCCGACTGGCGGCCGGTCGCCCTCCCGCCGAATCCATTGCCGCAGCTTCTCCTCCGGCGTTCGCGCGGGCAGCGCCTTCACGCTCCCGTCCGCGAGCAGCACTTGGACCAGTTTGCCCTCCGCGTGGCCCAACTCCGGGAACGGGCCGTCGGGTCGGTAGTCGAGGTCGTCCGGCTTCGTCCACGGGACCGCCTTCCGCGCCACCGCCACGAGGATGGTGTCGGTCGTGCGGGTGAAGGACGTGAACCGGCTCCGCGTGAGCGATTCGAACGGCGTGCCGGGGCCGACGAACACCTGGAACCGCGTCCGACCGGCCCGGTTGTCGTCCACCGATTCGTCGCTGCGATGCGCGTACAACTTGGGCATCCGCAGGAGGAACTGCTTGTTCCACTCGCTGTCCCACGGCTCGTCGTGGCGGATGTCGCGGTACAGCTTGTCCTCCTCGATGTACGGCAGGATTTGGACGCGCCAGCTCAGCAGCTTCCGGCCGCGCGGATCGATGAGCGCGGCGGGCGGCAGAGTGCCGAAGTTGTCGTGGTAGTTGTGCATGGCGAGGCCGATCTGCTTCAGGTTGTTCGACACGATCTCCCGCTCGGCATGGTCCCGGACCCGGTGCGTCATCCACAGGAGCGCGACCGGCATCAAGGCGAGCGAAAGTCCGAACGTGGCGAGGAACTTCAGCCGTTCGGCCATCGACCCGCAGTCGATGAAGTAGCGCACGAGGGCGATGAGGAAGAACACCGCGAACACGCCCAGCAGGATCAGGTAGGCGGGCATCCACCCCGCTCCCACCAGCAGCTCCTTGAGAAGGGTGTACCCTCCCATCAGGACTGACCCCAGCACGGTGCCGACGATGACTTCCGTCCACCCGTCGCCCTCGCGGGGGGCGGCCGAGCCGTCGGGCGAACCGGTCGCCAGGGCGAGCGGCAGCGCGGCCGTCTTCACCCCCGCCGGGGCGGCCGGCAACCCCTCGGCGAACGCCCGCACCTGTTCGCGGTAGGCCCGCCGGCCCGCCGCAGTGTTCTCCCAGATGGCGACCCGGACGCTTTCCGCGGCGATTGCTTCTCCTGACACCAGTGAGGCAACGAGTTGCTGCCACTCGCCGATAGTGCCGGTCGGATTCCCCGCGAACAGGATGCGTTCCAGTCCCACGCTGGCGACGCTGAGGCGGACCTCCTCCACCACGAACCGCGTCGGCATCGACAGGTCGATGACCACGCAGCGGGCGTCGCCCATCGTCCGCCACAGGCGCGCCTTCCACTGGTCGCCGGCCTCCAGGTTCATGTACTTCGGCGTGGAGTAGGCCAGGGCAAAGGGCAGGTTGGCGATCCAGCGGACGACCGCCGGCCAGCGGTTCCGCGGGTCGCGGATGCCGGCCAGCCGAAACTTCCCGCCCAGGGCGCGCTGGGTGGCGACGCGGATCGGCAGGGTGTCGTCGTCGTTGGCGAACGACCGCAGGTACAGCGCGTTCACGCGGCGGGACGGGAGGACACGGACGAACGACAGCATGAGGGGCATGACGAGGAACAGTTCCACCAACCCGAGGATGGCGTCCCGCCCTGGTTGCTTGTCCAACGCGAACGGGACGAGCGTCAAGATCACGTAGAGGATCAGCCCGATCAGCAGCACGGTGGCGAGCTGCCGCAACGGGTCGCGCAGCCGGCCCGGCAGTTCGGCCGGCACCGGCGGGGTCGGCGTCGGGGTCAGCCACGCGGGATCGAGGACGGGGAACGCGGCCGGGGCGGATGTCGCGGCCGGAGGATTGCCGTCCGCCCGAGCGGCGGCAAGCGGTTCCTCGCGGACCTCCCGCCGGAGCGCCCTGTCCGGCATCGACGGCAACTTGTGCCCGCACTTCTCGCAGCGGCCGACCGCTTGAATCGGATCGTTCCACTCGCCGCAGTTCAGGCAGCTTACTTCGCTCATGACGGTCGATCCCCGGCGGTTGGCGGTTCTGGCGCGTCCCGTGGAACACTACGGGGCGATGGCACAGTTACCGCCGATACCGGCGCGGATGACAGCGACAAGTTCCGCGATCCCGCCCGCCGAATACGGAGAACACGCCGCCGCCCGGAGGGTTGCCCCTCCGGGCGGCGTTTCGTGCTTCACCCGGCAGGCGTTACCCCAGGTAGACGCCGGTGCGGACGCCGGAGTCGAAGGCGTAGAACTCCTCGACGGGCAGCAGGGTGGCCCCGGAGAACACCCGCAGGCGGGACGCGCCGCCGATGCCGGCCCCGGTGATGATGTCCGCCTTACCGTCGCCGGTGATGTCCCGCACCGTCACCCGCACGCCGCCGGTGAAGCTGCTCTCGTAGGCGAAGAAGCTGTTCCGCAACTGGCCGGTGAGGGCGTCGAACGTCCGCACGTTCGGCCCGCCGCCCTGGTCCGCCCCGGTCACCAGTTCCACCTTGCCGTCGCCGTTTAGGTCGCCGGCCGCCAGGAACACCCCACCCGTGTAGGTGGCCGAGTACGGGGTGAACTGGGCGATCTGGCCGAACCCCTTGCCGCTGAACACGCGGACGACGGACGTGTTGCCCGGCCCGTTCGACACGGCGATGTCCGGGACGCCGTCCCCGTTGAAGTCGCCGACGGCGATGCGGACGCCGCCGGTCTGGTTGGCGTCGAAGGCGTAGAAGCTGGCGAGCAGCTGCCCGGTCGCCCCGTCGAACACGCGGACGTTCGGCCCGCCGCCCTCGCCCGCGCCCGTCACGATGTCCATCCGCCCGTCGCCGTTGAAGTCGGCGGCGGCCACGTACAGGCCGCCGCGGAACTGCGGCGGGTAGGCGTAGAAGTCGCGGATGGCGGTGCCGGTGGTGCCGTCGAACACCCGCACGCGGGGGCCGGCCCCCGGCCCGGCGGTGGCGATGATGTCCGGCACCCCGTCGCCGTTGATGTCGCCGGTCGTCACCCGCACGCCGGCGGTCATGCCGTCCTCGAACGCCTGGATGCGGAACTTCTCGGTCTGGCTGCCGTAGTCGAACACGCGGACGACGGGGGTGAACCCGGCCCCGGCCCCGACCGCCACCAGCGCCGGCACGGCCGGGTTGCCGGTGCCGATGCCGAACGGCGGGGTGGTGTTCACCGCGCCGGTGGACGGCCCGACCAGCGGGTTGGAGGGGGCTGCCGACGAGGTCAGCACCGACGAGCCGAGGAAGTTCTGCTTGCTCGCCTCCTGCGGCGCGGGCGGCGGCGAGGTCGCCACCTTGCCGAAGTTCAGCGGCCCCTGGGCCGGGTCCACCGCCGACACCCCGCCGAAGGCGGTGGCGGTGCTGCTCTGGACCGTCTGGCCGGAGGCGTTCTGCGAGCGGAAGTCCGACAGACCCGCCGGGGTGTTCGTCTGCGTCAGGTTGTAGGTGCCCGGCGGCAGGCTGAGGAAGTCCCACCGGCCGTTGGCGTCCGTCACCGCCGTCAGCGGACCTCGCGCCAGCCCGCTCGTCAGCGGCTGGGAGATGGTCGTGTTGGTGAAGGCCGTGCCGCCGATGGCCACCACCGCGCCGGGGATGGGGGCCTCGCCGGGGTCGAACACGCCGTTGCGGTTGGCGTCCACCCACACGTACCCGAACAGGTTGGTGCGGGGCACCTCGCCGAAGTTGTTGTTCGCCGAGTTCTGACTGGCCGCCAGCGGGATGGTGGTGATGGTGTCGTTGCCGGGAGCGTTCCCGCCGGTGCTGCCGGCGGCGTCCTTCGTGCTGTAGAAGCCGACCGGCTGCGTCTCCACCAGCCGGTACAGGCCGGGGGTCAGGCCGGCGAACGAGTAGAACCCGTTCGCGTCCGTCTGCGCCTGGCCCACCTGGGTCAGGACGCCCGGCCCGTCCTCGCGGAACAGCTTCACCGTCACCCCGGCCAGGCCCGGCTCGTTGCCGTTGCCCGGCTCGCGGACCCCGTTCAGGTTCGGGTCGCGGTAGACGAAGCCCGACAGGACCGCGTCGGCCGGGACGATCTCGCCGAAGTTGTTGTCCGGGCTGCTGCCGTCCGATCGCAGCACCACCGTCTGGATGTTGTCGCCGCTCACCGTGCCCGGCGTGCCGTTGTACGCCGGGCCGGGGTTGTTCGTGCGGGTGGTGAACCCGGCCGGCTGCGTCTCGGCCACCGAGTAGGTGCCCGGCCGCAGACCGGTGAAGGCGTAGGCCCCGCCGCCCGTCACCTGCGTGAGCGACACCGCCGTGCCCAGGTCCGTCGTCCCCGTCAGGGTCAGAGTCGTGAGGGGGATGAGGGCATCGCCGGCGTCGAACACGCCGTTGTTGTTCTTGTCGTGGTAGACGTTGCCGGCCAGCGCCACCGGCCGCACTTCGCCGAAGTTGTTACTCGCCGAGTTGGCCTGCGAGGCCAGCGGGATGGCGCTGATGACGGTGCCGTTCTGCGGGGCGGTGCCGCCGGTGCTGCCGGGCTGCTCGCCGCGGTTCAGGAACCCGGCCGGCTGCGTCTCGGTGACGGTGTACGTGCCGGGCAGCAGGGCGGCGAACGAGTAGCTGCCGTCGGCGGCGGTCGTCGTCGTCAGCGGGGCGGCCGCCCCGCCGGTGGACAGCGTCCCCGTCAGCACCACCGTGACGCCGGCGATCGGCCGGTCGAGGGCGGGGGTGAGCGAGTTCGAGTCGTTCAGGTCCTCGTACACGAACCCGGAGAGCTGCGCGTTCGCCGTCAGCACCTCGCCGAAGTTGTTGGCCGGGCTGTTGGCGTTCGAGTTCAGCACCACCGTCTGGATCACGTCGCCGGCCACCGTGCCGGCCGTGCCGGTGCCGGGGGCGAACGCCGTGCCGGGGTTGTTCGTCCGGGTGGTGAAGTTGGCCGGCTGGGTTTCCGTCACCGAGTAGGTGCCCGGCCGCAGGGCGGTGAACGAGTAGCTGCCGTTAGCGGCCGTGGTCGTCGTCTGCGGCGCGACGGCCGCGCCCAGGTCGGTCGTGCCGGTCAGCACCACCGTCACGCCGGCCAGCGGCAGGTCGCCGGCGTTGAACGTGCCGTCGTTGGTGATGTCGTGGTACACGAACCCGCTCAGTTGGACCGGCCGCACTTCGCCGAAGTTGTTGCCCGGCGAGTTGCCGGCCGAGTTCAGCACCACCGTCTGGATGGCGTCGCCGGCCACGGTGCCGGCGGTGCCGTTGGTGGTGGCCCCGGCGGTGTTCGTCCGGTTCAGGTAGCCGGCCGGCTGCGTCTCCGTCACCGTGTAGGTGCCCGGCCGCAGGGCGGCGAACGAGTACGACCCGTCCGCGACGGTGACGCTCGTCCGCGTCACCGCGCCGAGGTCGTCGGTGCCGGTCAGCACCAGCGTCACCGCGACCAGCGGCGCGTCGGTGCCGGCATCGAACGCCCCGTTGTCGTTCGCGTCCTCGTACACGGTGCCGGCCAGCTGCGCCCCGACCACCTCGCCGAAGTTGTTCGCCGGCGAATTGCCGAACGAGTTCAGCACGACGGTGCGGATGTTGTCGTCGCCGACCGCCCCGGCCGTGCCGTTCGTCCCGTTCGTGGTGGCGGTGCCGGCGGTGTTCTTGCCGGTCAGCAGGTTGGCCGGGGTCGTCGGCTGGAGTTCCTGCACCGAGTAGGTGCCCGGCAGCAGGGCGGTGAAGGCGTAACTGCCGTTGGCGGCGGTCGTCGTCGTCCGCGGGGTGGCCGCGCCGCCGGTGGACAGGGTGCCGGTCAGCACCACCGTGGCCCCGGCGATGGGGGTCTCGCCGCCCTGGAAGGTGCCGTCGTTGTTCGCGTCGATGTACACGAAGCCGGAGAGCTGCGCGTTGGCGCTCAGGATTTCGCCGAAGTTGTTGTTCGGCGAGTTGGCGTTCGAGTTCAGGCGGATCGTCTGGATGGCGTCGCCGACCACCGTGCCGGCCGTGCCGGTGCCGGGGGCGAAGACCGTGCCGGGGTTGTTCGT
>JAYTTN010000753.1:0-13190 GCA_043745295.1 Fimbriiglobus sp. | reverse complement strand
TCGGCGCGAATTCCAGCTAGAGCGGACTTTGGCGGGATGTATCGCCTTGTTAGCCCGCCGCGCGAGCAAGCCAAACCGCCGTGGCGGGCAATAGTGAGCCGTGGCACCGCGTCGGCCAACGGCCCTTGCTCGCGCGGCGGGCTAACAAGACGCAAGCCGCGGTCGGCCACCCTGGGATGGGGCAAACCACCGCTACCAACCTACCGGGTCGCGGCCGCCGGTGCTAGAATCGGGAATACGACTCGGCCTCTCGGATATCTCCCCATGAAGAAGTGCCAGCGGTGCCCGAAGCAGGCGACCGTCCACATCACCGAAGTCCTCACCGCCGGGGCGTTCGAGGAAGTGCATCTGTGCGAGGACTGCGCCCGCAAGTACCTGTACCCGGCCGGGGGCAGCCCGAAGAAGGGGGCGGCCAAGGCGGTCGCCGACCCGGACGACTTCGGCGGCAAGGTGTGTACCGCCTGCGGGCTGAAGTTCGTCGAGTTCCGCAACGCCGGGCGGTTCGGCTGCCCGCACGACTACGACCAGTTCCGCGAGGAGCTGACGCCGCTGCTGGACAGCATCCACGGGGCCACCCGGCACGAGGGGAAGACGCCGCGCGGGCGGCCCAAGCCGAAGTCCTCGCAGGCCGAGTTGAACACGCTTAAGCGGAAGTTGCAGTTGGCCGTGACCGAGGAACACTACGAGGAGGCGGCCCAGCTCCGCGACCGCATCCGCCGGCTGGAAGAGGCTCCGTAGCGGGTCGCACTCTTGGCGAGCGGGGGGGCGTCAGCCCCCTGTTGCGGTCAAGAAACAGGGGGCTGACGCGCCCCGCTCGCCAAGACACAGGATTGTCCACCCATGCCCCCACCCGTCTGCCAGTTCTGCGGCGACCCGGCCACCGTTCACCTGACGGACATCGTCCAGAAGGTGAAGAAGGAGTCGCACCTGTGCGAGCGGTGCGCGCGGGAGAAGCAGCTGCTGCCCGACCCCGTCGGCGGGCACCTGAATTTGCAGGCGCTGGTGGCCCTCGTCCTCGGCCCGCCGCCGCCCTCGGCGGAATCCGCCGCGTTGATTTGCCCGACGTGCGGCCTACAGTACACCGAGTTCCGCAAGCACGGGCGGCTCGGCTGCCCGGCCGACTACGCCGCCTTCCGCCCGGCCCTGGAGCCGCTGCTGGACAAGATCCACCGGGCCACCGCCCACACCGGCAAGGCCCCGCGGTCGGCCGGCGACGGGCGGGCGAAGCGGACCGAACTGACCGACCTCCGCGAGCGACTCCGGGTCGCCGTGGCCGCCGAGCGGTACGAGGAGGCGGCCGTCTTCCGCGACACCATCCGACAGAAGGAAGGGGCGGATGAACCTCGATGACATGCTGCCGACGCTGGGCGAGTGGCTCCGCGGCACCGGGCCGGACTCGGACGCCGTCGTGTCCACCCGCATCCGGCTGGCCCGCAACCTGGCCGACATTCCCTTCACCACCCGCGCCAGCGCGGCGCAGAAGGCGGACGTGGAGGCCCGCGCGCGGGACGCCATCGCCAAGGCCGACATCAGTCCGAAACTGGACTACATCAGCGTCAACGGCATGGCCCCGCTGGACCGGCTGTTCCTGGTCGAGCGACAGCTCATCAGCCGCGAGCTGGCGAACGCCCTGGACGGCCCGCGCGGGGTCGCCTTCGACAGCCGCGAGTCGGTGTCCATCATGGTGAACGAGGAGGACCACCTCCGCATCCAGGTGATGCGGAGCGGGCTGGCCCTGGACGAGGCGTGGGAGCGGATCGACGCCGTGGACGACGCCATCGAGAGCCGCCTGCGGTACGCCTTCCACGACCGCTTCGGCTACCTGACGGCCTGCCCCACGAACGTCGGCACCGGCATGCGGGCGAGCGTCTTGCTGCACCTGCCGGCGCTGGGCATCACCAAGCAGATCGAGAAGGTGTTCAAGGCGCTCCAGAAGATCAACCTGGCGGTGCGCGGGCTGTACGGCGAGGGCAGCCGGGCCAGCGGCGACCTGTACCAGATTTCCAACCAGGTGACGCTGGGCAAGTCGGAGCCGCGGCTGCTGGCCGAGATCGGCGAAGTCATCGGCATGATCCTGACCTACGAGCGGCAGGCCCGACAGGTGCTGCTGAAGGAGCGGCGGCAGGCCGAACACGACCGCGTGGCGCGCGCCATCGGCACGCTCGGCAGCGCGACCATGATCAACACCGACGAGACGATGGAACTGCTGTCCGCCGTGCGGCTGGGCATCCACCTGCACCTGCTCGACGACTTGCCGCTGGCCACCGTGAACCAACTCTTCATCCACTCGCAGTCGGCGCACCTCCAGAAGCTGACCGGCCAAG
Organism: Fimbriiglobus sp.; assembly: GCA_043745295.1. Taxonomy (GTDB): domain Bacteria; phylum Planctomycetota; class Planctomycetia; order Gemmatales; family Gemmataceae; genus JALHQU01. The sequence continues at coordinate 10,866 of JAYTTN010000753.1, read as the reverse complement.
CCCTCGACGGCGAGGCCCGCAACGCCGCCCGCGCCAAGTACCTCCGCAGCCGCTTGCGGGACTTGGGCGGCCGATGAGGCACCCCATCAGGTTGGCTGTCGGGCCTCCCCGGCCTGCGGCCGGCTCGACCGCGACCTACTCCTCCAGTAGGTGCCCCAGCTTGGCCCGCTTGGTGGTGAGGTAGTCGCGGTTGTGGTCGCCGGGGGTCATCTGGATGGGCACCCGCTCGGCGATGCGCAGGCCGTACCCGTCCAGGCCGATCACCTTGCGCGGGTTGTTCGTCAGCAGGCGGAGTTGGCGGACGCCGAGGTCGTGCAGGATCTGCGCGCCGATGCCGAAGTGCCGCAGGTCCGGGGCGAAGCCGAGCCGCTGGTTCGCCTCCACCGTGTCCAGCCCCTCTTCCTGCTGCAATTTGTAGGCCCTCAGCTTATTCAACAGGCCGATGCCGCGGCCCTCCTGCCGCATGTACACGATCACCCCGCGCCCCGCCGCCGCCACCTGCTGCATGGCGTACCGCAGTTGCGGGCCGCAGTCGCACTTCGCGCTGTGCAGGGCGTCCCCGGTCAGGCATTCGCTGTGCATCCGCACCAGGACCGGCTCGTCCTGAATCGGCACCCCGGCCGGCGTCTCCACGCCGATGCCGCCGAGCGTGAGCGCCAGGTGCGGCTCGCTGTCCACCACCGACGAGTACGCGATCAGGTCGAAGATGCCGAACTCGGTCGGCAGCGTCAGCGCGATCTCCCGTTTGACGAGCTTCTCGGAGCGGCGGCGGTACTCGATCAGGTCGGCGATGCTGCACAGCTTCAACTCGTGCGTGCGGCAGTACGCTTGCAGGTCCGGCAGGCGGGCCATGCTGCCGTCCTCGTTCAGGATTTCGCAGATGACGGCGACCTCGCGCAGCCCGGCCAGCCGGCACAGATCGACACTGCCCTCGGTGTGCCCGGCCCGCACCAGCACCCCGCCGTTGCGGGCGATGAGGCCGTCGACGTGCCCCTTGTCGCGGACGAGCTGGTCCGGGCCGCTGGCCGGGTCGGCGCAGACGCGGATGGTGTGCGACCGGTCGGCCGCCGAGATGCCGGTGGTGACGCCGTAGCGGGCGTCGAAGTTGTGGGTGAACGGGGTGGCGGTCGGGTCCAGGTGGACGCCGGGCAGCAGGTCGAGGCCGAGCCGTTTGGCGTTCGGGGCGGAGAACGACACGCACAGCCGGCCGCACGCCTGGCGGATCATGAAGTTGACGGCCGCCGGGGTGGCGTGTTCGCCGGCCATGACGAGGTCGCCCTCGTTCTCCCGGTGTTCGTCGTCGACGAGGACGATCATCTTGCCGGCGCGGAGGTCGTCCAGGGCGGCGGCGATGGGACAGAACGGCGAGTCGGTGGCGTGAAGCATGGCGTTAGAACCGAGAGCGGGCGCGGCGGATCACAGCCCATTCTAGCTCCGTCACGCCGCGTCTTCGTCCGGGACGATGGGTTTGCCGGCGTCGATGAGCAGCCACAGGCCGACGCCGAGGAAGTACACCACCGCGTACAGGCCGAAGCAGACGACGTACCCGGAGGTCTGCACGACGAACTTCTTGGTCGCGGGGTCTTGCACCGAGTGCGCCGTCAGGATCATCCCCGTCACGAAGATGCCGACCACCCCGCCGAACAGGTTGCCGAACATGTTCATGGCCCCGCTGACGGTGGCCGCGTACTCGCGGCCGATGTCCTGGCACACCGCCCACGCCGGGGCCATGATGAGGTCGTTGAAGAAGCCCATCAGCATCAGCGGGATGGCCAGCGCCCACACGTTCTCCGGGGCGATCAGCTTGGCCGCGATGGCGACCAGGTACATGCACCCGGCCATCGCGTAGCCGATCATGCCGTACACCCGCCGGCCCCACTTGCGGTCGCCGGTGCGGCGGATGTACCGGTCCGACAGCACCCCGCCGAGGAAGCAGCCGAACATGCCGACCAGCAGCGGCGCGCCGCTGAGCAGGGCCAGCATCAGCCGCCCGCCGGGGCTGTTGTTCCACTCCGGGAACTGCTCCTTCATCGCGCCGGGGTGGTTGTACATCAGGAAGTACCAGCAGAAGTTGGTGACGACGTACATGAAGCAGACGGCCCACAGGTTCCGCGACCGCAGCAGCTTCCCCCACGGCACCCGCACCGGCCCGGCCGTCACCGCCCGCCCGGCGTTGATGAGGGCCAGCTCCGCCGCGTCCGTCTTGCCCGGCACCGGCTTGTTGGTGAACGCGAAGTAGAACACCGCGCACCAGACCGCCGCCACCGCCGCGAACAGCCACATCGCCTCCCGCCAGCCGAGTCCCCCTTCGCCGTGCGTGCCGTCCGGCAGGAGTTCGCCGTGCATGCCGCCGACCTTCCAGTTCGTCAGCAGCACCCAGATGAGCGGCGTCAGCCCGCCCATCAGCCGCGCGGCCATCCAGACGCACGACTTGGCGAACCCCCGCGCCGACGCCGGGAACCAGTTGTACAAGGCTTTCGAGATATTCGGAAACGCCCCCGCCTCGCCGACGCCGAACAGAAACTGGACGACGATCAGGCCGACGAAGCCGATGTAGAGGCCGGTCGGCAGGGTCATGCCGACGAACCCCGTGATCGCCACGAACGCCGACCACCAGAGGACCACCCGCAGCAGCGTCGAGCGCGGCCCGCGCGTGTCGCCGAGCCAGCCGGACGGCACCTCGAAGATGGCGTAGGCCAACTGGAACGCCATGAGGACGAGGAAGAAGTCCTCGGTGTTGTACTTCTGGTCGGCCGGCAGGTCGGCGTTCAAATCGGCCATGATCGCCTGCTTGGCGCTGCCGTTGGCGGCGCGGTCCATGTAGGTGATCATGGCCAGCAGGCAGAGTAACCCGAGGATGAAGTAGCGGTGGCGGGTGGGCGCGAAGGCGGACGACGGGGTCATGCGGCAGTGGGGATCGGTGGGAGGGGAGGCCGAACCGGCACACTGTAGCCGCGAAGCGCGGCCGGGGCAACCGGCGGGGCGGCTCTCACTTCGCAGTCGCGGGGGCGCTCGGCTTCGATTCCAGCCCGGCGTGGTTGACCGCCGTCAGGGTGTATTGGTCGCCGGCCTTCCCGTCCGGGTCGGTGAACGCGAACGCCGTCGCCTTCGGCTCCGGTTCGTCGCCGTAGTTCCACACCTGCACGAACCCGTTCGGGTTCCCTTTGACCTTCTCCCCGCCGGCGGTGCCGACCTTCGCGCCGTTCTTGCGAATCACGAACTGTTTCAGCCCGCTCTCGATGTCGGCGGCGGCCGCCCACGTCAGCGACACCCCTTTGTCACCGGCGGTCGCGGTCACGCCGGTCGGCACCGGCGGCGGGGTGGTGTCCGTCACGTCCCCGGTCTTGCAATACTCCTGCCACGCCTTGGCGAACGGCCCGTCGATCAGCCACGAGTCCGCTAGCGGGTTGCCGCGCGACACCTCCGGCGACAGCACGGCGAGCGTGTCCGCCTCGCCGCGCCAGAACGGGCCGTCGGCCAGCGATTTCAGCTTCACCCCGTCCTTCGGCAGCCGGGCGGTCAGCATCTTGTCGAAGAACAGCACGGCCAGCGCCCGCGAATTCCGGCAGTCGTGCGAACTCTTCGGGTCGATGGCGACGGCCCACAGCGCGCCCTTCGGCCGGTACTTGGCGAACGCCTCCTGCGAGTTCTTGTGGACGCTGGCGAACTGTCCCGCCTTCTCGCCGGTGCCGTAGTTGAAGACGACGGGCACGCCGAGCGCCTGCTCGCCGTACTCCGTCAGCGCCTGCGACCGGCCCCAGACGGCGACCACCCGCTCCGGGTGGCGGTTGGTCATGTGGCACGCCCACAGCGACCCGCCGGAGTGCCCCCAGATGGCCCACGGCGCAGCGACCAACTCCGGATGCTTGCTTTCCTTGGCGAAGTGCGCCAGCGCGTCGAAGAAGGCCCGCTCCGAGCCGTTGGCCGGGTCGAACCAGTCCTTGCACTCCTTGGCCTGCTGGAAGTGCGTGCCGAGCAGCGCCGCGTCGTACTCGGCGGCGAGCGCCTGCCATTGCAGGTCGTCGGCGTGGTCGAGGCCCTTCCGCCCGCACCCGTGCTGGCGGACGATCACCGCGCGGAGGGTCTTCACCCCGTCGGGCACCCACAGGCGGAAGTCGGCGGACTTGTACTTCTCGCCGTCCTTGGGCGGCTGGCTCACGTCGAACGTGGCGGCGAACGCGGGGCAAGCGAGCAGTAGCGCGAAGGCGCAGGCGATTCGGGTCATGGGAGGGAGTCCGGGGAAGGGGGTGTGTCAGCCCAGCCATTTCCAGTCGAGGATTTCCGGCAGGTCGTCGCCGTGGTCGGCGATGTAGGCCTTGTGTTCGGCCCGCTTCGCCAGCATCCGGTCTCGCACCGCGCCGGCGGCGGTCGCAAGACCCGGCACGCGGTCGATCACGTCCGTCACCAGTTTGAAGCGGTCGATGTCGTTCAGCACGCACATGTCGAACGGCGTCGTCGTGGTGCCTTCCTCCTTGTAACCCCTCACATGCAGGTGCGGGTGGCACTTGCGGCGGTAGGTCAGGCGGTGGATGAGCCACGGGTAGCCGTGGAAGTTGAAGAGGATCGGCGTGTCGGTGCCGAACAGGGCGTCGAACTCGGCGTCGGTCAGCCCGTGCGGGTGTTCACGCTGGTCCTGGAGTTTCATCAGGTTGACGACATTCACCACCCGCACCCGTAGCGCCGGCAGGTGTTCGCGGAGCAGCTTCACCGCCGCCAGCGTTTCCAGCGTCGGCACGTCGCCGCAGCAGGCCATCACCACGTCCGGGGTCGCGCCGCCGTCGGTGCCGGCCCAGTTCCACACGCCGAGGCCGGCCTCGCAGTGCTTGGCGGCTTCGTCCATCGTCAGCCACACCGGGGCCGGTTGCTTGCCGGCGACGATCACGTTCACGCGGTTCCACGTCCGCAACACGTGGTCGGTGATCCACAGCAGCGTATTGGCGTCCGGCGGCAAGTAGATGCGGATGATCTCGGCCTTCTTGTTCACCACGTGGTCGAGGAAGCCGGGGTCTTGGTGCGAAAACCCGTTGTGGTCCTGCCGCCAGACGTGCGAGGTGAGCAGGTAATTCAAACTCGCGACGGGCCGCCGCCACGGGATGTGGTTGCACACCTTCAGCCACTTGGCGTGCTGGTTGAACATGCTGTCGATGATGTGGACGAACGCCTCGTAACAGTTGAAGAACCCGTGCCGGCCCGTCAGCAGGTACCCCTCAAGCCAGCCCTGGCACTGGTGTTCGCTCAGAACTTCCATGACCCGCCCGTCCGCCGACACGCTGGTGTCATTCGGCTCGACCGTCGCGACCAGGCAGCGGTTCGTCACGGCGAACAGGTCGCCCCAGCGGTTGCTGGCGTTCTCGTCCGGGCTGAAGACGCGAAAGTTCGCGGCGGGCAAGTTCGCTTTCATCACGTCGCGGATGAACGTCCCCTGCACCCGCGTCGCCTCGGCGGAGGCGGAACCGGGTGTCGCCACCGCAATCGCGTACTGGCGGAAGTCGGGCATCTCCAGCGGCTTCATGAGCTGGCCGCCGTTGGCGTGCGGGTTCGCGCCCATCCGCCGCGCCCCGGCCGGCGCGAGCGCGGCCAGTTCCGGCCGGAGCGCCCCGGCGTCGTCGAACAGTTCCTCCGGCCGGTAGCTTTTCATCCAGCCTTCGAGGACGGCGACGTGCCCCGGCTTGTCCATGTCGTCCATCGGCACCTGGTGGGACCGCCACGACCCTTCGCACACGTGGCCGTCGATCTCGTGCGGGCAGGTCCACCCCTTCGGCGTCCGCAGCACGATCATCGGCCAGAGCGGCCGCGTCACCGGGCCGCCGCTCCGGGCCTGCGTCCAGATGTCGCGGATGCGGGCGGCGCAGGCGTCCATCACCGCCGCCATCCGCTGGTGGACGACCGGCGGGTCCGACCCCTCGACGAAGTGCGGCTCGTATCCGTACCCGCGCATCAGCGCCGTCAGTTCGTCGTGCGGCAACTTGGCCAGCACCGTCGGGTTGGCGATCTTGTAGCCGTTCAAATGCAGGACGGGCAGCACCGCCCCGTCGCGGGCCGGGTTGAGGAACTTGTTGCCGTGCCAGCCGGTGGCCAGCGGGCCGGTCTCCGCCTCGCCGTCGCCGACCACGCACGCGACGATCAGGTCCGGGTTGTCGAACGCCGCGCCGAAGGCGTGACTGAGCGAGTACCCGAGTTCGCCGCCCTCGTGGATGCTGCCGGGCGTTTCGGGGGCGACGTGCGACGGGATGCCGCCGGGGAAGCTGAACTGCTTGAACAGCTTGCGGATGCCGGCCGCGTCGCGGGTGATCTCCGGGTAGACCTCGGTGTACGTGCCTTCCAGGTACACGTTCGCCACGATCCCCGGCCCGCCGTGCCCCGGCCCGCACACGTACAGGACGTTCAAGTCGTCCCGCTTGATGACGCGGTTCAGGTGCGCGTAAATGAAGTTCAACCCCGGCGTCGTCCCCCAGTGGCCGAGCAGGCGGGGTTTGACGTGCTTGCGCTGGAGCGGTTCGCGGAGGAGCGGGTTGTCCAACAGGTAGATTTGGCCGACGGACAGGTAGTTCGCCGCCCGCCAGTAGGCGTCGATCCGGGCCAGCTCCTCCGCTGACAGCGGGCCGTCAGCGGCGCGGGCGGGGGCCGGGAAGCCGGACTTGAAGCCGCACGCCGTCGCCGTCTCCTCGGCGATGATGCGCTCCTCGTCCGTCGGGATGCGGAACAACTCGACCTTGCTGTCCGGACTGTGGAACGCCCTGGCGTTGCCCTTGTTCGCGGCGGACTCGTACCCGAGTCCAAGCCACGCCAACTCGTTCAAGATCAAGGCCCGTACCGCCGGGCAGTTCTCGCCGATGCCGCCGGTGAACACCAGCGCGTCCAACCCGCCGAGTGCGACCGCCGCCGCCGCGATCTCCTTCGCCGCCATGCGGACGAACAGCGACACGGCGAGGGCGGATTCAGGGGTCGCGTCGGTGAGTTTCCGCACGTCTCCACTCACACCCGACACGCCGAGCAGTCCCGACTCGCGCTCCAGCAGGTGTTCCACCTGATCGGCGGTCATGCCGTCGTGCTTCAGCAGGTAAAGCAGCACGCCGGGGTCGATCCGCCCGCAGCGGGTGGCCATCAGCAGCCCGTCGAGCGGCGTGAAGCCCATCGACGTTGTGACGCTCTTGCCCGCGAGCATCCCGCACACGCTGGCCCCGCTGCCGAGGTGACAGACGACCGTTCGGCCGGTTGCCGCGCGCGGGGAAATGCCGGGCAGTTGCGAGGCGATGAACTGGTACGAGAGGCCGTGGAAGCCGTACTTGCGAACGCCGGCGTCGTGATATTTGGCTGGTATGCCGTACCGCGTTTCGACGAGCGGCATCGTGGAATGGAAGGCGGTGTCGAAGCACGCGACTTGCGGGACGCCGGGAAGGAGCTTCTCCACCGCGCGGATGACGGCCAGTTCCGGCGGCAGGTGCAACGGGGCGAACGGGGCGAGAGAGTCGAGTTCGGTCAAGACTTCCGGCATAATGCGAACCGGGGTGGTGAACTTCATCCCGCCGTGAACGATCCGGTGCCCGACGGCGGTCGGCTGAACGCGGGTGACCAGCTCCGCGAGGGTGGCGGTGTCGTCCGTCGCGAGTTTGTGCCGCTCCGTTTCGGTGTCGTCGCGGTAGACCGCCGCCTTCACGCCGGACGAGCCGACGTTCACCACCAGCACCGTTTCGGCCATGTTGTCAACCCTCGGGCAGGGGTTCGTCCTCTTCGGCTTCCTTCTTCGCCAGCCGCGTGGCCTTCGCCGCGCTGCCGTCGGCGATCCGCTTCAGCTCTTCCAACTCGGTCGGGCTGACCTTGCGGGACTTCCCCTTCGGCAGCTTGTCCAGCAGCACGCTGGCGATGGCGATGCGGCGGAGCCGCAGCACCTTGTGCCCGAGCTTCGCCAGCATCCGGCGGATCTCGCGGTTCTTCCCTTCGGCCAGCACGATCCGCAGCCAGGTGGCCTCGCCGGCCGGCTTGATCCGCCGCACCTTCTTCGCCTTCACCTTGCCGTCGCTCAGCCAGACGCCCTCCAGCAGCTTGTCCAGGTCGAACTTGGACGGCGACCCGGCGACCAGCACGAGGTACGTCTTCTCGATCTCGAACTTCGGGTGCATCAGCTTGTGGGCCAGGTCGCCGTCGTTCGTCATCAGCAGCATGCCCTCGCTCGCCTCGTCCAGCCGGCCGACGGTGTACACCCGCTGGTCCACGTGCGGGATCAGTTCGAGCGCCAGCGGCCGCCCGCTGGGGTCGTGGTTAGTGCACAGGTAGCCGACGGGCTTGTGGACGACCCAGTAGACCATCCGCTCGGTCTTCACCGGCTGGTCGTCCACGCTCACCTTGTGCGCGTCCGGGTCCACCTTGGTGGCCAGGTCGCGGACAATACGGCCGTTCACCTTCACCCGCCCGGCGGTGATCATCGACTCGACGTGCCGGCGGCTGCCGACCCCGGCGTGCGCCAGGAATTTGTTCAAGCGTTCCATGCGGACATGATAGCGGGCGAAGGACGAACCGATTGCCGTTCGGGGTATTGGTGGGCGGAGGATGTGGTTCAACGCGGCGTGTGAGTGCGAGTCGATTCCGGCGGCCAGGTAGGGGCCACGAATGAATCGACGTGGTCAATCTCCGAAGCTCTCCACCGGGCGACCACTCTCACTCGCCCGATGCAAGACGCGGGTCAACCGGCTCAACTCCTGTTCGAGCAACGCCCGCTCTACGAACGCTGGCTGACCAAACACCAGAGCATCTACCGCCCATCGATCCGGATACTCGGCAAGTACACGAAGTAAGAACTCGGCAAACCAACCCAATTCCTCCAGACCGACACCCATCAACTCGCACCCACCCCAGCAATCGAAGAACCACGTCGGGACGTTCCGCACCCCGAAATGGGCCAATTGGTTGGCGACGAACCAATACGCACCGTCGGCGAACCAAGCCACCTCGCCATCAAATTTGACCCGTGGGTTCGGCGGATCACAGGGGATGCCGATGGCAACTTTGACATCCCAGCGTTGCGGTTGCTGCACAGCAAAAACCTCCTGCGCTCGTGCCGACATTTTCCCAATTCTGGAATGGGGAACACCCCCACGCTTGGTGATGCTACCACGATCCGATCACCGTCTTCACGTTTTCTCTCCCTTGCTCGGCCTTGCCCACTCCCGTCGGCCGCACCGACCGTCTTCAGCCCGAAGGGCTGTCTCCTCCAGCCCAGGCCTCCGGCCTGGGAAACGTTTGGAAAATCCTTCCGACCCTGAAAGGGTCGCTCCATTCAATCCCATAGGTACCGCTCGTCGAAGTCCTCTTCATATGTGGTCAGCCACTCCCGCAACTCGTCCTGGAACGACTGCTTCTTGTGGTGTTCCGGTTGGTTGCGAATGTACCTGCGGACGGCTTCCACGTTCGACTGGCTGACGGAGAACATGGCGTAGCCCGCTTGCCACGCGAACGGCGTGGCGGTTTTTCGTCGGTCGTTCACCCAACTCGACGACGCCTGCTTGATGGTGCCCATCGTGTCCGCGATGCTCACCGTCCGCGAGAGGACGAACAGCAGATGAACGTGATCGGCCACCCCGCCGACGAGCATGGAACGGCAGCCAAGGTTGTTGACCGAGCCGCCGAGGACCGCGAACAGTTCCTCTCGCCACGGCTCCGCGATGAGCGGGGCACGAGATTTCGTCGAGAAGATCGCGTGAGCGTACATCTTCGCAAGGGATTGTGGCACAACTCGGCTCCCGTGAGCGACCCTTTCAGGGTCGGAGACTTTTTTACGATCCGATACCCAGGGCGAAGCCCTGGGTTCGCGGTTCTTCGGTTGTCTTCCGACCCTGAAAGGGTCGCTCATTCCGTCCCACGGGCGTCGTTGATCCGCACGGCGCGCCTTCGGATGACGAAGTCCGGCAGCCAGCGGGCGAGCTTCATCAGGCGGTACAGCAGCCACGGGAAGTTGTACACTTTCGGCTTGCGGCGCAGGGCGGTCAGGATGCGCGCGGCGGCTCGGTCGGCGTCCATCAGGAACGGCATCGGGTGCGTCTGGTCGGCGGTCATCGGCGTGCGGATGAAGCCGGGGCAGACGCACGTCACCGCCACGCCCCGGTTGCCGAGTTCGATGCGGAGCGACTCGCAGTAGGTGTTCACCGCCGCCTTCGTCGCGCAGTACCCGGCCGCGCCGGGCAGCCCCTTGTAGGACGCCAGGCTGGAAATCGCCACGAGGTGGCCGGTCTGGCGTTCCAGCATGGCCGGCAGCACGCTCTCGAAGCCGTACACCACGCCGAGGAAGTTCACCCGCGTCATGAGTTCGACGCCGGGCACGTTCATCGGGTCAGCCCCGGTCGGGCTGCCGACGCCGGCATTGGCGATCATCAGGTCCACTGGGCCGAGTTTGCCGGCCAGCTCCCCGACGGCCGCCAGGACCGCCGCGCGGTCGGTCACGTCGGCGGGGGCCGCTTCCACGGTGCCGCCGGCGGCTCGGATTTCGGCGGCCAGTTCTTGAAGCAATTCCGCCCGCCGGGCGACGACGCCGACCCGCGCCCCCCGCCGCGCCAGTTCCTTCGCCAACTCCCGCCCGATCCCGCTCGACGCGCCCGTGACGACCGCCGTGCGACCCGCGAAACTCATGGGAACCCCTCCGTATTGGCGCGACCGGCCCGACCGATTCAGGCTGGCGCGACTCCGGCAATCGAAGTCGGTCGCGCCGCCGCACGCGGGGGCGAGCAAGGCATATTTCCGCAACCGAGCTTGGCAAGGCCGCCGCCCCGAGAGAAACTGACGGGTGTGTTGGTCGAAGACCTCACCCCCGGCCCCCTCTCCGTCCCGGAAAGGGGGCGTTCAAGTGGCAGACGGTCTTGCGAGCCGCGACCGCCA
>JAYTTN010000752.1:0-13235 GCA_043745295.1 Fimbriiglobus sp. | reverse complement strand
GCAACCGACCTCCCCTCAACGAGGGGAGGTGTTTCAAACCGCCACGGTGGTCCGGGACTCTACCTCCGATCCTCTCACCCCCAACCCTCGCCCGCTGGGAGACGGGGGCAAGCAACTCACTTCGACACCAGGAGGCCGAACACCTCGGTCGCCGTTTCCGGCTTAGTGCGGGCCAGGTCGGCCAGCCGGTCGAGTTGCTGGCGGCGGCGGGCGGCGGCGGCGGACGCCAACTGTTCCGGCGTCGGCGGCGGCGGGGCCAGTTCCGGCGGTCGGGCCGGGCGACGGCTGATCCGCAGCAGGACGAGCGGGATGATGGCCAGTCCGACCACGACGGCAACGGCCAGGCTCACCCACCGCGTCAGCGACACATACTCTTGGAGCCGCCTGAGACGCGGCCCTTCCACGTCCACATCGGGGATCGTCGGCACCGTCGGGCCGACCAGCTTCATGTTCGCCACCTTGATCTCGTCCCGCCCGGTCTTGAAGCCGACGGCCTGCTTGATGAGATCCTGCACGTCCTCGGGTCGCATGAGCGGCTCGGTGGCGGCCGGCGAGCCGTCGGCCGGCGGCAGTGGGGACAAGTCCACGACGGCGGCGACGGTCAGCCGGATGACGGCCCCCATCTTGTCCTCGATTTCCCTCTCCGTCATCGACACCAAGTAGTCGGTGCTGTTCGTCTCCTCTTCGGAGCGGCCGCCGGTCCCGCCGCCCCCCGCTCCGCCGCCGGGCCGCGCGGCGTTGCTCTGCACCCCGGCCGCGCCGCGGGCCGGGCCGGGCGTCGTCGCCTTCACGGTCGTCGTCCGCTCTTGACCGGTGACTTTCTCTTCCGGGTTGTACCGCTTCTGGCGTTCCTTCACCTTCTGGTAGTTCAAGTCGGCGTTCACCGTCACTACCACCCGGCCCGCGCCGAGGGACGGGACGAGCATGTCCTGGGCCTTCTTCGCCAGGTACATCTCCAGCCCCTTGCGGTAGTCCACCAACTCGGCGGGCAGGTCGTCCTTGTTGGCCGCGTAGGGGTCGGACAGCAGCCGACCGGTGGAGTCGATGACCGTGACGTTCTCCGGCTTCAGCCCGTCCACCGCGTGGGCGACCAGGGAGACGACGGACGTAGCGGCGGCTTTGGTCAGGCCGGCGTTCGGCTTCAGCCGCAGCACGACGCTGGCCGTCGGCGGCCGCTGGTCGCGGACGAACGGCGTCGGGTCCGGGCGGGCCAGCAGCACGCGGGCGTTGGCTACCGATTCGACCTGCGCGATGGCGCGAGCCAGCTCGTTCTGGAGTGCCCGCTGGTAGTTCACCGCGTTCTGGAACGGGGTGGCCCCGAAGGACGACTCCTCGAACGATTCCAGCCCTTTCCCGCCGCGGGTGGGTAGCCCCTCGGCGGCGAGGCCGACCTTGGCCTCCGCCCGCCGGCTCTCCGGCACCAGCACGTTCACCCCGCGCGGGTCCAGCTTGTGCGGGATGCCGAGAGTGGTCAAGCGGGCGGCAACGGCCTGCACCTCCTCGACCGGCATGTCCCCGCCGACGGGCACCGTCGCCTCGCCGGGGCTGAGATAGATGAACAGGCCGAAGGCGAGAGCGGCCGCCAGCCCGCCGCCGACGACGAGCGCCCGCGTGCCGCCGCCGAGGCCCTTCCACCAGTCGCCGATGTTCTTGAGGAATTCCATTTCAGAGCGTCCAGCGGGGGCCGGTGTTTGTCTTGTCTTGTGGCACCGGCAAGGAAGCCGGGGTCACAAGTGGGAAGAAGCCACTCCCTGCCGGGCGCGGCTCGCGGGACGGCGTCACACTTGCATCCGGGTGACTTCCGACACCGCGTCGGCCAGGCGGTTCCGCAGCTCCAGGATGAGCCGGAAGGACAGGTCGGCCTTGGCCACCGCCAGGCTGACGGTGTGCAGGTCCTGGGCTTCGCCCGTGGCGACCGCGCGGACGGCCTCGTCCGCCGTGGCTTGGGCCGCGCCGTTCTCGGCCAGCAGTCCTTGCAGCACCCGGCCGAAGCCGTCGGCCGGCGTGGCGGCGGACGGCCGCGCGGCCAGGGACGGCAGCGGGGCCAACGGGGCCAGCGAACTCATGGTTCCGAGTGATGGCAGGGCCATAACTTAACTCCGGAGGAGGGTCAACGCCTGTTCGTTCATCTGGCGGAACGTCTGCGCCGCTTTCAGGTTCGCCTCGTACGCCCGCGCCGCCGTCAGCAGGTTCACCATCTCGGTGGGCAGCGACACGTTCGGCATCCGCACGTTGCCGTTGGCGTCGGCGTCCGGGTGGCCGGGCGAGTGGACGCCGGGCAAGTCGGACGGGTCTTCGATCCGCTCGACCGCCTCGACCCCCAAGAGTCCCGGCAGGTTGCCCGGCCCGGTCGCCTTGCCCAGCACCTCGGCGAACACCACGTCCTGCCGGCGGTACGGCCCGCCGTTCGCGCTGCGGGTGCTGTTCGCGTTGGCGATGTTGTTGGCGATCACCTCCATCCGCAGTCGCTCGGCCGACATGCCGGAGCCGCTGATGCCGCTGGCGGTGAACAGGTCGCGGAAAGGCATCTCAAGTCTCCAGAACGAGCCGCGACCGCGAGGGAGCGGTTGCTCCACTCCGAGTAGACGCTCCCTCGCGGTCGCGGCTCGTGAAGAATGCCGCTCCCTTGCGGTCGCGGCTCGCAGGCGGGATCACCGCCCGCTGATCGCCGACCGCAGCGACGCCATCCGGCTGGCGACGATCTGCGCCACGGCCTGATACAGCAGTGCGTTCTTGGTCAGGTCGCCCATCTCGCGGTCGATGTCCACGGTGTTGCCGTCCACCCGCTCCGGGTTGTCGGTCTCGATCACCTTCGGGGCGACGCGGCGGGTCTCGCCGCTCGGCAGGCCGAGCGCCTTCTTCAACTCGCCCTCGAACGCCACCTCCAGCCGCTTGTAGCCGGGGGTGTTCACGTTGGCGACGTTCTGGGCCACGACGCGGTGCCGGAGGGCGCTGGCGTCGAGAACCTGGCCGAGCATGTCGATGCCGAAGTTTGCAGGAGTCATGCCGAAGGAATCGGCTGTCGCCGGCGAAAAATTTAGCTTGCGCGGCGATTCGGTCAAGTCGGCGGGTCGTGCGGCCGGGTGGCGAAAGTGGGCAGGCGCGGTGGCAAGCTGGGCAGTGGCTGCGCGGCATGTGGGGGGAGTGGCTCGGTCGAAGCCAACCGCCCCCTTCGGTCGCGGCGAGGGCGTGGGATCATCGCCGCGACCGAAGGGAGCGCGAGCGCATCTCACCCGGCGTACTTCGCCGCTTCGGCGTCGAACAGGGCCTTCAGCTTCGCGGCGGTGGCGTCGTAGGCGGCCGGGTCGGGCCACACGTTGCGGGGCAGCAGCACCTCGGCCGGGACGCCGTCGCAGGCGGTCGGCACGCTCAGCCCGAACACCGGGTCGGTGACGTGCGGCACCGCATCGATGGCCCCACTCAGCGCCGCTTTCAGCAGCGCCCGCGTCCAGGCCAGTTTCATCCGCGAGCCGACGCCCACCCCGCCGCCGCTCCAACCGGTGTTCAGCAGGTAGACCGGCACCTTGTGGCACTGGAGTTTCTCCTTCAACAAATCGCCGTACACCTTCGGCGGCAGCGGCATGAAGGGCTGGCCGAAGCAGGTGCTGAACGCGGCCGTCGGCTCGGTGACGCCGGTCTCGGTGCCGGCCAGCTTCGCCGTGTACCCGCACAGGAAGTGCCGCATCGCCTGCTGCGGCGTCAGCCGGGAGATCGGCGGCAGTACCCCGAACGCATCGCACGTCAGGAAGAAAATCGTCTTCGGGTGGCCGCCGACGCCGGACAACTCGCAGTTCGGGATGAAGTCCACCGGGTAGGCGGCGCGGGTGTTCTCGGTGACGGCGGCGGACGCGAAGTCCGGGGCGCGGGTGACCGGATCGACCGGCACGTTCTCCAGCACGCTGCCGAAGCGGATGGCGTCGAAAATCTGCGGCTCGTTCTCCCGCGTCAGGCCGATCGTCTTGGCGTAGCAGCCGCCCTCGATGTTGAACACGCCGTCGTCGCCCCAGCCGTGTTCGTCGTCGCCGATCAACCGGCGTTCCGGGTCGGCGCTCAGCGTAGTTTTCCCGGTCCCGCTCAGGCCGAAGAACAGGGCCACGTCCCCGCCCGCGCCGACGTTCGCCGAGCAGTGCATGCTCATCACCCGCTTCATCGGCAGCAGGTAGTTCAGGACGGTGAAGACGCTCTTCTTGATCTCCCCGGCGTAGTGCGGGCCGGCCGCCAGCACGAGCCGCTTCTCGAAGCTGATGGCGACGACGACTTCCGACTTCGTGCCGTGCCGCTCGGGGTCGGGCTGGAAGTTCGGCGCGTGCAGGATCGTCCAATCCGGCAGGAAGCCCGGCAGTTCGTCGGCGGTCGGGCGGATGAACAGGCAGCGGGCGAACAGGTTGTGCCACGCCTTCTCGGACACCACCCGCAGGTTCAGCCGGTGCGCCGGGTGGGCGCAGGCGTGCCCGTCGAAGACGAAGAGTTCGCGGTTCTGGAGGTAGACGCGGATCAGGTCGTGCAGGCGGTCGAACGCGGCCGGGGTCATCGGCTGGTTCACCGGCCCCCAGTTCACGTGCGGTTCGACGGACGCCTCGCGGACGAGGAACTTGTCCTTCGGGCTGCGACCGGTGCGGGCACCGGTGAACGCGGCGAACGCCCCCAGACTGCTCAGCACCCCTTCTTGCCGGCGAACGGCGTGTTCGACCAGCGCGGCGGCGGACAGGTTGCGGTGAACCGGCCCGGCGTTGGCGAGGCCGACGGCGGACAGGTCGAACGGGGTGTCGGCGGTCATGGGACGATCCGGAGCCAGGGGTCGCGGTTCGGACGGCGGAACTACGGACTTGAGTATAGTTTCCGCGAATGGCGCGCAAGCCCGACGGGTGCCGGGTGTGTCGATACCGAGCGGGTCGCGCTACCTTCCGCCGCCCGGCAGTTGGGGTGGACGACACTCGACCCCAACGCGACAATACCAGCGGTACGGATACCCACGCGCCCGGAGAACGGTCCCATGTTCCGCAACTTGTTCGCCCTGATCGGCCTCGCCTTCGTGCTGTTCGTCGTCGTCGGCTTCACCATGAAGTGGTACACGTTCAGCCGCGAGGAGGGCAAGCTGACGGTCCACATCTTCACCGACAAGGTCGGGGAAGGGCTGAAGGACATCAAGAACAAGGCGGTCGATCTCGGGAACAATTTCAGCAAGGCGCTGACCAAGTCGGAGGACGACAAGTCGAAGCAAGAGGCGACCGGGCTGAGCAGCCTGTTCGGGCCGGCCGCCGCCGCGCCGAAGCCCGCTCCCATGCCCGGCTCGCTGCAACTGCCCGACGGCGGACGGTGACCGCGCGTCTTCGGGAGCCGAGCCGCAAATCCCACACGCGGCTCGGCGGGAGTTCGCCCTCCCAATCAGACCCGCTTCGCGCCGACCACCCGCCAGTGGCCGGCCCCGTCCTTGACCGACGGCAACATCGCCATCCCCGGTGCGGCAGCGAACAGTTCGCGCACCGCCGGTTCCTGCGTCCAGCCGATTTCCGCCAGCAGCACGCCGCCGGCTTTCAGGAACCGCCCGGCGTCCGCCGCGATCCGCCGGTAGAACGCTAGCCCATCGGGGCCGCCGTCCAGCGCCAGCCGAGGTTCGTGGTTCCGCACATCGACGGCCAGTTCCGCGAACTCGCTTTCGGCGATGTACGGCGGGTTGGTCAGAATCACGTCGAACGTCCGGCCGTCCGGCACCGCCGCCCACAAGTCACCCGCCACGAACTCGACCCGATCCGCGACGCCGTGCTTGGCCGCGTTCCGCCGCGCCACGTCCAACGCCTCGGCTGAGATGTCCGTCGCAAGCAGGCTGGCTGTCTTCACCTTGTGCGCCACGCTGACCGCCACGCACCCGGAGCCGGCACACAAGTCCAGCACCGCCGGGGCTGTCCGACCGGTCAAATGCTTCAGCCCTTCCACCACGAGCGTTTCGGTGTCGGGGCGTGGTATCAGCACGGCCGGGGTCACGTCGAACGACAACAGGAAGAACTCGCGGGAGCCGACGAGGTACGCCACCGGGGTGCCGTCCACGCGGCGCTTGATGAGTTCGCGGAAGGCGGTCCGGTCGGCGTCGGCGGGCGTCTCGTCGTACCGGGTCATCACGTCGATGGGGGTGCAGCCGAGGACGTGGGCGAGGAGGATGCGGGCCTCGCGCGGGGCCGCTTCGACGCCTTTCGAGGTGAGGAACTTGGTCGTCCACTGAATGAGTGCGCGGACGGTCCAAACGGTCGGTGTGGCGGCGTCGGCAGACATCGGCGGGTCCGTCCGAGGGTCGGGTGGGTGGCTGAAAGAAGCGTAATCCGGTGGCGGGCGGATTCAATGTCGGGAGTGGCGCGCGTGCTTCAACGCTGAAAAAAGAGGGACGCGGATGACGCGGATTTCAGCGCGGATGAAGAGGATTGGAAAGAGAATGATTTCATTCGGATCCTCTTCATCCCTGCTTTTTCCGCGTCATCCGCGTCCCTCTTTTTTGAACGGTGTCCGCTCACTTCGCACTCGGCGCGAAGTCCGACGGCAGGGTTCGCCAGCCGCTGTGGATGTGGTTGGCCGGGTTCTTCCCGCTGTCCGCCTGGACGTTCAGGAACTCGATCACGAACGTCGGCCCGTGGACGCGGTAGCTGTACGGCTTGCCGGGCTTGTCCGCCTCGACGCAGTAGGCGAAGAACAGCTCCTCCGGGCCGGCGGTGGCCTTCGTCTTCTCGGCGGCGGCCACGTCGCCCGGCAGCCGGTCGGCGTAGGCGCTGATCAGCTTGGCCAGCGTCTTCTTCTGGGCGTCGGTCAGCTTCGCGGCGGCGATGCCGACGGGCTTCTCGACGCCGGCGGTCGGCTGCCCTTCCTTGATCTCCGGCAGTTGCTTGGCCTGCTTCGCCAGGGTGTTTTGCTCGTCGGTCAACGACTTGATCAGTTCCTTGGCCGTGTCTTCGATCTCCGGCAGCAGCCGCTTGCCCTTGTTCGGCCCGGTGCGGATCTCGGCCGGGTTCGACCCGAACAGCACCGGCGTCGCGCCGACGACTTCCCCCTTGTCCAGCGTGACGTTGACCGACAGGTGGTGCCCTTCGATCCGCCAACCCCACGGGCCGTTGCCCGGCTCGCCGAACACGCTGACGAAGTACCACGACGGGTCGCGGGTCATCGCCCCGCTCTTACCTTCCAGTTCGGCCAGCAGCGATTCCAGGCTGATGATGCCCGTCGCCTGCTCGTACCCGGTGGCGGAGAGGCCGGCCTTCAGCAAGTCCATGACGGCCGCCTTCTGGTCGGCGGTGAGGCCATCCAGCCGCTGCCCCTTGCGGGTGGACTTCTTCTCCTTGTCTTGCTGCGGGGTAAAGAACCACGTCTTGCGGTGCGGGTCGTCGAAGGCGAAGGTCGCCTTCTTCTTCTGGTCGGCGGCCAGCGTGCCGAGCAGCTTGTCGGCGGCGGTCGTCATCTTCGCGGCCGAGGTCGGCTTGTCCGACTGGGCGATCAGCACTACGCCGCCGAACGCGACCAGAACGGCCGTGGCGGTGAGCAGGCGGGAGAGCATGGGAACTCCTCTGGCGGGGGGACGTTCCCAGAGGATACCCGATGCGACGGCCGATGGCGAGGTTGGTAGGTGGTTAGGACGACTTCATCGACAGTCGCCGCACTCGAGTTGGAAACGGGAATCGCGCGGTGCTTGCAGCTTCTCGTCCCGTATCTCTTGCATCACCTTCGCCAGGAGGTCGGCGAGAGTCCCAAGAGGAGCGGCGCGAACGACCAGCCGGCCACTTCGATCTCAGCCGGCTCGCCGTCCCGGATTCCGGCTTGGGTGTCCAGCGACTCGGGAACCAGGACCGCGACACCGCCCGGTCGGTTTTCAACGCGGGTCAGCGTGAGATCAGGCGGGCGACGGAGAAACGACGACCGCCGGCCAGAAGTGGCCGGCCGCACATTGAAGGAGTTGATGAAGTATGAGCCGCTGTTTTCCAACCTCCACTCACCACGTCACCCTTCATTTGCCCTTTTGGACTTGTGCTTCGGAGGGACGACGATTGGAGGCGTCAGCGGCCCCCGGTTCGTCCGGCCGGTCAGCGTGAGGTATCGGTGCATCCGAACGCGGCTGGCTTCCCGAAGGATCTGAGCCAAATCCTGCTTCGTCATCGTCGAAAACGGCTTCAGGAGCTTCCGCTTGGGGGGCTTGTTCGCGTTCATCAGATGTCTCCTGTTGGCGTAAGTAGCCGTAGTAAGGTTCTCGGGAGGAGCCAGTGAAGCGACGACCGTCGGGGGTAAGCAAGTCGCACACATCTAGGGCGTTGAACAGAAGCTGTTCATGCGGAAGCGGTTCGCTGACGACCTCAAACAGAGTGGTTGCCTCCTCGAAGTCGATCACGAATTCGTGCGCCGGATACGCCGTCAACAGGCGGCGGATCGCTCCCGGACTCACGTTGCCACCCTCGTTCGCGAGTCGCAGACCGTATTCGCCGGCAATCGATAGCGCCCGCTGGTATTCCCCAATCCTGAGCGGATCGAGTTGCGAGTACAACGGCCGGAAAAGACCAGTCGTCATTCGCACCGCGATGTCGGCCGCAGTTGTCGCCGTGATCGATCCGAGACTCCGCTCCTGCACCTCAAGGAAGTAGTACTCGAATGTGGAGAACGATTCCCGCAGAAGAGTGGTCATTGCCTCCAGTGGTGTCAATCCTGATATCCGTTCACCCAGCGAGTCCGGTCGCTGCAACTGCACATCGAGGGGACCGAGTTCCGCCGTCGGCGACAGGACCAACTCGTTGGCCCCAAGCGCGATCAGGGTTCCCGCGCTCTTGCACGTCGTTCGCACGGCGAGCCGAAACGAGTCGTACTCTCGCTGGAGGCTTCGTGCGATCTTGTACGCCCCATCGGCGGAACCACCGTAGGTCGTGAGTACCAGCAAGACACCTTTTGCGTCAGTCGATCCCATCACTTCTTCGACGAAGTGGTCGGCAAAGGTTGTCGATATCTCGCCGCTGTAGACGACGATGTCGGTGTCCTGTTCGGCGCGGAATTCCTCCGCGATTCGCACCAACTCCGGCGAGAGTTCATCGGGTCGAAACACGTCCTGCCCTCATCCGGAATGCGGAGACGAACGCGGCCGGCCAGCGCTGGCCGGCCGCGTCAGTGTAGGACGCTCCGGTGCTTACGGCAGTTCGGCGTGCTCCAGGGCGGCCCGCTCGCGGAGCTGCTTCATGCCCCGCACGTTGATCTGCCGCACCCGCTCCTTGGTGATGCCGAAGTGCTGGCCGATCTGCTCCAGCGTCATCTCGGCGCTGCCGTCGATGCCCGTCCGCATGCGGATCACCTCGCGGGTCCGCGCGTCCAGGTGCTGCAGCAGCCGGTTCACCCGCCGCTTCGCCGTCTCGGCGCTGGCCAGCAGCTCCTGCTCGTCCGTGTGCGTGTCCGCCTTGGCGTCGAACACCTCGTCGTGCCCGGTCATGTACCGCGTCTTGTGCGTGTTCTCGTCCGGGATGCTGCGGGCGAAATTCTTCACGATCGCCCACGTCGCGTAGGTGCTGAACTTGAACCCGCGGCCGTAGTCGAACTTCTCCACCGCCCGCATGAGCGAGATGTGGGCGTCCGACTTCAGCTCGTCCAGGCTCTGCCCGCTCTGGAGGTGCGTGCTGGCCAGCTTGTGGACCAGCCGCAGGTTGCACTCGATGAGCAGGTCGCGGCACACCCGGATCTGCTCGGCCAGCGCCTCCACCTTCCGCAGGTCCGCCACCCGCGCCCGCACCGGGTCGAGGGTCTGCTTCAGCGCGTGCAGCTTGTGCTTCAGGAAGTTCATCTTCCGGAACAGGTGCTGCTCCTGCTTGAAGGTGAGCAGCGGCTTCTGGTACAGGTACCGCATGGTCGCCTCGACGTCCGACGGCGCGCGGGCCTCCTGGAGCTTGGCCGCGAACTCGGCCTCGTCCGGCAGGTCGCCGGCCATCTCGGCCTGCTTCGCCGGGTCGTCGAACTCGCCGCTGGGGATGTAGTCCACCGGCCGGCGGATGAGCTGCTCGGCCCGCACCTCGTTGATCACGCGGTACATGCTCGAACGGGTCCGGCCGAACCGCTTGGCGATCAGGTCCACGGGTTTCCCCTCCTGGTAGGCGCTGAAGATGGTCTGCTTGGCGGTCGCGTCCAGCGGGCCGGTGCGGTCGGGGTAGACCGCGTGGTCCGGGTGCGACCGGTCGAAGTTCTTGATCGTGTACCGCACCGCCTCGGCCGACCGGCCGAGCTGCTCGGCGATCTTGCGGCTGGCTTCGGTCAGGCTGTCGCCGCCGGTCGCCAGTTGGCGGGCGGTCAGGAGGATGCGGTCCTTCTCGGTGTCGCTCAGGTGGCTGAACCGGCTGCCCCGACTCACCTGCGTCCGGTGGGCGGAGGCGAACGCCTCGACCGCCGACTTCGGGAAGCCGAGTTGCTTCTTCCCGTCCCGCAGCACGCGCCGCGCCGCCAGGCCGAGCAGCCGCCACCGACTGACCGTTTTCGTGGACACGTTGAACTGCCGGCTCACGTCGTCCAGGGTGAGCATCGGCTCGGCGGCCAGCTCGATGGGCAGCGGCGGGAGCGACCGCTCCACCTTCTTGATGAACAGGGCGAGGTCGCGTTTCAGGTCCGCGCCCGGAATCAGCAGTTCGGGGTGCGCGTCGGACCGGAAGTCGGTCAGGCGGAAGCAGACGAACTGGTACGGGTAGACCTTCACCGGGTCGGCGTCGGCGAGGAGCCTCTCGGCTTTGGCCAGTTGCTCGGCCCGGCGACCGGCGGGGGCGAACCGCACCTGCTGGTCGGTCAACTCCTTCAGGGCGGGGGTGTTGAAGTCGCTCATCGGAGTCCTCCTCGTCCGCTGGGTGGCCGGGCGTTGACCGTCATCCGTGTCGTTCACGGGCCGAGGCGTCGTCTACCGATGGACGCCGAACCGCTACCTGCTATACAATTTTTCTGCGATTTCCTTTCGTCTCGCGCCCGTCACCCGTCGGCACATCCGGACGGGTGGCAAACCGCCCGTGTATCGGATACCCGCCGCGGGGAGAAAGGTTCGGTCGGCCGGCCGGTTTTCACCGGTTGCGCGAAGAACCACGCTCTCGCGTCGGAGTAGGGAGTGCCGTTCGTGGCGGAGACGGTGGCGTGTCGGGGGGATAATCCCAGTCACGCACCTTCGGGGCCGAAGCGGCCAGGACACCCAATTTTGTCCCGACTCGCTCCCGCCATCCCGCCACAAGTCATTACGCCTACATCATGTCTTTCGTGACCACGATCCGGACATTTTCCCCGAAATGGGTCGGCCGCCCAAAAGTCTCCTTCCGCGTCCCGGTAGTTTTCGCCGCCGATGACTAACTTTTACAGTGACACTGTGCGATTTTGCAATCTCGGTCGCTCGGCGAAAATGGCGGCGTTACCGTCGGTTACGGCGGCAGGATCGGTACGACACGCACGAATTGCTGGTGTGACGGAGGTACGCCGACACGCGCGACGGAAATGCCGTCACCGGAGTTGCGACGGAACTGGGAACGGCTCGGCGTCGGCTTGTGACTCACTCGCCCAGGTAAGCGGCCCGGACGCGGGGGTCGTTCAGCACCACGTCGGCCGTGTCGCTCATCGTCACGCGGCCGGTTTCCAGCACGTAGCCCCGGTGGGCCACTTTCAGGGCCATGCGGGCGTTCTGCTCGACGAGGAGAATCGACATCCCCTGCCGGTTCAGGTCGCGGATGACGCCGAAGATCCGACTCACGATTTGAGGGGCGAGGCCGAGGGACGGTTCGTCCAGCAGCAGCAGCTTCGGGCGGGCCATGAGGGCGCGAGCGATGGCCAGCATCTGCTGCTGGCCGCCGGAGAGCAGCCCGCCGGCCTGCCCCTTGCGCTCCTTCAAGATCGGGAACAGCGCGTACATCTTCTCGATGTCGGCGGCGATCCCGGCTTTGTCCCGCCGGGTGAACGCGCCCATCTGGAGGTTTTCCAGCACCGTCAGGCGGGGGAAAATCTTGCGGCCTTCGGGGGACTGGGCGAGGCCGAGTTTGACGATGTCGTGCGCCGGCACGCGGGCCAAGTCCTTGCCGTCGAACGTCACCGACCCGCTCCGGATGCGGACCAAGCCGCAGATGCTGTTCAGCGTGGACGACTTGCCGGCCCCGTTCGCCCCGATCAGCGCGACGATCTCGCCGGCTTCGACCGTCAGGTCGATGTCGTGCAGGGCGTCGATGGGGCCGTACCCGGCGCGGAGTTTGGTGACGGTCAGCAGGGGCATGGGTTCGTTCTCGGGGATCGGAACGGCGGATCGACCGTCATGCCGCTCCGGCGGTCCGGGGCGACCCGACCGGCTCGACTGCGGTGACGTGCAGCAGCGAGCAGATGCGGAACTCGGCGGGCACCCCCTCGTCTTCCTCGCCCGTGCCGATCAGCATCGCCGTGCGGGTGAGCAGGGCCATCTCCGGGTGTCGCACCTCGTAGGAGAGACCGCTGGAGAGGGTGATGCGGAACGGGCGGAACGGCCGCTGGCCGAGCAGCTCGCGGAACGTCTGGACCGTCATGGGAGAATCCTCCGGATTCGGAACACCAGACCATTGTAGCGTCGGCGACCGTCGTTAACGGCTTGGCCTTTCCGGACCAACTCACCCTTCGTCCTTGCCCAGGTACGCCTCGATCACCTTCGGGTTGCGGCTGACTTCGGCCGGGCTGCCCTCGGCGATCTTCACGCCGTAGTCCAGCACCGCGACGCGGTCCGAGATGCCCATCACCAAGTTCATGTGGTGTTCGATGAGCAGCAGCGTGACGCCCCGGTCGCGGATCCGACGGATCAACTCCATGAGCTGCACCGTCTCGGACTCGTTCATCCCGGCGGCCGGTTCGTCGAGGAGCAGCAGCTTCGGCTGCGTGGCCAGCGCCCGCGCGATTTCCAGCCGCCGCTGGTCGCCGTAAGGCAGGTTCTTCGCCAACTGGCCGGACTTGCCGGTCAGTCCCACGAACTTCAGCAGTTGGATGGCGGACGATTCGCACTCGCGTTCGCGGCGGACGAAGCTCGGCCAGCGGATCACCGCCAGCAGCCAGTTGCCGGCCGACGAGCGGTGCCGGCCGACGAGGATGTTCTCCAGTACCGTCATGTTCTGGAACAGGCGGATGTTCTGGAACGTGCGGGCGATCCCTTGCAGGGCCAGCCCGTCCGCCGACCGCCGGCCGCGCCGCCACGTCACGAACGTGCCGCCGACTCCGACCAGAAAGCCGACGCCGGTGGCGATTAGCAGGAACTTGCGGTCGGT
>JAYTTN010000751.1:0-3530 GCA_043745295.1 Fimbriiglobus sp. | reverse complement strand
CCGCCCCTGGCTACGGCCGGCGGTCCCTCCGGGACGAAGAACCGAACTCGACTCTCTCTTGTCTTCTCTGTGCCTCTGTGGTTAGTCCTTCTTCGATCCCCAGGATGTTCCCGTGTCCCTCATCGAACCGCGCACCCTCCAGGGGTTCCGCGACTACCCGCCGGCCCTGATGATCCCCCGCGAGCGGGTGCTGCAAACGGCCCGCGCCGTGTACCGCTCCTACGGCTACTCGCCCATCGACACGCCGGCGCTGGAGCTGGCCGAGGTGCTGCTCGGCAAGGGCGGCGGCGAGAACGACCGCATCGTCTACCGGTTCAAGGACCACGGCGACCGCGACGTGGCCATGCGGTTCGACCTGACCGTGCCGTTCGCCCGGTTCGCGGCCGTCCACGTGCCGCAACTGGGCAAGCCGTTCAAGCGGTACGCGATGGGGCCGGTGTGGCGGGGCGAGCGGCCGGGGCAGGGCCGCTACCGCGAGTTCTGGCAGTGCGACTTCGACACTATCGGCACCACCAGCAACGCCAGTGACATCGAGGTGGCACTGGTCGTCAGCGACCTGTTCACGGCGCTGGAAATCCCGAACGTCCAGATCCGCGTCAACAACCGGCTGCTGCTGAACGGGCTGCTGGAAGCCATCGGCGTGGCGGACAAAGCCGTGCCGCTGCTGCGGTGCTTGGACAAGCTGGCCAAGATCGGCCGCGACAAGGTCATCGACGAGATGGTGAAGGAAGCGACCGTGACGGCGGAGCAAGCCGGCAAGGTGCTGGACCTGTGCGCGGCGACCGGATCGAACGACGACATCCTCGCCAAAGCTGAAGCCAGCTTCGACGGCCCGGCGAACGAGAAGGCCCGCGAGGGGCTGGCCCGCCTGCGGGAGCTGCTGGCCGTGGCGAAGACCGCCGGCGTCCCGGACGGCCGCATCCGCATCGACCTGAGCATCGCGCGCGGGCTGGACTACTACACCGGCACCATTTACGAGACGTTCCTGACCGACCTGCCCGGCATCGGCAGCGTGTGCAGCGGCGGGCGGTACGACAACCTGGCCAGCCTGTACACGAAGGACGTGTTGCCCGGCGTCGGGGCCAGCCTCGGCGTTGACCGGCTCATCGCCGCGATGGAGGAACTGAAGCACCCGTGGATGACCGGCGGCAGCACCCCGGCGCAGGTGCTGGTGCTGAACTTCGACAGCCAGTACCTCGGCCACTACCAGCGGGTGGCGCGGGCGCTGCGCGCGGCCGGCGTCGGCGTCGAAGTCTACCCGGAGGTGAAGCGGGTGAAGGCGCAGTTCGAGTACGCCGACAAGCGGGGCTTCCGGGTGGCGCTGATCGCCGGCGGCGACGAGTTCGCGGCCGGCGTGTGGAAGGTGAAGGACATGGCCAAGCGGGAAGAGGCCAGCGTCACGGAGGGGGAAGTCGTGGCCAAGGTGCAAGCCGCGCTGGGATAAGGGTCGCAGGCGGAAGACATCTTCGCGGCGACCGCAGGGAGCCGCGACGAACGTGGAGGCCGCGCGCGGTGCCCCGGTGGTGCGCGGGGCTCTTCCCGGTGCTGTTCGTTCGGCTATCATATTTACCTGAATTGATTGCCTCTCGCAATCGGTTCGCCCCACGAGAACCGGCGATGAGCGCGCAACAGATCGAGGTAAGGCTGGTTTCTGACAAGACCACCTCCAAAACCGTCGGCTCCGGCGGGTTGCTCAACACGCACGTCCAATTCGAGACGACCCTGAAAGGCGTCTTCGACAAGCGGTGCGAGTGCGAACACTGCGGCGAGGAGTTCGTTTATCCCATGCGGCGGACGGCCGAAGGCGAAGGGTTGGCGATCGCGGGGACGTACCAGAGTCGAGCCAAGCAGGCGTCTTGGGACAAGGCGTTCGCCAAGCTGGTGAGGACGTTCGGTTCGCAGTGTGACCCCGTCCCTTGCCCCGAGTGCGGGCGGTATCAAGCCGCGATGTCACGCCGGATGTATCTGGAGGAACACGGCAACCCGAGGAAGTCATCTAACAAACTCGTCCTCGCCGGCGCGGGTGCCGTGGCTGCGGGCTTGGGTTGTGGCGTGCTGACACTCGCAGTTCGGGATGGATCTGCCGCGCCGTCGGAGGGGTCGTTGGTCACGCTCGCCGTCACCGTCGGCGTATTTGCAATAGGCCTAATCCTCATCACGGTGGGAATCGTACGCGTCATGCGATCCGAGCGTCGCTCGGCGGACTACGACCCGCACCCGGAATCGACCCGCGAGGAGAGGTTGCGACTCGCACGGGTGTCCGGTGCGGTCACGGCCGACGAGTACCGTGCCGCAAAAAAGATGGGACACATCCTCCAGCACCCGTCGGAGCGCGTGGACACCTGCACGGCGTATGACTTCGGCCCTCCCACACGCCAGGACGTTCCCCCGCCGCCGGGCGACACGAAGAACCCGTTCGACTTCGTCTGACACCCGTCGTGCAGAACCGGAGGCATCGTCTTCGCTGTAACTTTTAACGAGGCGTGCCTGCGGGCATATCGCGTACAATTCGCTTCGCCGACACCGCGCCGAAGGAGACCCGCATGACCGCGACCGCGACCGCGACGAACGAGGACGCCATCCGCGCGGCGGTGGCCGACCTGCCGAAGCTGCCGTGGCTGGCGGCGGACCTCGTGGCGGCCGATGGCCGCTTCGACTTCGACCACGCCGGCGACCCGGCCCTATGGGTGCGGTTGGTCGTCAAAGACGAAGCCACGCAACGGCCCGGCTTCTACGACGGCCTCTTCCACATCCGAGAGCGCATCCGCGAACACCTTCGGGATTGCGGATTAGGCGAGGAATTCGCGTACTTCACCCTGTGGTCCGAGGAGGACGTTCGGAACCCGCCGAGGGACGACGAGTGAACCCGGAACACCTGCTCGAACAGGCCGAGCGGACGGGAATTGGAGAATTCCAAAGGATTCCCAGGGCTTACGCCCTGGGCTATTGGATGCCGCCCCTTCGGGGCTAAGACACGCCGAGAGGTGCAAGACATCCCCCATGCTCCGTTCGAACCACTACGAGGCGGCGTTCGAGGCGTACCTGCGGGCGCAGGGCGTCGGCTTCGTGGCCGTGGATGAGGCCAAGCGGAGCGTGCTCGGCGACACGGACGTGAAGAGCCTCGACTTCATCATCGTCGGGCCGGAGACGGCGAAGTTGGTCGTGGACGTGAAGGGCCGCAAGTTCCCGACCGGCAGCGGGGCCAAGGCCGTCCCGGCGTGGCAGAACTGGGCCGAGGAGGAGGACGTGGACGGCCTCGGCCGGTGGGCGACGCACTTCGGCGGCGGCTTCCGCGGGGTGCTGGCGTTCGTGTACGACATCCACAAGCCGTACGAACTGAGCGCGGGCACCCGCGACGTGTTCGCCTTCCGCGACCACACCTACCTGATGCGCGGCATCGCGGTGGCCGACTACCGCACGCACATGCGGCCGCGAAGTGCCAAGTGGAAGACGGTGCATCTGCCGACGGCGGCCTTCCGCGCGGTGGTGCGGCCGTTCGCCGACTTCCTCGCGTCCGAGCCGGAAGCGTG
>JAYTTN010000750.1:0-3537 GCA_043745295.1 Fimbriiglobus sp. | reverse complement strand
AGACGTGTGCTCTTCCGATCTATTCCGTGGTCGTCGCAACTCGGGAAGGCAAGAAGCCCCTCACCCGGTTGCTTCGCAACCGACCTCTCCCCAGCGGGGAGAGGTGTTCCGACGGCTCCGCCGATGGTCACGAATCGACGCAACTTGGTATCACACCCACACGCGCGGGGTCGGGCGGCCGAGCAGGTCGGCGACGGCGGTGGCCAGCGCGTCCGCCAGGTCGTCGCGGTGGCCGAACGGGAAGGCCGTCATCTCGTCGAACAGCTCCCGCTGGCCGGCGTCCACCCGCCCGCCGACGCCGCGCAGCTTCACCGTGGCGTTCTGCACCGGCACGCTCAGCGCCGACAGCCGCGCGCGTTTGCTCTTGCTCTGCGTCACCCCGACCAGCTTCGGCCCGAACCGGGCGTCGCGGACGTACATGGCCCGCACCGCGTCGAACCCGCCGTTCGACTCGAACACGATCCGGTCCGGGTTCCACCGGGCGTTCGCCGCCGCGACGTGCGCGGCCAGCTCCGGCGCGGCCGCCCGCACCGCCCCCGCCTCCAGCACGCGGACCTCGTTGGAGTCCGCCAGCCGGCCGACCGTCACCAGCGCCGTGGCGTCCGCCGCCGCGCCCGCCGACGCCGCCGGATCGACCGACAGCACCACCGTCTCGAACCCGTCGCGCGGCACGACCTCCTCCCAGAAGGCGATCCACTCCGGGCGGATGACCCGCTCGCCCTCGTCGGCGTTCCGCAGTTGGAACCCCCGCGCGAAGCTGGCGTCGCCGATCTCCCGCTTCCGCCGCGCGAGCGCCTCCGTCGGCCACTTGTCCGGCCAGACCGGTTCCAGGTTCGCCCCGATCGGCCGGCTGAACACCGGGTACTCGCCGGACGCCTTCAGTTCGGCGTTCAAGTCCTGGGCGTGCCACGGGGTGAACAGGCACCAGACGCGGCCGTCCGGCTCCAGCAGGTTCATCAGGTTGTGGCGGAACAGGTCTTTGGTCTTCTGGCGGACGGCGTGGCTGTGCAGCGCGCCGGCGGCCACCAGGTCGTCGCACACCAGCAGGTCGGCGCGGCCGCCGGTGCTGGACGTGTTCACGCCGACGGCCGACACCGACGGGTCGATGGCGGCGGCCGGGCGGCGGACGGTGAACGCGGCCGCGCCCCACGGGCGGTCGGGCGTCAGGTGCGGGAAGGCCACCCGCACGCGGTCGTTGGCGGTGAGGGCCTCCCGCAGGAACCGGCTCCGCTCGGCCGCGCGGGTGGCGGTGGCGCACACCAGCTTCACCCGCAGGCCGGGGTTGAGGCCGAGTTCCCACACGATGCGGGCGCACACTTGCAGGCTCTTGCCGTGGTCGCGGGGCAGCTCCACCAGCGCCAGCCGGTGGGCGGACAGGAACGCCTGGAGCTCGTCGTGGACCGGAGCCTGCACCAGCGGGCGGCCGGCGGCGTCCTTGAAACAGAAGGCGACGAAGCGGGTGGGCGACAGGACGGCGGCCCGAGTCGGCTCGGCCGGGGTCGCGCCGGGGCGGCGGGGCATGGTGGCACCTTGACAAGCGGCATGGACTCGTGTACATTGTGTATGAGTGGATATGAGTTCCGTTTTCGCTTTTGTCAAATGAAAGTGGCCGGATTTGGCGAAAATAGTGCCCGCGACGGAAAATAGACCGCGTTCCGCGCGGCCCGGCGGTGTCGTTTGTGCAGGTCGCGGTCGGGCGTCCCGAAGGGACGGGAGGCCCGACATCGGTTTCCGCCAATGTGATTGGCTGTCGGGCCTTCCCGACCTTCGGCCGGCTCGACCGCGACCTACAATCCGGATTCCCGTACCCCCGTACCGAGGTCGAACCCATGTCCGTATCGCCCGACGCCCTGCTGGCGGAAATCCTGAAGCGGTCGGACTTCATCTTCGCCGGGTGGAACGTGCTGATGCTGGCCGGCGTCGGCGTGCTGGCCGCCGTCGGCCTCGCGCCCCGGCGGGTGGGCCGGCCGGTGCTGGCCGCGTTCGGGTTCTTCGCCGTCACCCACCTGCTGGGGATGCTGCACGTCGTCAAACAGTGGGCGTCGCTGAACGACTCGCTCAAGCTGAAGCTGGCCGGCGAAACCCAACTCCTCGACGCCATCGACTTCGCCGTCCTGGCCCCGGACATCGCCTGGATCGTGCCGTTCCACCTGGCCTTCGACGCGCTGGTGATCGGCCTCGGCTGGCGGCTCAGTTCGAGGAGGTGACGAGAACCGGTGGGGCACTCGCGCGTTCGCGCTCGAACACCCACTGCCACGCATCGTCGCAACCGCCGGGGAACTGTGCCGGGCCGAAGTGCGTCACCCAGTCCGCACGGCGACGGGGGATCGCTCCGAGTGTGGATTCCCGAAACCGGTCGAACTGCTCCGGAGGCAGCCACCACGGATCGGCCTCCGCCGCTTCTTGGTCGTGGAATTCCATCTCGAACGTCGTCACCAGTTCACGCACCAGCGCGAGAAAGGCGGCTTCGACACTCACCGGGTTGCACAGCGCGAACCGCACCGACACCTCCGCCGGGTCGTCTTTCGACACCTCGACTTCCAGAACGTGGTTGCCGTTGTCGATGCGGAAGTAGTCGTTTCGGTGGGGCAGCATCCCGTCGTCGCGCGCCGTGTTCGGCTGTCGGCGAACCCAATCGCGAACGAGTTCGACCGGGGCCGATCGGCTTCGCAGCGAGACGCGATAGTCCTCGATTCCCATGAGCGGGCCTCTGGTCAGGCGACATCGGGCAAGACATCCATCCAATCATACACCGGGCGGTAGCACACTGGCAGTCGGCGTACCTGCGGCAGCGGACCCGGCACCGCGTCGAGAGCGATCCCGGCGAGGTGGGCCGCGATCACACGGTGATGCCCGCCGAGGACTTCGCCGCTCGGCCCCAAAATGACCGGCTGATGCCCGGCCTGCAACCAGCCGAACGTGCCGTCGAGCATGGCCGCCGCCATCCGTTCGATCTTGTCGCGGTCGAACGCGGCTTTCGGTTGAGTCGGCAACAAACCGGCGGCGAGCAAGGCGTCCGCCAGCGCCCGGCGAGCGAGATCGTCCGCCGGGTACTGAGGTGGTGAGGCGGTCATGGCGTGTGCGGCTCAGTTCGCGTTCGTGAACAGGGCCGCCGCCGTCAGCGCCGCGCCGATGGCGGCCAGCACGATGGCCCCCATGATGAGGAACCGCAGGACGCCGAACATGTTCCGGAGCTGGCCGACGGCGTTCATCAGGTGCCAGATGTCCGAGTTCTTCGTCTCCACGATCTTGCGGAACGAGCCGGACGCGCTGCCGGTGAAGAAGCCGAACGCCAGGCACAACAGGGTGGCCGCGCCGAGGCCGATGGTCGGGCCGTGGCCGCTGGTCTTCAGACTGCCGGCCAGGTGCAACCCCAGCAGCACGCCGAACACCAGCCCCAGCACCTTCATGAGCGTGGCGAACGCGACCATCGAATCCGCGAGGCCGGAGAACTGGCGGTTCTGTTCCTCGTTGAACTCGTACTGGCCGGACTTGAACTCGGGCGGCGGAGCGGCACTCATGGGCATGGACTCCAGT
>JAYTTN010000749.1:0-3539 GCA_043745295.1 Fimbriiglobus sp. | reverse complement strand
GTGCTGGTGTTCGCCAACATCCACGCCGGCGAGATCGACGGCAAGGAGGCGGTGCTGGCGCTGGCCCGCGACCTGACCGCCGCGAAGGACAACCCGATCCTGAAGACCCTCGTCGTCCTGATCGCCCCGAACTTCAACCCGGACGGCAACGACGCCCTCAGCGACAAGAACCGCACCAGCCAGAACGGGCCGAAGGCAGTCGGCGTCCGAACCAACGCCGACGGCTTCGACCTGAACCGCGACTTCACCAAGCTGGAGTCGAACGAGGTGCGGGCGCTGCTGAAGCTCATCACCGCCTGGAACCCGGTCGCGGTCGTCGATTGCCACACCACCAACGGCAGCTACCACCGCTACACGCTCACCTACGACGGCCCCCGCCACCCGGCCGCGCACCCGGACCTGATCGCGTTCGGCGGGACGAAGCTACTGCCGGGCGTGGCCGCGAAGGTGAAGGCGGCGACCGGCTTCGACAGCTTCGCTTACGGCGACTTCGACCGCGCCCACGAGAAGTGGCTGACATACCCCTGTCAGCCGCGCTACGGCATCCAGAGCTTCGCCCTGCGCGGCACCCTCGGCATCCTGTCCGAGTCGTACACCTACGCCAGCTACGCGGATCGGGTGAAGGTCAGTTACGCCTTCGTGAAGGGCAACCTGGAGTTCGTCGCCGAGAACCGCGCGGCCGTGGTGAAGCTCGCCGCCGACGCCCGCAAGCCGCGCGACCGGGTGGCCCTGCGGGTGAAGTCGGTGCCGCGCGAGAAGCCGCTGACGGTGTTCGGCTGGGTGGAGGAGAACGGCAAGAAGACGGACGCGCCGAAGGACTACGAGTGCCAGGTGGTGGACAAGGTGGAGGCGACCGTCGAGGCGACGGTGCCGGCCGCGTACCTGATCCCGGCCGAGTACGCCGCCGCCGCCGACACCCTGCGCCGCCACGGCATTCAGGTGGACGAGGTCCGCGAGCAGTGCGAGGTGAGCGTCGAGCGGTACACCGTGACCGAGCTGAATCGTGCCGCGAACCCGTTCCAAAAGCACAACCTCGTGAAGCTGGAAGTGAAGGCCGACGCGGCGACGGTGCGGGTCGAGCCGGGCAGCTTCCGCGTTCGCACCAAGCAGCCGCTCGGCACGCTCGCCGCGTACTTGCTGGAGCCACTCGCCGAGGACGGGCTGGCGTCGTGGAACGCCTTCGACGCCGGGCTGACGGTCGGGCAGTCGTTCCCCGTACTGCGGATGGTGAAGGAACAGCCGCTGTTCACCGGCCCGCCGAAGCCGCTGCCGGAGGACCGCGTGACCGGGAAGAAGTTCAGCGAGCAGACGCTCGACACCGCCCGCGACCTGTTCACGAGGCAGGCGCTCGGCGAGATCACCTGGCTGCCCGACGGCGAACACTGGCTGCAATTCAAGGAGGGCAAGCTGTGGGAAATCCACGCCCGCACCGGGACGGCGAAGCTGTTCGTCGATCCGGAGAACCTGAAGAAATCGCTTGCGAGCCTGACCGGGTTGAACGCGAAGGAGTTGCCGAAGTGGATCGCCGGCCCGCGCTACACCTTCGACCCGGCCCGCACCGGCGTGCTGATCGACACCGGCGCGGGGCTGGTGTTCGCGCGGCGGGACGGCACCGCGGCGCTGCGGCTGACGACGGAGAAGGTGAACGAGTTCCCGGCCTTCTCGCCCGACGGCAACCGGGTGGCGTTCGTCCGCGACGGCAACCTGTTCACGGTCTCGCTCAAGGACGGGGTGACGAAGCAGCTCACCACCGACGGCGGCAAGAACGACATCTTGAACGGCCGCGCCGACTGGGTGTACGAGGAGGAGATCTTCAACCGCAACGGCCGGGCGTTCTGGTGGAGTCCGGACGGCGGA
This sequence comes from Fimbriiglobus sp., assembly GCA_043745295.1. GTDB lineage: Bacteria > Planctomycetota > Planctomycetia > Gemmatales > Gemmataceae > JALHQU01. Next base: position 1,682 of record JAYTTN010000749.1, on the reverse strand, counting down.
CGGCTGGCGTTCCTACGGTTCGACGACAAGAAGGTGCCGAAGTTCAACATCACCGACACGGCCACCGTCCGGGGCAAGCTGGAACTCACCAACTACCCGAAGCCGGGCGACCCGAACCCGGTGGCGATGGTCGGCGTGGTGCCGGCCGACGGCACGGCCAGCCCGAGGTTTCTGTCCCTGAGCGGGTATCAGCCGGAGGACACCCTGTTCGCCCGCGTCGGCTGGGTGCCGGGCGAGACGCCGGTGCCGTTCGCGTATGTGCAGGACCGCCGTCAGACGAAGCTCGACTTCGTGACGTGGCCCACCGCCGACCGGCCGAAGGTGCTGTTCACCGAGAAGGGCACGGCGTGGGTGGAAGACCTGGGCGAGCCGCACTTCCTGAAGGACGGGTCGTTCCTGCTGCTGAGCGAGCGGAGCGGGTGGAAGCACCTGTACCGGTACGCGGCGGACGGCAAGCTGATCGGCCCGGTGACGGACGGCAAGTGGGACGTGAAAGCCGTCGAGCGGATCGACGAGGCGAGCGGGGACGTGTACTTCACCGCCGCGAAGGTGCGGTCCACCGCCACGCACTTGTGCCTCGTCACGCTCGGCCGGCCGGACGTGCAGGTGATCTCGTCGCCGGAACAGACGCACCGCATCGAGATGGCCCCGGTCGGCACGCTGTACGTGGACCGCTTCGGCGACGACCTCACTCCGACCGTCAGCGTGCTGCGCCAGTTTTACACGAAGGTGCTGCGCGTTCTGGATACCAACCCGGTCCACGCGCGGGAGCAATACGCCTTCGGCCGTTACGAGCGGACCACGATCAAGACGCCGGACGGGTTCGAGATGGAAGCGGCGATCACCTACCCGCCGGACTTCCACGAGCTGAATCGCTACCCGGTCTGGATTCTGACGTACGCCGGGCCGCACGCGCCGACCGTCCGCGACGGCTGGGGCGGCGGGCGGACGTTCGAGCAAATCCTGGCCGCCAGCGGTGTGGTGGTGCTGCGGGTGGACCCCCGCGCGGCCAGCGGCAAGGGCGTCGAGTCCGCGTGGACCAGCTACAAGAAGCTGGGCATTCAGGAGCTGAAAGACCTGGAGACGGCCGTCGATTGGATCTGCCAGAACAAGTGGGCGGACCCGGCGCGGGTGGGCCTGAGCGGGCACAGCTTCGGCGGCTACATCACCGCCTACGCGCTGACGCACAGCAAGAAGTTCGCGGCGGGTATCGCCGGCGCGCCCGTCACCGACTGGCGTCTGTACGACAGCATTTACACCGAGCGATACATGGGCCTGCCGGCCGAGAACAAGGAGAATTACGACAAGACCTCGGTGCTGACGGCCGCCAAGAACCTGCACGGCAAGCTGCTGATCGTCCACGGGCTGATCGACGACAACGTCCACGCGCAGAACAGCCTGCAACTGATCGACGCCTTGCAGAAGGCGGACAAGGAGTTCGAGGTGATGGTGTACCCGTCGTCCCGCCACGGCATCGCCACCACCCACTACCCGAAGACGCAGCTGCGGTTCATCCGGAAGACGTTCGGCCTGAAGGAGTGACGGGTGGGTGGCTCGGTAGTAGGTCGCGGTCGATGTTCCCTGCAGGGGAACGAGGCCCGACAGCCAGCCACCATTCGCGCGAGCGGCCGGCGAAATCCGCGAGCTGTCGGTTCGCAGGGGGATTGAGGCCCGACAGCCAA
>JAYTTN010000748.1:0-3539 GCA_043745295.1 Fimbriiglobus sp. | reverse complement strand
CAGTTCGGCCAGGCGGTCGAGCAGGGACAGGGCGGGCATGGGCGGCCTCCGGGTGCGGAGACAACCCGATACCTCAGTCGCCCGACTCCGCCAACCTCGACCGCTGAGTAGCCCTGCAGGGCGGTAGAAATTGCTCTCCCCACGAACGGACGCCTCTGGTAGAGTCCGCCGACATTCGCCCCACCCCCTGCCCCACCGGGCCGGGGACGGGTGCGGAACGGCCGGCGGGATTCCGTCGGCCGCGGGCAAGGAGGCCCCCCGTGGCGCGTCCGTGGCGACTCCGACACAAGTTGATCTTCGGCCTCGCCCTCGTGGTCGCGAGCGTCGCCCTGCTGCTGGGCGGGGCCGTCCTCGGCCTGTCGTCGTACTTCGACACCGTGGACACCACCGCCGGCAAGCTGGAGCAGATGATCCAGGTGGTCGCCCTGCGGGACGCCATCCAGGCGCTCGGCGAGGACGCCCCGCCGCAGCCGGACGACCGCGCCACCACCCGCCTCCAGTTCGAGAAGGACTGGCTGCTCGAACGCCAGTTCCCCGCCGCCCGCACGCTGCTGGACAACTACCGGGCCACGCTCGCCGCCGACACCCGCCGGGACCGCTTCACCCCCGACGCCGGGCAGTACCAGGCCGACCAACTGGTACAGTTGCGGAAGGGGTTCGGCACTCTGGAAGCGGCCGTTGACGACGCCACCCGCGACGGCCAGCAGGGGCTGCCGGGCAAGCTCGTCCAGCACCCGAAGGTGCGGGCCGCCCACGCCAAGCTGATGACGCTGGCCACCGACCTGTACGGCAAGCTGCACTCCGACGCCACGTCCAGCTTCGAGCGGTCGCGGGCCAACCACCGCCGCAGCCTGAGCATCGCCGGGTTCGCCGCCGTCACCGCCTGCATCCTGGTGCTGACGCTCATGCACTACTTCCGCGTCTGGGTGTTCCGCCCGATCCGCGAGCTCCAGGCCGGCGTCCAGCGGGTCCACGGCGGCAACTTCGACCACCCGATCCGGCTCACCTCGAAGGACGAACTGGAGGAACTGGCCGACGAGTTCAACGCCATGACCGTGCGGCTGCGGGACATCTACAAGAACCTGGCCCTACAGGTGAACGAGCGGACGCGGCAACTGGTGCGCTCCGAGCGGATGGTGAGCGTCGGCTTCCTGGCCGCCGGCGTGGCGCACGAGATCAACAACCCGCTGGCGTCCATCGCGTTCTGCTCGGAGGCGCTGGAACGGCGGTTGCAAGAGGTGCTGGCGACGGCCCCGACCGACGCCGACGTGATCGCCAAGTACCTGCGGATGATCCAGCAGGAAGCGTTCCGCTGCAAGCAGATCACCCAGAAGCTGCTCGACTTCAGCCGGAGTGGCGGGAAGCGGGAGCCGGTCGAACTGTCCGCGCTGGTGGCGGACGTGCTGGAGGTGGCGCACCACCTGCCGAACTCGCGGGGCAAGACGCTGACCTTCCACACCGACGGCCCGGTGACGGCGCTGGCGAGCGGGCCGGACGTGAAGTCGGTGGTGCTCAACCTGGTGGTGAACTCGCTCGACAGCATGGATGAGGGCGGCAGCCTGACCGCCACGCTGGCGGTGAAGGCCGAGGTGGCCGAACTGTCCTTCGCCGACACCGGCTGCGGTATGACGCCGGACGTGCTGGAGAACATCTTCGAGCCGTTCTTCACCCGCAACCGCACCGGCAACGGCACCGGCCTGGGGCTGAGCATCAGCCACCAGATCGTGGACCAGCACGGCGGCAGCATCGTCGCCACCAGTGCCGGGGTTGGCAAAGGCAGCACGTTCGTGGTACGCCTACCGCTGCGGGCGGCGGAGACGAAGCCGGACGCGGCGACGCCGAAGGGCGACCGCCCGGCCACCCTGCCGTTCAGCGGTGCGAAGGCCGCGGCGTGAAGTCGGGAAGCAGGAGACAGGAAGCAGGAGACAGGAAGCAGAAGAGGGCGGGACGGCTCTTCGCCGCGGAGCGGCCGTCGGATGTAGCCTGGGGCGGAAGCCCCAGGAATGTGTTGCAGACCTTCGGAGTACCGACCTTTGGCACCCACGGCGACCTCCCCGCACAACCGGCTCCGCGTGCTGTTCGTCGACGACGAGCGGTCGCTGCAAGAGTTCATGCGGACCGAACTGCCCCGCCTCGGCCACGACGTGGTGGTCTGCCCGAACGGCACCACCGCGCTCCAGGCCATCGCGTCCCAGAGCTTCGACTTCGCCATCCTCGACATCCGCATGCCGGACATGACCGGCATCGACGTGCTGCAGCGGCTGAAGCAGGTGTCGCCCGACACCGAGGCGGTCATGATGACCGGCTTCGCGTCCGAGGAGAGCATGGTGCAGGCCATGCGGCTGGGCGCGTGCGACTACCTCCGCAAGCCGTGCAAGATGTCCGAGATCGAGGCCGTCCTGCTGCGGGCGGCCGACAAGAAACGCTTGAAAACCAAGGCGGCGGCGCTCGAAGCCCGCGTGCAGGCGGCGGAGGGGCCGACGGGCCTGATCGGCAGCAGCCCGGCCATGCAGCCGGTCGTGCGGTTCGTCGAGCAGTTCGCCCCGACCGACGCGCGGGTTCTGATCACCGGCGAGACCGGCACCGGCAAGGAAGTGGTGGCGCGGGCCATTTTCCTGCACAGCAAGCGGGCCGACATGCCGTTCGTTCCGGTGAACTGCGGGGCGCTGTCGTCGAACCTCGTGGAGAGCCAACTGTTCGGGCACAAGAAAGGGTCGTTCACCGGAGCCGACCGCGACCACAAGGGGTTCTTCGAGGTGGCCAACGGCGGCACGCTGTTCCTGGACGAAGTCGGCGAACTGGACATGCCCGTGCAGGCGAAGCTGCTGCGGTTCCTGGAAGCCGGCGAAATCCAGCGGCTCGGCGACAGCCAGCCGATCATCGTGGACGTGCGGGTGGTGTGCGCCACCAACCGCAACCTGAAGCAGATGGTTCAGGAGCGGGCCTTCCGCGAAGACCTGCTGTTCCGGCTGAACAAGTTCCCGCTGCACCTGCCGCCGCTGCGGGACCGCAAGCAGGACATTCCGAGCCTCGCCGTCCACCTGCTCGCCCGCGCCGCCAAGCGGCAAGTCGAGGTGGTCGCCGACACGCTCACGACCGACGCCGTGCAGTGCCTAATGGCCTACGACTGGCCGGGCAACGTGCGGGAACTGGCGAACGCGATGGAGTACGCCTGGATCGTCGCCGGCGGGCAGCCGATCACCGCCGTCCACCTGCCGCACGACGTGCGCGGCGGCGGGCGGATGCCGGCCACCGTCGGCTTCCCGACCGTCGTCTACCCGCCGTCGTCGTACCCGATGACCTCGCCGCCGGCCGTCGGCATCGCCCCGGAAACGACCGCGAGTGGACAGCCGAAGACGCTCGCCGACGTGGAGATGGAGTACATCCTCCAGATGTATGCCAAGAACAAGTTCAACAAGCAACTGACCGCCAACGAACTCGGCATCAGCCTGAAGACGCTGTACAACAAGCTGCACAAGTACGAAGAGGAGCGGCAGCAGCGTGCGGGGTGACTTGACCCAGGCGAGCGGGGGGCGTAA
>JAYTTN010000747.1:0-3542 GCA_043745295.1 Fimbriiglobus sp. | reverse complement strand
ACACCTTGCCGGCCGAGGCGAACTCGCCGTTGCCGACGGTCACCGGGCCGGGGCCTGCCACCCCACCCCCGCCGCCCATCTTGAAACTGTTCAGGAAGGCGCGGGCCTTGAGCATCACCTCGCGGGCCGGCTGGCCGCCCTTCGGCTCCACCTTCAGCACGGCCGCCGCGTTCCCGCTGACGAACGTCCGCACCCACACCTTGCCGTCGTTGAAGAACGTGCCCTGGGTGAACTCCTTGCCGGCCATCCCGTTCTGGGTGATGTCCTTCGGGTTGTCGAGGATCTTGTCCCGCCCGTGGATGTCCAGCAGGACCGAGTCGGCGTCCGCCTTCGGCCCGAACACCACCAGCGTGGCGACGCACTTCACCTGGTCGTCCTCGGCCGTGTACTGCTTGCCGATCACCTCCGTCTGCTGGAACCCGCGGCGGTAGTCCCGCTGCTCCGTCCCCCGCGGGGCGGTGGCCGTGAACCCCTCCGTCCGCGCCATCGCCACCCACGTCGGGTCGCTTGCCTCGGTCGGGGCCTTCTTCGCGTCGAACGTGACTTTCAGCGAGTCCAGGAACTTCTTCCCGCGCGCATCCAGGTCCGCGTCCGCCTCCCGGTGGATGCCGTCCTTCGTCACCAGCAGCGAGTACACGCGGAATCCGACCCGCACCGTCAGGCCGGGGCACTGCCCGCCGAAGGAGTTCTTCACCGCCCACCGGGTGGCCGGGTGGCCGCCGACCTTGTCGTCCGTACCCGCCGGCGTGTGGGCGTGCGGCATGAGTGCCCGGTAGCACTTGTCGGCGTCGTACTCGGCCTCGTCGGCCAGGTCGTGGTAGTAAAGCTGGAACGTGTACAGCCCGTCCTTCACCTCGAACTTCTTGCCGCCCAGGTTGTACTTGCCCTCCACCCGCGCGACGTGCCGCTCGCCCTTCACCTTGGCCCCGCCGGGCATATCCACGGCGAACCCGTCCTCGGCCAGCGTCGGCACCGCCTGGAACGGCGTCTCGACCGGCTTGGGCGGCGGCTTCGGCCCGATCGGGTCCACCGGATCGACGACGACATTGCCGACCGGGTGCGTCACCTTCAGGTTGGCCTGGAAGTGGGTCCGCTTGTCGGCGACGGCCGGGTTCTGGGTGTTGCCGTTGAACCGGAACAGGAACAGGCGGTCCTCGGTGACGTGCGCCCAGACGCGGGCGGGCTGCGCCCCGGCGTCGAACTGGAACTCGCCGAACGAGCGGCCGTTGATCGCGCGGTTGCCCTCCAGCTTGCCGCCGACCAGTTGGAAGGCGTCGCGGGCGCAGTCCAGCAGCGGCGGCACCTTCGCGCCGGGCAGCCGGTCCAGGTAAGCCCCGGCGCACCCGACCCCGCCGCCCAACTCCTTGGACGCCCAGACCCGGCCGGACATCCCCTTCACGTCCAGCGCCTCCTCGCTCAGGTTCGTGTCCGGGGCGTGGAAGGTGAACCCGTCCGCCGTCACCGCGTTCCACTTGTCCGGCAGGTTGCCCGGCTTCACCCCGCCGGGGATCGGATTCGGATTGGGGTTCGGCTTCACCGGGCCGGGGCCGGGGATGACGCCCTTCGGGTCGGGGTTGTCCGCGACGGCCGCCGGCGCGTCCTCCCGCGTCAGGAAGTAGACGCCGACGCCGATGCCGCCGAGCAGCAGTACGCCGACGCCGAGGATGACGAACAGCAGCCCGCTGCCGCCCTTCGCGGCCGGCTGGCGGTCGTCGTCCGCATCGTCGTCGTCGTCGTCGTCGTCGCTTTGGCGGCGTGGGCGGTCGTCGTCCTCCTGTCCCCGCAGGCGGAATCCGGTCTTCGATTTCGGCTTCCGCGTCTCCGGTTCGGCGAGGGGGGCGACGGTCGGGATGGCCGCGCTCGACTTCGGCTTCAGGACCGGCACAGCGGCGATGACCTCGGCGTCCACGATGTCGTCCGCGACCGGCTTCTTCGGCCTCAAGACCGGCAGCATCGGCACGGCGACCTTGGCCAGCGTCGGCACGACGGCTCTGGCCAGCGTCGGCAGGGGCGGCGCGGCCCCCTCGGCGGCGGGCACCGGCACGCGGGTGTCGCAGCCGTGACAGCGGAGCGACCCGCCGCGGTCGGACTCCTCGGCGAACAGCCGCTCGCGGCAGTTCGGGCATTTCACTTTGATGGCCATGACGACACCCGCGACGGGAGGCGGAAGGGAGAAGAGTGCGTGGCAGTCAGGATTACCGCGCCGCGGGCGGCCGGGCAATGTCCGTTGTTACAGTGCGAGCGGCTTGCGAGCCGCGACCGCAAGGGAGCGGCATCTTGTTCGGGGTTGAAGATGCCACTCCCTCGCGGTCGCGGCTCGCAAGACAGGCCACTCTCCTGCTACGATACCCGTCATCCCCTCCCACGGACTTCCCCCGATGGGCGACCTCGACGCTCTCCTCGCCGGCATCGTGGCGGACCCATCCAGCGCCCTTCGCTGGCTGGTGATGGCCGACTGGCTGGACGACCACGGCCAGCCCGAGCGCGCCGAGTTGGTCCGCGTCCACCGCGAGCTGCTCCGCACCTGCACCGCCACCCGCGAGACGATGACCCGCAAGCAGTTCCACACGCGCATGATGGAGAGGAATCAACTCCACGCCCGCATGATGGAACTGATGCTCGCCGGTGTGCAACCGTGCCTGCCGCAGCGGACGATCACCCCGTCCGGCGGCGTCGAGATGCGGTTCTCGTTCATCCCGCCGGGGTCGTTCTTGATGGGAAGTCCGAAATCGGAGACGGGCCGAAGTTCCGATGAACACCGACACTTGGTGACGCTGACGAGGGGCTTCTGGGTGGGTCAAACGCCGGTAACGCAAGCGCAGTGGGTGGCTGGAATGGGTGAGAACCCTAGCCATTTCAAGGGCGACGAGTTGCCGGTGGACACAGTCAGTTGGGATGACGCGCATGCGTTTTGTGAAGCAATGAAGACACTACGAGGCATAAAACTTCGGCTGCCGACGGAGGCGGAGTGGGAGTACGTAGCGCGGGGCGGAACGACGACACCGTTTTCTTGGGGTGAGGAGTTGAACGGAATGCAAGCGAACTGTTCCATCTTAAGGGGCCCTTATTTGGGACGAACGACGGCGGTGGGAAGTTACTCGGTGGTGTCGCCTCACCCATGGGCGGTGGCGGATGTGATCGGGAACATTTTAGAGTGGTGCTGGGACTGGCACGGAAAGTATCCGACCGGCGAAGTGACCGATCCAAAAGGTCCAAAGGCCGGACGCTGGCGGGCAGTCCGTGGCGGGGGTTGGAACGGCGTCCGCAGCCAGTGCCGCACGGCGTACCGAAGCAAAGCAGAGCCGAATCCCAGAGGCGGCGGTTTCGGCTTCCGACTCGCTGCCGACTTGTCGGCACTCGCGTGAGTTCCTCCTTCCGCACTTCACACATCACCTTCCGCGAAAGCGACCGCCATTTGCCAGCCCCGAAGGGGCGTCCGCGAATAGCCCAGGGCGTCAGCCCAGGGAATGTCTGCCGTCCCTTCGGGACTCCGGGTGTCTCCACTTGTCCCCAGGGCTGACGCCCTGGGCTATTCGCGGACG
>JAYTTN010000746.1:0-43326 GCA_043745295.1 Fimbriiglobus sp. | reverse complement strand
CCCGGCCCCCTCCCCATAAATGGAGAGGGGGTGTTCAACGGGGAAACGCGGTGGGGAAACCGCCTCGGTGCCCGAAATGCTCGGCGGAACATCGACTGCGACACCCTGTTGAACACCCCCTCTCCATTTATGGGGAGGGGGCCGGGGGGTGGGGTTCTGGAAACCCGAGAGAAGCCGAACACCTACCCCTGACAGCCCTCTCCCATCTCTGTCGCGGGTCGCTCGGCCGATTGTATCGGAGTCGGATCGGCTTGCCGCCACCCCCCGGACTCCGAACAACAATCGCATCCCACCGCCGGCCGGAGTTTCCCGTGGATGTCCCGACGCAGATCGAAGCCCCCCTCCGCGCGGTGAACCCGGCGGTTCGCCTGGTCCGGGACCGGCACCTGCGGCGGGCCGAGCGGGAGCTGCTCGACCTCGCCGCGCGGCGGCCGGCCAACCCCGACACCCCCCTCCGCCTCGACCGCCAGTTCGCCGCCGATTTGGGCATCTTCCCCGCCTCCGTGTACGGCGGAGAGGAGACGGAGTTGCTCCTCCTGTCGGAGCCGTGGGACCGGATGATCGCGGACGACACGCCGGCCGACATCCTCCGGCACTACTGGGAGCGGCTGTTCGCGGCGGCGGTGGAGGAGCGGTGCCGGGGGGCGGTCGGCGAGTTCGGGGCCGGCGACCGGTGGGTGAAATTGGGGCCGACGCTGGCCCGCGAAGCCGAGTTCCTGCTGACGGCCGAACACCGGGTGCCGGACGGCCCGACGCCGGAGGAACTGTACGCGGCGTTCGCGGCCGAGTTCGCCCGCACGCTGTTCTTCCGCCCGTCCGCCCTGGCCGCGGTCTTCCCGGCCGCCGACCGCGAGGCGGTGTTGCGGGTGATCGGGGCGGACGTGGACGCGGGCGAACTCCTCAACGCCACCCGTCCGAAGGGGGCCTCCGAGCGCCGCGACCTGCCACTCGCGCACTTCCCGCCGGCGGCGACGAAACCCCGCGAGCGGCCGCACCGGGCCGACGGGTACGCGGCGGCGGCCGACCGCGCGGCGGCGGTGGACAACGACGCGCGGGCGGCCATCCTCCGCGAGAAGGCGGCGCTGGCCTCGCACGTCGGCGCGGCGCGGCGCTACAAAGCCGCTCGCGAGTCCCTCGCCGATCACCTGGTGCCCCGGTTGGGGGCCGTGCTGGAGTGGAACGCGGACACTAGCGCCGCGTGGGCGACGGCCCTGCAACCGCTGCTGCTGCCGGCGGCGCTGGGCACCTGGTCGGCCGGCGCGAAGGCGCTGTACGACCTCCAGAAAGTGGCCATCGACTTGGAACGCGACCTGTTCGCGGTCGATCCGGCGTCGTGGTTCCGCAGTCTGGGCCGACGGCCGATGGTTCGGAAGCTCACCCTCGGCCGGCAGGTCATCCTGCTGCTCCATTTGAAGCGGGTGGAACGGCACCTCGCCCACACCCCGCTGCCGGAGGCGAACCGGCTCGCCCTCGGCGAGCTGCTGGCCGACGAGATCGCCGTCATCGACGCGCGGGTGCGGGGCGAAATCGGGCCGAAGATGCTGGCGGTGTTCGACCGCGTCGGGTTCGTGCCGAGGAACCCGGCGGAGGCGGTGGCGCGGGACAAAGTCGTCCAGGAGTTGCTGGACCTGGCGTGCGAACGGGGGCAAATCCGGCTCGGCCACCTGCGCGACGCCATCGCCCGCAACCGGCTGAAGCTGCGCGACTTGGGCGGGCCGGTGGAGTTCTTCGGCGGCGACGTGCTGCTCCGCGCGGACGCCGAACTGGACCGCCAACTGGACGGCGTGTACGTCCGGGGGGAGGTCTACTTGCGGGCCATCCAGCGGGGCAGCGCGCTGGCGTTCGGCACCCGCACCGGCCGCGCGCTCAGCCTGTACGTCCTCGGCCCGGTGATCGCCGCCTTCCTCACCGTCGAGTTCGCCAAGTACCTCGCGCACGAGCTGATGACCCTGTTCCGGTTCATCCGCTCGCTGGTGCGGTATCAGGACGACGAACTCGTGCTGGTCGAGGGGGACGACGGGGAGGTGTTCGTCGAGTGGGTGTCGGAACTGGCCCACCAGGAGAAGCACGGCATCGCCATTGGGCCGGCGTCGCTGATCGCCGTCGGCGTGCTGGCCCTCGTCGTCCTCGGGCTGATCCACTCGCCGCCGTTCCGCCGCGCGTTCTGGGGCGGGGTGAAACTGCTCGGGCGGGCGGTCGTGGCGGTGGTAAGCCTGCCGCTCACGCTGTGGCGGTCGCCGTCGGCGGTGGCGGTCCGCCGGCACTCGACGTACCGCTGGGTGGCGCGGCGTCTGGGGTTGGCCGTGCTGCTGGCCGGCGGCGCGGCCCTGTTCCTGTGGCTGTTCGGCGCGAGCGGCGACCGCGTCGTCCGCTTCTCCGCGTTCACCTTCGCCCTCGTCGCCCTGTTCGTGAACTCGTGGGTCGGCCGGTGGTTCACCGAGGAGACTGAAGAAGTGCTGTCCGACACTTGGCGGCGGGTGCGGGTGAACCTGCTGCCGAACCTGTTCGGGTGGGTCGTCTGGCTGTTCCGGGAGCTGCTCGCCGCCATCGACCGGATGCTGTACGCGGTGGACGAGTGGCTGCGGTTCCGGGCCGGGCAGTCGAAGCCGTCCCTCTGGCTGAAGGTGGCCGTCGGCCTCGTCTGGTTTCCCGTCGCCTACCTGTTCCGCTTCGTCATCCACCTGTTCGTCGAGCCGCAAATCAACCCGGTCAAGCACTTCCCGGTGGTGACGGTGTCGCACAAGCTGCTCCTGCCCCTCATCCCGACCCTCGCGCCGACCGTCGCCGACGCCTTCGCCGTCAGCTACGACAAGGCGTTCGGCCTGCTCACCGTCGCCATCGGGTGCATCCCCGGCCTGTTCGGGTTCATCGCCTGGGAACTGAAGGAGAACTGGCGGCTGTACGCGGCCAACCGCCCCCGCCGGCTCGGCCCGGTGCCGCTCGGGCACCACGGCGAGACGATGCGCGGGCTGCTACGGCCGGGGTTCCACTCAGGCACCGTGCCGGCGTACTTCAAGACGCTCCGCGCCGCCGTGCGGCACGCCGAGCAGCGCGGGGAGCCGGCGGCGGCGGGCAAGCCCCTGGACGGGCTGCACCACGTCGAACACGCGGTGCAGGCGTTCGTCGAGCGGGAACTGGTGGCGCTGTTGCACCGGGCGGACGGGTGGGAGCGGCTGACCGTCGAGGCCGGGCACGCCCATCTGGGACTGCAGAGCGTGTCGGCCGAAGTCGTCGCCCGCGAGTTCCCCAACCGTCCGGCGGTGTTCACCTTCACGCACCGCGACGGCGAGATTTCCGGGACCGTTACCGAACCGGGCTTCACGACGGAGTTGAACGCGGGCCAGAAGGCCGTCTGGAACACCGCCGTCGTCGGCTTCCTGGCGATGGCCGCCGTGCCGATTCCAGAGGAGGAAACCGCCGTGGAGTGGGAGCAGTGGACGGCGTTCTGGGCGAAGCACGCATCGAGGTGGTCCACGACTGCCCGCTGCTGAAGCCGCCGACGCGCCGATGTCCTGATACAATGCTGCTGTCAGCCCGCCGACAGTCCCCATCGCCACTCCCGGATGTCGGCCATGCGCGCCGCGCTCGCACTGATTACCCTGCTCCCCGTCGCCGTTCGCGGCGGCGACGGCGTCGATTTCTTCGAGAAGAAGGTGCGGCCGGTCCTCGTCGAACACTGCCACGCCTGCCACGCGGGGAAGAAGGAGAAGGGCGGGCTGCGGCTCGACACGCCGGACGCCATCCGCAAGGGCGGCGACTCCGGCCCGGCGGTGAAGGCGAAGGACGAGGGTAGCCTACTGCTCCAGATGGTCGCGCGCGCCCCGGACGTGCCCGCGATGCCGCCCGAGAAGGAGCTGCCGGCCGCCGCCGTCGCCGACCTCCGCAAGTGGGTGATGATGGGCGCGCCACTGCCGGCCACGGCTCCGGTGGCGGCTCGGCCCGACCCGCGCGACCACTGGGCGTTCAAGCCGCTCGCCGAAACGGCCGCGCCGAAGGCGTCCGACCCGACGTGGCCGCTGACGAAGGCGGACGCCTTCGTCTTGAAGAAACTCGACGGCCTGAAATTGGCGCATGCCCCGCCGGCGGATCGTCGCACGCTCCTCCGCCGCGCGTACCTCGACCTGATCGGGTTGCCGCCGACGTTCGAGCAGGTCGAGGCGTTCGCCGCCGACAAGCGTGTGGACGCTTACGAGAAACGGGTGGATGACCTCCTGGCGTCGCCCCGGTTCGGGGAGAAGTGGGCGCGGCACTGGCTCGATGTGGCCCGGTACGCCGAGGACCACTCGACCGGCGAATCGACGTGCAAGCCGCCGCGATTCCCGCACCGCTACCGCGACTGGGCGATCGCCGCGTTCAACGCCGACGTGCCGTTCGACCGGTTCGTCAAGCTCCAACTCGCCGCCGACCTGACGCCGAACACGCCGCCGGACGATTACGCCGCGCTCGGCTTCCTCGGCCTGTCGCCGGTCTACCACAAGGAGCCGAAGCTGTCGAAGGACGTGATCGGCGCGTTCGTCGCCGACGAGTGGGACGAACGGGTGGACGCGATCACGCGCGGCTTCCTCGGCCTGACCGTCGCCTGCGCCCGTTGCCACGACCACAAATTCGACCCGATCAGCACGAAGGACTACTACGCGCTGGCCGGGGTGATGGCGAACACCCAACTCGCGGAGCGGCCGCTGACGCCCGACGCCGACGCCGCTCAGGAATCGCTCACCACCGTGCGGTTGGACCTGCTCGACGCGACCCAGCGGCTGAGCTACGCGAAGGAAATGCGCGGCACGTCGGTGAAGGAGAAACGCGACCCCGCGCCGCACGACAAGGAGTCAAAGGCGTTCGAGGCGCGGGTGGCGGAGTTGCAGGCGAGGGAAAAGAAACTGGACACCGCCTCGGCCGCGAACGTCGTCCGCGACGCCGGGACGTGGGTGAACGGCGACGACCCGGCGTGGACCCTCATCGACTACAAGCCGGGGCAGTTCCGCGACCTGCCCGTGTTCATCCGGGGCGAGGTGACGCGGCCCGGCGCGATAGTTCCGCGCCGGTTCCTGACAGCGCTTTCGACCGGCGAACCGAAGCCGTTCACCGCCGGCAGCGGCCGCCGCGAGTTGGCCGACGCCATCGTCACCGACGCGCGGGGGCTGTCCGCGCGGGTGTTCGTCAACCGGGTCTGGGGCTGGGTCTTCGGCCGGCCGCTCGTCACCAGTCCCAGCAACTTCGGCGTCCTCGGCGACAAGCCGACGCACCCCGAACTGCTCGACGACTTGGCCGCGCGGTTCGTGGCGAAGGGGTGGTCGGTGAAGTGGCTGGTGCGGGAACTGGTGCTGTCCGCCGCCTACCGGCAGTCCAGCCGGCACGACGAGAAGGCCGCGGCCGCCGACCCGGACGACCGGTGGCTGTGGCGCGCCCCCCGCAAGCGGCTGGAACTGGAGCAGTGGCGGGACGCGATCCTCCAAGTCAGCGGCCAACTCGACCTCGCCGGGGGTGGGCCGTCGGACAACCTCGACAACGCGAAGAGCGTTCGCCGGACGGTGTACGGCAAGGTCAGCCGGGAACGGCCGTCCGACATCCACCGGCTGTTCGACCTGCCCGACCCGAAATTCCACGGCGAGAAGCGGGAGGCGACGACCACGCCCGTCCAGCAGCTCTACTTCCTGAACAGCCCGTTCGTTCGGCAGGCGTCGGCGGCACTGGCGAAGACCGCCGCGGGCAAATCGACCGACGACGGGACGACGGCCCTGTTCCGCACGGTGTACCTCCGCGACCCGACGACCGCCGAGCGCGAAACGGCCGCGAAACTGATCCGGCCGGCGAAGGACGGCGACAAACCCGCGTGGGAGTTGCTCGCCCAAGTGCTGCTGGCCAGCAACGAGTTCCTGTTTTTGAACTGACCTGATCTCGGTAGGGGCACCCCTTGTGGGTGCCCTCGTCATTCGGAGGGCACCCACAAGGGGTGCCCCTACACGTGGAATTCCGCATGACGACCCTCGACCCCGCTGACCCCTTCGCACGGACTCGCCGCTCGTTCATTCGTGAACTCGGTGGCAGCGTCGGGCTGCTCGGCCTGGCGAGTTACCTGCGGGCCGTCGAACCGGCCCCGATGCCGCGCGCCGTGCCGTCGGGGGCGATTCCGCCGCACTTCAAGGCGCGGGCCAAACACGTCATCTTCCTGTTCATGGCCGGCGGCCCGTCGCACCTGGACACGTTCGACCCAAAGCCGGCCCTGGAGAAGCACGCCGGCAAGCGGCCGGGGAGCGCCGACCTCCGCACCGAGCGCGTCACCGGCGGACTGCTGCCGTCGCCGTTCAAGTTCAAGCCCGGTGGGAAGTGCGGGCTGCCGGTCAGCGACCTGCTGCCGAACATCCGCGACTGCGCCGACGAGTTGTGCGTGCTGCGGGCCGTCCACGCGACCAACCCGAACCACTCGCCGGCCGCCAACTTCCTGGCCAGCGGGCGCATCGACGCGCTGAATCCGGGCGTCGGGGCGTGGGTGTCCTACGGCCTCGGCTCGGAGAACGCGGAGCTGCCCGGCTTCGTGTCGCTGGGCAACGGGTTCGGCCAGGCCGGGTTCGAGCGGGGCGGCTACCTGCCCGGCCAGTTCCAGGCGACGCGGGTGTCGGCCGCGGAGTCCGACCCGGAGAAGATGATTCGCCACCTCCGCAACCCGGCCGTCGGGTTGGCCGATCAGAAGCGACAACTCGACGCGTTTCAGACCCTGAACCGAAGCCACGCCGGCTTGAACGGGAACGATCCGCAGTTGGAGGCGCGCATCCAGGCGATGGAGACGGCGTTCCGCATGCAGACCGCCGCCGGCGAGGCGTTCGACACCCGCCGCGAACCGCAGGCGGTGCGGGACGCCTACGGTACTGGCGAGTTCGCCCGCGGCTGCCTGCTCGCCCGGCGACTGGTCGAGCGGGGCGTCCGGTTCGTGCAACTGAACCTGGGCGGATGGGATCACCACGCCAACATCAACAACGAGCTGAAGAAGAAGTGCGGGGAGATCGACAAGCCGATTGCCGCGCTCCTGAAAGACCTCCGACAGCGGGGGTTACTGGACGAAACGCTGGTCGTGTGGGGTGGGGAGTTCGGCCGCACGCCGGTGTCGGAGAACGGCGACGGCCGCGACCACAACCACTACGGGTTCACCGTGTGGATGGCCGGCGGCGGCGTGAAGGGCGGCATGGCCCACGGCGCGACCGACGAGTTCGGCTTCAAGGCGGCGGACGGGAAGGTGAGCGTCAACGACCTGCACGCGACCGTCCTGCACCTGCTCGGGCTGGACCACGAGAAGCTGACGTACCGGTACAGCGGCCGCGACTTCCGCCTGACCGACGTGGGCGGCACCGTCGTGACGGACATCCTGGCGTGACCGCGCTCCCGGCTCGTGGTCGAAGCGCCTCCGCCCTCCGCCTCACGTCCACTACTCGCGGGGTCCGCATCGCGGGCCAGACCCCGCTGCCGGGGTGAAGCGAACGAACGGCGACCGCGAGGGAGCGTCTTTCCGGCGTGAAGAAAGACGCACGGTCGCGGCTCGTCGGCCTGCCTACTCCTTCTTCGCCTCGACGATCTCCAGGTTCTTCGCGTCGTCGATCTGGATCTGCGGGGCGTCCTTGAACTCCGTCACCTTGCCCTTGGCGCGGACGGTCTTGCCCTTGAAGGTGTCGAACGTGGCCTTGTCGAACGGGCCGGTCATCGCCTTCTCGTTGACGACGACCGTGAAGTTGTCCTTCGCCTTGAAGTCGGCGTCCGAATTCAGCAGGATGCGCTTGCCGCCGCTCACCACCCGCCCGGCCGCCACCGCGAACTGCACCGTCACCTCGTCGCCCACCTTCTTGATTGCCTCGGCCGGGCTGACGACGCCGTCCGGCAGCGGGACCGCCTTCGCCGGGTCTTTCGCCCCGGCCGGCTGCGCGCCGGCTTTCGCCCTCAGCTTGCTCAGCGGCACCCGCACCTGGCTGGAGATTTCCCCGTCCTCGTGCCGCAGCTGGAGGGAAATCGTCGGGTCCGGCTTGGCCCAGTCGATGACGATCATGCCGAAGTTGTTGCCGTAGGGCATCGCCGACACCCGCTGCCTGTTCTTCTCCGGCAGGCGGAACGTCTGGCTCGCCTGGTTCAGCCCGCTGCTGGTGGCGTCGTACAGCGGGTAGCCGACGCCGGTCGTGTCGAGGGAGATTTCGCCCAGGTGCCGGTCCCCGCTGACGACGACCACGCCGTTCGCGCCCGTGGACTTGATGAGGTCGTACAGCTTCTGCCGCTCGTTCGGCATGTTCGCCCACTTCTCGAACGGGTGGTCGTCGCTGACCAGTTGAATGCTGCTGACCAGGATGCGGACCTCGGCCGGCTTCTTCAGTTCCGCTTCCAGCCACTTCCACTGGTCCGCGCCGAGCATCGTCGCCCCGGCGTCCGTCACCGGCAGGTACGGGATGATGGTGGTGCCGGGCAACCGTTTGGTGTCCTTCCGAAGGGCGGTGCGGAAGTACCGCGTGTCCAGCAGGATGACCTGCACCCGCTTGCTTTCCGGGCCGAACGTCTCGGCGTGGTACACGCCTTTCTGCGTCCGGCGGGGCGAGTCGGCCGGAGTGCCGAAGAAGTCGTGGAAGTACGTCTGGGCCGCGTCCTTGTGTTCCCACTCCACGCCGGCGTCGTTCAGCCCGTAATCGTGGTCGTCCCAGGTGGCGAGCATGTAGCTACTCTTCCGCAGTTTCTGCCACGCCGGGAGTGCCGCCAGCTCGTCCCAGCAAGTCTTGATCTTCTCGGCCGTCGGCTTCTTCAGCTTGCCGTTCTCGATGTCGGCGTAGATGGTATCGCCGAGCATGAGCGTCAGGTCCGGCTTCGCCTCGGTCAGCTTGTCCCAGATGGGACACGGCTTGTTCTGGTCGGCGCACGACCCGAACGCGATGCGGGACACCGGCCCGGCCGGCGCGGGCGGCTGGGCGAGGGCCGGGGTTGCGAGGAGGAGCAGCGCGACGAGGCGGAGCATGGCGGGCACCTGCGAGAGGCGGGAACGGATCGGCAGGGTTGTTGAATGCGATCCGCGAAGCGCGGCAAGCGAAGATCGGGTGAAGAGCGGCATCGCACGGTCACTCCCCGACGACGGCGGCCACGGCCGCCAGCAGCCCGCCGGCGAGGAACGGCTTGCGGACGAAGGCGACCAGCCCCTTCCCCTCGAACCCGGCGGTGGCGTCCTCGGCCGCGTACCCGCTGGTCAGGATCACTCTCACGTCGGCCTGCGCCTGCCGCATCAGGCGGAACGCCTCCACGCGCGTTCATCCGCGGCATGGTCAGGTCGAGCAGGATGGCCGCGTACCGACCGGATTCAGGTAGCGGGTGCGGAGGTCGGCCCAATACACGCTGATCGACAACGGCGATCCGCTCGAGCGGGTCGTTCGACGGGACGGCGGTGCGCATGGCAGGCCCACGGCTTGACGGACGACGCGGCCGTTCGTGCCGTTCAACCGCCGGTCAGTACACGCCGACGACCGTGCCCCCCGCGAGTTCCGCGAACGGGCGGACGCCGCTGACCCCGTCCCACGGGAAGGTGAGGAACGGCTTCTCCCGCTCGCCCTCGTCCCGCTCCGGGAAGCGGGGGACGAAGAACTCCTTGGTGAACGTGGACAGCAGCACCCGCCCGGTGCCGCCGTAGGGCACCACGTCGTCGAAGTTCTTCGGGTTCACGACTTCGATGACGGCCCGCGGCTGCGGCGCGTGGTAGCTAATCTTGAACCCGTCGTCCGGGCCGATGGGCTTGCTGCACGCCAGCCCCATCAGCGTGTTGCCGTAGGTCGGCGTCATGTACACGTCGCCGTTGTCCAGCATCTCCTCATAGGCTTCCCGCGTGAAGTCCGGGGTGAACTCGGTGCCGCCGCTGAAGATGCCGCGGATGCCGGTGCTCTTGATGGTCGTCAGCCCGCCGGCCGGGATCGGCTTCTTCAGCTCGCGGTACTTGTCCTCCAGCTTGCCGGCCCGCAGCGACTCGTCGAACGCGGCCAGCAACTTCGGCGTGGTGAACATGCATTTGATGTCGTGCCCGCCGGCCAGCACCGTGATGGCCTGGTCGATGCAGTGCTGCTTGTAGGCGTTCGCCTCGGCGATCTTCCGCTCCTTGATGCACTTCACCACATAGCGCGGGTCGAGGTCGATGGAGAAGCAGATGCCGCCGCGGTACTGCGCCAGGTGTTCGATGGCCAGCCGTAGCCGGCGGGGGCCGGACGGCCCCAGCATGAGCCAGTTCGACCCCTTCGGGAACGACGCATCCGGCAGCGTCTCGGACATCATCTCGTAGTCGATCTTGAAGTCGTCGATGACGATGCGGGACTTGGGCAGGCCGGTGGTGCCGCCCGTCTCGAACACGTACACCGGCCGGTCGGCATACCCTTTCGGCACCCACTTCCGCACCGGCCCGCCCCGCAGCCAGTCGTCCTCGAAGATGGGGAACTTCCGCACGTCGTCCCAGCCGTTGACTTCGGTCAACGGGTCGAACGCGAACTCCTCGGCCTTGGCCAGCCAGAACGGGGTGCCGGTGTCGGGCGAGAAGTGCCAGCGGACCACCTCGCGGATCTGCGCGTCCAGTTGGGTGCGGGCGTTGGCGATCCTCTCGTCGAGGGTAGTGCCGGTGACGGGGGCCGGCTTGCCGGGCGTGTCTTTCATCGCGTGAGGTGTCCTGAGCGGGGTGGAGTGGGGTCGCAATGAGTACCGCTATTTGTAGCGGGACTCAACGGAAAAAGCCCACTCGGGGTGGGCTGTCGAGGGCGCTCCCGGCGAACCGGCGGCGGTTCACTTCTTCGACTTGAAGGCGTACAGGGTGTTCTCGGTCATCACGTACAGCGTGCCGTTCGACGCCACGGGGGTGCTGCGGATGGGGGCGTCGTACTCGATCTTGGCGATCAGGGACTCGGTCTCCACCAGCTTCCGCTTCGCCTTCACCATCGCGTTGAACGACTTCTGGTCGGCGGCGGTCGGGTTGTCCACCTCGTCGATCACCTTCGGCGTCTTGGCGTGCCGGAACACGAACAGTTCCGACCCCTCGGTGGCCATGAACACCTTGCCGTCCACGTAATACGGCGACCCCCACACGGCCCCCTTCATGTCGTACTGCCAGAACTTCTTGCCGGTCTTGGCGTCCAGGCAGTGGAAGTATCCGGACACCTCGGCGATGTACAGGACGTCGTCCACGATGCAGGCGGTGCACATGGTGCGGCCGAAGGCGAAGTCGCGGGGGACGAACTTGCGGGCGTCCTGGCCGCCGTAGTGCCACGCCACGGCCGAGTCCGGGTTCGGCTTGCCGGTGACCTTGTCCTTGCCGTCGTCCCCCTTCGCCACCTTGTCCACCACCTCCGCGGACACGTCCTTGTCCTTGTTCTTCTTGGCGTTGGCGGCGGCTCGGGCCAGGTCGATGCAGTAGAAGTGGCCGACGCCGCTGAAGTGTTCCGGGTCCTGGCCGGTGCCGATGTAGAGCTTGCCGTCGTGGACCACCGGGGTGCCGATGAAGTCGCTCTTGTCACCGGCGCCGCCGAGGTCGTACACGGCGTGCTTCGGGTTGGCGTCGAACTTCCAGACCAGGTCGCCGGTCTCGGGGGTGAAGGCGTACAGCCAGCCGTCGCCGCCGGGGAAGATGACCTGCTTGACCCCGCCCACATCGCCGTAGGCGGCGTTCGCCCACTGGCCGTGCATGATGTTCTTGCCCGGGTCACTCCGCTTCCACAACACCTTGCCGGTGTTCTTGTCCACGGCGATGAAGCTGGGGGCCTGCGGGGCCGGGATGTTGGTGTGGTTCTCATCCACCCCGTTGGCCGTGTTCAGGAACAGGATGTCGCCGACCAGCAGCGGGCTGGACGAGGTCATGTTGTGCGGGGAGACGCCCAAGTCCTTCATCATGTCCAGCTCCCACACCACGCCGGCGTCCGTCGCGGTGTCGTACACCACGTCCTTCTTGGCCGGGTCGTCGTAGCACTTGAGCGGCTTCAGCCCTTTCTTGTACCCGCCCGTGTCCAGGCACACCAGGGTGCAGCGGTTGGACGTGTAATACACCCGGTCGCCGTCCAACTGCGGGGTTGAGCAGACGCCCTCCTTCGGCCAGTCCTTGGCGAACCGGTCGGGCAGCTTGTCGTGGACGGCCTGCCACAGGAACTTGCCGGTCGCCTCCTCCAGGCACAGCACGATGCCCTTGTCGGTCGGCTCGTCGCCGTCGGCCGACTTCTTGACATCGCGGGGGTTGCGGGGGCGCTCGTTGTTCGTGCCGACGAACAGCTTGCCGCCGGACGTGACCGGCCCGCCGTAGGCGCGGCTGCCCAGGTTGGCCTTCCACTTCAGCAACGTCTCGTCCTTCGGGTCGGGCTTGTCGATCACGTCCTTGTCGGTCAGGTTGACCATGTTCCGGCCGGGGCCGCTGCCGAACGTGGGCGCGTCCGACTTGCCGGCGGCCGGCTTCGGCGCGTCCGGCCCGCCGAGGGCCTTGGCCGCGACCGGCGGGCGGTCCTGGGAGAAGGCGACGCCCGCCCCGGCGAGGACGCCGAGGGCGAGGAGCAGCGCCCCCAGGCGGGCGGCGCGGGCGAGACACGGGCAGGCGGTCATGGGGAGTCCCTGGGGGGTCGGGTTGTATTCAGGTAGGGGCACCCCTTGCGGGTGCCCTCGCACGCGGTGGCGGGCACCCACGAGGGGTGCCCCTACGCAGTCATTTCGTCGGGGCGACGATCAGGTTGTCGTAGTAGATGGTCGAGGCCGTCGCGGGGTTGCCGGCGTTGGTGATGTACCCGTACAGGCCGGCGGCCCCTTCCACGTTCGGGTTAGGGTCGGTGTACTCGACCGTCCACTTGTCCGGTTCCGGCCGGGTGCGGTCCCACGCCTTGCCTCGGACCAGTCCCTTCCCGCCCGTCACCTCGACGGACAGTTTCAGCGCGTACCAGGTGCCCGGTGCCCAGTTCAGCGGGACGGCGACGTTCACCCGGTTGCGGGCCTCCCACGACACGATCCGCAGTGTGCGGCCGCCGGCGGCGGTGTCCGTCTTGCCGTCCAGGGTGAGCAGGTAGCGGTTGGCCACCACGCCCATGTCCGGCAGCTTGTCGCCGACCATCGACCCGGTCATGTCGCACTGGATGGTGTACGCCGTGCTGCTCGGCCCCGTGATGTACGTCGTCGAGCGGGCGAGCAGCGGGTTCGGGCTGGCGTTCACCTTGGTCAGCACCTTCGCCTTGTCCGGGCCGACTTCCTCGACCGCGAACTTGGCCTGGGCGTTCACCCACCCGCCGGGGACGGCCCCGACCGGCACCTTCTCGAAGTCCTGCCGGTACGGCAGTTGGGCCACCACCCGCACGCGGGCGCGGGCCTTCACCCCGCACTCGAACTCGACGTACCCCTGCTGGCTGCCGGGCTGCGGGGCGACGGTCAGGGTGCCGTCCTCCAGCTTGCCGGCCAGGGCCGGCGGCTGCGCGCCGGCCGGCGTCTTCGGCGGCAGGGCGAGCGTCCACTTGCTCGGCGGCGACGGCCGGTTGTCCTTCACCGTGCGGCCGTTCTCGTCGAAGTAAATCACCTCGAACTGGACCGTCTCGCCCGGCTTCACCGACACGTCGGCCGGGTACAGCCGCGCGCCGGCGATCTTGTTCTGGGCGAACGGCGTCTCGGCCGGCAGCGGCTTGTACGCCACCGCCACCGGCTTCGCCTTCGGGTCGCCGACGCAGTACAGGTCTTCGATGGTCTGGAAGTACAGTTTGCCGTTCACCGCGATGGGCGTGCCGTTCGTCTCCGGGAAGCCGACGCCGCCTCGCGTGCGGAAGCGGAACTCCTCGACGTCCGCCTCGTTCGGCTCCTCCCCTTTGTCGAGCCGCGAGATGACGGACAGCTTGGCGTTCACCTCGAAGATGTACAGCTTGCCGTCGGCCACCAGCGGCGCGCCCCGCGCGACGGTGCCGTACTTGTACTTCCACAGCACCTTGCCCTTCTTGGCGTCGAAGCAGAACAGCTCGCCGCCGTCGTCGGGGACGTACAGCCGGCCGTCGGCCAGGGCCGGCGAGGCCAGGCCGAACCGGTTCGCCTTGCGGTATTCCCATTCCAGCTTCGGCTTCTTGTTCGTCACCTTGCCGGCGTCCAGGCAGATGACCCGACCGATGGGGCCGCCCTCGGGGTTCTCCTCGCCGTGGCAGCAGTAGACGAAGTTGCCGTCCACCACCGGCGACGGGTTGACGATGCCGGCGCTGAAGTGGTACGTCCACGCCAGCTCGCCGGTGCGGACCTTCATGGCGTGCAGCGCGCCGTCGGCCCCGCCGCTGAGGAGCAGCCGCTGGCCGTCGATGACGGCGATCACCGGGTTCGAGTAGTAGGTGCTTTGGATCGGCCGCTGCGGGGTGGACACCTCCTGCACCCACGCCACCTGGCCGGTCTTGCCGTCGAAGGCGTAAAACCGGTTGCCGCCGCGGGCGTGGTCGCCCCAACTGCTGCTGATCACGCCGACGACGACCAGCCCGCTGTCGAAGATCGGGGAGGCCAGCCGCCCGCCGTACCCGCTGACGCGGCCGAACTCCTCGGTCAGTTGCCGCTGCCAGATCACTTTGCCGGTCTTGGCGTCCAGGCAGAACAGGAAGCCGCCGGTGGTGTGGGCGAAAATGGTCCCCGCCGCCGGGTCGGCGGTGAGCGTCGTCCACCCGAGCCGGCTGCTGACGATGTCGCAGTGGAACACGCCGAACTTGAACTCCCACTCCTTCTTGCCGGTGTCGGCGTCGAAGCACAGAATCCGCTCGCCCTCGGTGGGCAGGCGCGGGTCGTACCCGTTGATGACGAACAGCTTGCCGTTCATCACCAGCGGGGCCGAGCGGCCGCCGAACGGCACTTTCCAGATCAAGTTGCCCTCGCCCACTTTGGCGAGGTCGAACGTGTCCGGCAGGCCGACCTTGCCGGCGTTGCCGGTCTGCTCCGGCCCCCGCCAGTGGACCCAGTCGGCGGCGATGGCGGCGGGCACCGTCGCGGCGAGGAGGAAGAGCGGCAGCAGCCAGCGTGTCATGGAGAGGCTCCGGGCGAGAAGGTAGTCCGCGCGCTCCGCGTGCGGGAAGAGCAGGCCGACCGCACGCGGAGCGTGCGGACTACCTTGGAGTTAACCGATCCGCACCACGCGCTTCGCCTTCATCTCGAATCGGGGCAGGGTGCCGGGGGGAACGGCCGTCACGGCGGCGCGGAACAGCAGGTCGGTTCGGATGGCGTCGGCGACGGCCTCGCGGAGGCGGTCGGCGTCGGCCGTCGGCGTCGGTTCCACCTCGATTCGCAGGTCGGCCAGCGGGCGGGCGGTGTCGATCACGATACGGAACTCGGCCACGTCGGGGAACCGCCGGAGGATCGCCTCGATGGCCGCCGGGTACACGTTGTTCCCGCGAACGTGGATCATATCGTCCACCCGGCCCAGAACGCCACCTCGGAGAAACAACTGCCCGCCGGATTCTTCCAGCCGCACCAAATCGCCGGTGCGGTAGCGGATCAGCGGCGACCCGTGTCGGCCGAGGTTCGTCACCACCAGTTCGCCGAGTTCGCCGCGCGGCACGGCGCGATCCGAATCCGGTTTCAGGCACTCGACGATCAGCGCGCCGGTCAGCACTCGGAGTCGGGACGGGGTCTCGACGAGTTCGAACGCCACCGGCCCGACTTCGGTGAGGCCGTAGTGGTCGAACACCCGCGCGCCCCACGCGGTTTCGATCATTGCGCGGGTGGCGGGAATGCTGCCGCCCGGTTCGCCGGCCACCACCACCGCCCGGACCGGCGACCCGGCCAAGTCCAGCCCCTCCGCCGCCGCGACCTCGGCCATGTGCAGGGCATACGTCGGGGTGCAGCAGACCACCGTGGCCGAGTGTTCGAGCAGGTACCGCAGCCGGGCGGCGGTCGTCATGCCGCCGCCGGGGATCACCCACGCGCCCCGCCGGGCGAGCGCCTCGTACCCGGCCCAGAACCCCAGGAACGGTCCGAACGAGAACGGGAAGAACACCCGGTCGGCCGGCGACAGGCCGATGTCCTCGGCGAACCCCTCGGCCCAGCAGTCGAGCAGCCAGTCCCAACTGGCCGGCGTGTCCAGCCACCGCAGCGGCCGGCCGGTGCTGGTGCCGGACGTCTGGTGAACGCGGCAGTAGTCGGTCGGCGCGCCGCTCAGGTTCGTCCCGTAGGGCGGGTGCGCGGCTTGGTCGGCGACCAGCTCCGCCTTCGTGGTGAACGGCAACCGGCGGAAGTCGTCGGCCGTTTCGACGGCGGCCGGCGACACCCCCTTCGCCCGGTAGAACGGGGTGACGGGGACGCTCCGCAGCAGTCGCAGTTGGTCGGCCGTGGGCATGTGTCGAACACCGGCTCGGAGGCCGGTGCCACAGGACGGATCGAAACGCCGCCGCCCGCGGTGCTGTACCGCGGGCGGACGGGAAGGCTTACACGGAATCACTCGGCCGCGATGTCGAACGCGAACAGCTTCTCGTAGTCCCGCAGGTACAGCTTACCGTTGGCGATGACCGGGTGCGCCCAGATCATGCCCTGCCCCGGCCGCAGCTTGCTCTTGGTCGGAATGGCGAACTTGCTGACCTCCTCGTACTTCTCCGGACTGGCCTTCACCAGCGCCAGGGTGCCGTCCTTCTCGGCGAAGCAGTACAGCAGCCCGTCGGCCAGCGTCACCGACCCCTTGCCGACGCCGGCGTCCTTCCACGCCGGCGCGTCCGGCCCCTTCTTGAAGTCGAAGCAGACCCAGGCGTTCACCCCGCCCCGCGCGTCGCTGTGGCCGTACAGGTAGTCGCCGACGCGGACCACGCCGCCGTGGTGATTGGCCAGGACGTGGTTGTCCGAGTACACCTTGGTCGCCTTCGTGCCGTCGCCGTCCTGGGTCAGTTTGAACGCCTCGCACCCGGCCCCGTACCCGGCGGTGAAGAAGGCGTACCCGTCGGCCACGACGGGCGTCGGGATGACGGCGGTCGCCCGCTTGATCTCGCCCGCCTGCCACAGCAGCTTGCCGTCCTTCGCCCGCACGCCGACGGCCGACTTCGCCGTCTGCTGCACGTACTGCCGCACCCCGCCGATGTCAGCGACGACGAGCGACGAGTAGCCGGGGTCGTCCGTCACCGCCGCGCACACCCACGCCACTTTGCCGGTCTTCTTGTCGAGCGCCGTGACGCCGCCCTTGCCGCCGGGCGTGACGACGACGTTCTCGCCGTCCACCAGCGGACTTTCGCTGAACCCCCACCACGGCCCCTTGGCCGGCACCACCCCGCCGAGGTCCTCGATCAGGTTCTTCGACCACTGCACCTTGCCGTCGGCCGTCATCAGGCAAGTCAGGTCGCCCATCGCGCCGAGGACGTACAGGCGGTCGCCGTCCACCGTGGGGGTGGCCCGCGGCCCGCCGCCCCACATGTCCAGGAAACTGCCGCCGCTGGTGGCGACCGGCGTCTGCCACACCTTCGACCCGTCTTTCGCGCTCAGGCAGGTGCAGAACTCCTTGGCCTCCTTCTTCGCCCCGTCGCCGCCGAAAAGGTACACCTTGTCGCCGACTACGGCCGGGCTGCCGTAGCCGGTGCCGACGGCGGTCGCGTCCTCGACCTTCCACGCCAGTTTCGGCCCCTCTTTCGGCCACGCCTTCAGCAGCCCCGTCTCGGCCGACGCGCCGTCGCGGTTCGGCCCCCGCCACTGCGGCCAGTCGGCGGCCGGGACGGCGGCGGCGGTCATGAGGACGGCACTGATCGCGGACACGATCCGGAAACGCATGCGTCGGCACCTCGTAACGGAGGGGTGGAAGAATCGCGGAGTCGGCTCGCGAATTGTAGACGGCCGGATCGCCGGCGGGATTCACCCCTGCTGGGACTGAATTTCCTTCACCAGGCCGGCCAGCGCCTCCGGGCTGTTCTTGGCCACCAGCAGGTCGATGCGGGTCTGCGGCACGCCCAGCTTCTGCATGGCCGACACCGCCGTCTTCCACAGCTTCTCGCGCTTCTTGCCCTCGGCGAGGTACAGCTCCGTGACCAGCTCGCCCAGCTTCTGGAGCGAGATGCCGTCGATGTTGTCGTAGTACCGCTTGATGATGCCCTGCTGACTGCGGGTGAAATCCTGCATGCCCATGACGGCGGCTCCGGGGGTGGCGCTCACCGGCTGGGAAACTGGTGCCGCGAGAAGTTGAGTTCGCGGTATGATACCCGCGATACGGACCCTTCCCCATGTCAGTAGCGGAACGCCATGCGGGTCATTCTCCAGCGGGTGTCGGCCGCGCGGGTCGCGGCGGATGGGCAAACGGTCGGGGACATCCGGCGCGGCTGGCTCGCGCTCGTCGGCATCGCCCCGACCGACACGGCGAAAGACGCGAGCTGGTTGGCGGAGAAAGTCGCCCACCTCCGCTGCTTCCCGGACGCCGACGGCAAGATGAATCTGTCGGTTCTGGACATCACCGGCGGAGTGTTGCTCGTCAGCAACTTCACCCTGTATGCCGACTGCCAGAAGGGCCGACGGCCGAGCTTTCTCGGCGCGGCCCGGCCGGAGGTGGCGGAACCGCTCGTCGCGGAGCTGGCCGACGCCCTCCGCGCGCTGGGGGTGCCGGTCGCCACCGGCCGGTTCGGGGCGGACATGCAGGTGAGCCTGACCAACGACGGCCCCGTCACGCTGGTGCTGGAGTCGTCGGATGCCACGTCCCGCCCTTGAACACCCCTCTCCATTCCTGGAGAGAGGCCGGGGCGTGTGCCGAAAAACCTCGGCACACGCCGGCCGTAGAACACCTCGGACATTCGGAGCGCGGAGGACGGACCATGAACCTGCATCTGGAAGGGCACACGGCGCTCGTCACCGGCGCGGCGAGCGGGATCGGGCTGGCTGCGGCGCGGGCGTTCGCCGCGGAGCTGTGTTCGCTGCAACTGTGGGACCGCGACCCGGCCGTACTGCGGGTGGCCGAGGAACTCGCCACGGAGTACGCGGTCGCGGCCGCCGGAACGGTCGTCGATGTCACCGATTTCGACGCCGTCAGCCGCGCCGTGGCAGTCGGAGGCATCGACCACGTCGTCCACTGCGCCGCCATCGGGTCGGGCAAGTTCGGTTTCCCGTTCACCAAGCTGTCGCCGGCCGACTGGCCGCGGGTCTTGGCGGTGAACGTGCTGGGGACGGTGAACGTCGCGCACGCCGTCGCCCCGCACATGGTCCGCGCCGGGCGGGGGACGTTCGTGTTCCTGGCCTCGGTGGCCGGGCAGATCGGCTCGCAGACCGACCCGCCGTACAGCGCCAGCAAGGCGGCGACCATCAACTTCGCCCAGTGCATGGCCAAGGATCTGGCCCCGCACGGGGTTCGCGTCAACACGGTCTGTCCCGGCATGGTGCCGACGCCGCTCAACCGGTCGGTGTGGCAGGCCTGGCACGACCAAGCGCCCGCCGCCGAACGGGTCGGGTACGACGAGTGGGCGGAGCGGAAGATCCGCGCCGCCGTGCCCCTCGGCCGGTGGCAGTCGCCGGAGGACGTGGCGGCGATGGTCGTGTTCCTGTCGTCCGACCGCGCCGCCCAGGTGACCGGCCAGACCGTCAACGTCGACGGCGGCTTCGTCATGCACTGGTGAGTGGCCGGGCACACCGGCCACCCGGCGTCCGAACGCACGAGTGGCCCGACCTTCGGTGAGGTCATTCGGCCGGGTCGGGGTTGTCGAGGCCGACCGCCCGGAGCAGGTGTTTGAACACCTTCACGGCCGAGTCCTTGACGTTGTTGAACACCCACCCGAAGCCGTCGTCCTCGTCGCCCTTCGACGACTTCTTCATCATCATGCCTTGCCACACCGTCTCGACCGCCGGGTCGTAGTCCAGCCGCGCCAGGGCGTCGAGAAAACCGAGGTCCGCGTCCGCCTGCCAGCTGCGGTGGTTGCCGGCCTGGAAGCCGAGCCGCCCCAGCGCGTCGAGGAAGATCGCGGAGAAGTACACGGTCTTCTTCTTCCGGTGTTCCTGGAGGTATTTCGTCCGCTCGGCCTGCGACAGGTCCGGCCGTGTCCACTTCTGGCCGAACAGTTCCTGCACCTTTTCCCAGTACCGTCGGCCGAAGTTGGCGCGGACGCCGACCGGGTCGAATACTTTGTCGGTCGAGAGGCGGATCGGGTTGTCGATGTCGATCAGAGACAGCGAGTACGTGCGGGTCAGCGTGCTGAGGGTGAACACCCGCGGCGAGTTCAGGCCGATCGACTTCGAGTCGTCCTCGATGTACTCCGCGTGCATGAACCCGATCAGGCTGCGCAGTTCGATCAGCCGGACGATCACCGGGGAGAAGCTCTCGTACTTGACGACCTCTTCCTTACTCGCGTGACTGTTGAGGGCGTTGCCTTCGATGTAAAGTCGTTTCTGGGCCTCCGTGTCGAGACCGGTCACGGTGCCGTCGGCGGCGATCCCCCCGACGTAGCAGACGAACGCCAGCTGGTTCGCGCTCAAGAAGCGGTGGACTTCATCGCGGAACGACTTGGCGAGAGCCAGCGCCTGCATCGCGGCGGTGGTGTCCGCGCCCGACTTGGACAACTTCTTGATGTCCTTCTCGAGCTGGTCGATCTTCTCCTCGACCGACCGCTCCAGGCTGAACAGTCCGACCAGCCGCCCTTGGCCGTCGCCGACGAAGAACAGCGCTTCCTTGTGCGCGGTCTTGGCCGTCAGCACGGCGAACCGGGTGTCGCCGTCGCCCTCGTCCCCTTCCCGGTACTGCACCTTGGCCCCCTTGAAGTCGATGGGAACCACTAACTGGATCGTTCCCAGGAAGCCCTCGCCGTTCATCCCCTGCTTGTTCAACTTGATGACGTGCTCGTAGAACTCCACCAGCTTCACCATCCGGGGCGTCGTGTGGACCTTGTCGTCCTGGAGGAGGTCCATCGTGGACCGCTCGTCCTTCCCCTTCGCCAGCGACCGCTGGGCGTCGTCCGGGATGTGGAACACGCGGTTCCCCAGCCACTCGACGTAGGTGGAGAAGCTGGCCTGCCCGAGCAACTGCAACTTGCCCATGTGAGTGCCGACCATCACGTTCTTGCGGATCTGCGCCACGTCCGTGTCCTCGTTGAAGGTGAAACCCCGGCCGGGTGTCGGCCGGGGTTGGTTCCGATGTTCACTTCGTCCGCCCGGCGGCGGCAGCTTTGGCTGCCGCCATCGCCCGCTTTTCGATTTTCCGCACGCCCTCGACGCTCATGTCGAGGCGGTCGGCGATGGCTTGGTAGGTCTCGCCGTCCGCGAGGCGGGCGACCAACACCGCCCGGTCGCGGTCGGACAACTTCGTCAGCAGCATTCCCACTTCTTCCCGCACTTCCGCGTCCGATCCCCGATCCTCGACCCCACTCGCGTCGGCAACCTCGCCGCCGACCGGAAGTCGCTTGCCTCGGAACAGGTTCAGGAGATGTCCGCGAATGGACGTGGTGGCGAACGTTCCGAACCGCGTACCCTTCGCCGGGTCGAACTTCCGGCTGGCGAGGACGAGAGCCAAATTCGCCTCGCCGATCAGGTCATCGAACTCGATCCCCCGCCCGACGAATCGCCAAGCGATCTTGACCGCCAGTCGCAGCGTCCCTTGAACGAGTTGATTGCGGCACCCTACGTCGCTAAGATGCGGGTGAAGATCCCGCTCGGCTTGTTCACTCAACGGAGGGAACCTCTTGAGCGAGGCCGAATAGGCTGGGTCGAATCCAGTGAGGCCGAAGTTGCTTGGCATGACTCGCCTGGGTCGCGGATGTCAATCTGAGTGAATCGCATAAGCGATTTACGTCCGATTCGACGTTGTTAAAGAAATTATAACGTCCATATCGGCGTTTTTCAACTTCCAGATGGTTTTCGTCCGATTCCAACTCGGGCACACTTCGTTCGCAAGCCATCCCTGGTGGAAACGCCGTCCATTCATGGTTCCGGTTGCGCGGTCCCGCCCGGCAGCACCACACCCGTCCTTCCCCGGTCGCCGATTGACCGGCCGAGCCACATCGCGGAAACTACTGCCATGCCCCGTGGCTTCCGCCGGCAGTTTCCATGCGCCGCCCCACTGCGAAACTGTTCGACGCTCCCACCGTTCATCTCGTCGTGACGTGCGCGAAGTCGAAGCGACAGCCGGTCGCCGCCGCCCTTCGCCTGCGGTCCGTCCCCGTAAGCGGAATTCCCACACGGGCCGAGTGCTGGCTTCGTCAGTTGAGCGAGTTCGACGCCGAGGCGGTTCCGGCGACGGACCTGTATGCCGGCGGGCACTGGGCAGCGGCCCGCACCGCCGGCAAGAACGCGGATCGCGCCTGGGTGGCGTCCGCCGGTTACGGTCTGATCCCATTCGACGCCCCGATCCGCTCGTACTCGGCGACGTTCCAACTTGGCGACCCGGATTCGGTCGTGCCGCCCGCGGTGAAGTCGTCGCCCACTGCGCCGTCCGAGTGGTGGGACGCCCTCGCCCGTTGGGAAGGGCCGGTTCCGGGGCAACCCCGGCGGGTCGCCGAGCTGGCGGCGGAAGGCGCGTTCGTCCTCGTCGCGGTTTCCGTCCCGTACCTGCGGGCCATGACGCCGGACTTGCTCGCCGCGAATGGCCGCGCGCCTGGCCGCGTGGCCGTCCTCTGCGCCGGGGCAAATCGGAGCCACCCGCTCGCCGCGTGTCTGCTGCCGGCCGACGCCGGTTTGCAACCCCTCGTCGGCGGCGCGCTCGTGTCGCTGAACGCGCGGCTGGCCGGTCATCTCCTGGCGAACCCGCCGGCCGAGTGGACGTTTGCCGCCGCGCGAGACCGGATGGCCGAATGGCAGGCCGGGCTGCCGGAGCGCGAGGCCGTCGTCCGCCGGGGCGTGGACGACGAGGAAGTCGTCGGGTTCATCCGCCGCCAGTTTACCGCAGACCACCGACCGTCCGCGACGGCCCTGCTCCGGACGCTTCGCCGGCGCGGCCTCGCCTGCGAGAGCAAGCGGTTCGCCCGCCTCCACCGCGTCGCCCTGGAGGCGTAACCGTGCCGCCCGCGAAGACCGTCCTCCGCCGCCGGGCGCTGCGCCTGGAGCAGGACGCCGACCACCCGCTGTACGTGTTCAGCCTGACCGGGGAGGAGTTGATGGCGATCGCCGACATCTCGCGGGTGTCCCGCGACGACGCCGGCCAGTTGATCGGCTACCAGCGGCCGGAGGTGAAGCGACACGTCCAGGACATCGTTCGATATCTGAACGGCGACAAGGTGCTGTTCCCGAACCCGATCATCCTGGCGATGACCGCACGGGTCGCCTTCACGAGCAGTCGCGGGCCGGAGGCGAACGACGGGCTGGCGACGGCCGGCACGCTGGAAATCCCCGTGCCGAAGGCCGGCGGGGCGAAGCCGGCGTGGATCGTGGACGGGCAGCAGCGGGCGCTCGCCCTGTCCGAGTGCCGGCGGACGGACTTCCCGGTGCCGGTAAACGGGTTCGTCGCCGACGAGGTGGAGTTGCAGCGGGACCAGTTCCTCCGCATCAACAACACCCGCCCGCTGCCGGCCGGCCTCATCACCGAGCTGCTGCCCGAGGTGTCCACGTCGTTGCCCGCCCGCCTCGCCGCGCGGAAGGTGCCGGCGGCCATCTGCGAGTGGCTGAACCGCACCGAGCGGTCGCCATTTTTCCAGCTCATCCGCCGCTCGTCGGACACCGCCAAGAAGACGGCCGTCGTCGCCGATGCGTCGGTGGTGAAGATGATCGAGGACAGCCTGACCTCGGCGTCCGGGTGCCTGTTCCCGTACCGCAACCTGGCCACCGGCGAGACGGACGCGGACGGCATCTGCGGGCTGCTGGTGGCGTACTGGTCGGCGGTGCGGGCGGTGTTCCCGGAGGCGTGGGGGAAGCCGCCGACGAAGAGCCGGCTGATGCACGGGGCCGGCCTCCGCGCGGTCGGCAAGTTGATGGACCGCATCGTCGCCGGCGTCCACCCGCGCACGCCCGCCGCGCTCGAGCGAGAGCTGCGGCTGGTCGCCCCCGTCTGCCGGTGGACCGCCGGCGAGTGGGACGGGCTGAACGGCCTGCCGTGGGACGAGGTGCAGAACACCCCCCGGCACATCCGCGCGCTCTCCAACCACCTGCTCCGCGCGTACCTGGAAGCGAAGGGGGCGAACGGATGAAGTTCTTCTTCCCCGACGCGCACGAGCTGGTCGATCCGGACTACCCGTTCGCCCGCAAGCACGACCCGCCGCGGGGCGTCGGCCAGCACGACGGCCGGTACGCGCACGAGGTGCTCGACCCCGCGCCCTACGACGGCATCCTGCTGTCCCGCGCCATCATCCAGGGGAAGGGGTCGGACGCCGACGGCCGGTTCCGGGACGCGAAGTACAAGCTGTCCGAGCAGCAGCGGCTGTTCCGCGTCGGCGCCCGCGAGTTCTTCCGCGGCGGCGACCGGCCGCTCCTATTCATGGGCGACTGCGGGGCGTTCTCTTACCGGGCCGAGGACGAACCGCCGTTCAGCGTGGACGGGGTGATCGCGTACTACGACGCCTGCCGGGTGGACTGGGGCGTGTCCGTCGATCACGTGGTTCTGGGGTACGACGCGGCGGCGAAAACGGTCCCCGACGACTGGACGCGACGGCAGACGATCACGCTGACGCTCGCGGCCGAGTTCCTGAAGAAGGTCCGCTCCGGCGGGTCGCGGTTCGAGCCGGTCGGGGCGGCCCAGGGGTGGAGCCCGAAGTCCTACGCGGCGTGCGTGGCCGACCTCCAGAAGATGGGCTACCGGCGGATCGCCCTCGGCGGGATGGTGCCGCTCAAGTCGGCCGAGGTGCTGGCCGTCCTGGCCGGCGTCGCCGAGGTGCGGCACCCGGAGACGCAACTGCACCTGCTCGGCCTGAACCGCACCGACCACGTCGCCGAGTTCCGCGCCTTCGGCGTGGCCAGCATCGACAGCACGTCGCCGCTGACGCAGGCGTTCAAGGACGACCGCGACAACTACTACGCGCCCGACCGGACGTACACCGCCGTCCGCATCCGCATCGCCGACCCGAAGGTGACGCGGGAGCTGCGGCAACTGATCGCCGCCGGCAAGCTGACCCAGACCGACGCGCTGCGACTCGAAGACGCCGCGTGGACGGCCGTGCTGGGGTACGCGGATCGCGCCGTTTCCCTGGACGACGCGCACGCGGCGGTGCTGGCCTACGAGCGGCCGTTCGACGCGAAGTTGCTGAACGCCGCGCGGTACCGGGAGACGCTCGCCGACCGCCCGTGGGAGTCGTGCGGGTGCGCCGTCTGCGCGGCCGTCGGCGTCCACGTCGTGCTGTTCCGCGGGGCCGAGCGGAACCGCCGCCGCGGCTTCCACAACCTGTGGGTGACGTATCAGGGGTTGCGGCGGTCGCTGGCGAAAGTTCGCGGCGAGTCGTGAGCGGTTTCAGAAGTCGGCCGCGACCGCCTCCGGGCGGTTCACCGTCACCAACTCCTCGAACCACGACAACCCGGCCCTGCGGTTCCGCGCGACGCGGGTGAGGTCATCGACCACCAACTGCCGCCCCGTCGCCGTGTCCAAACTGCCGTCCTTCCACCGGCTCGTCCAGAAATCGGGGTTCTGGTTTCCCAGCAATACCCGGACCTTCGTGGCGACCTGCTCCGGGTCGGCAAGGTTTACCTCGCCGAACTCGTACAGTTTGGCGAGGGAGTCCGTCAGGTACTGAGTTTGGCAGACGATGCCGACCTTCGAGAGCAAATGGGACTCCGGGGTGTTCCAGACCGCGACCCAGTGTTCCCGCACCGCGTTCCAGACCGCGTAGAAGAACTCGAGAAGCGCGTCGGTGTCGTCCTTGAGCGGCTGAAGGTCTTGGCCCTCGATGTATTGCAGGGCGGACTCGATGGCGGCCGGGACGACTGGCCGGTCCTGGGCGGTGGGGGTCGGCCACCGGACCAGCCCTCGGAACGGGCTTCCGTCCTCCTCGTCGGCCCGCCCGACAAGGGCGTAGTTCTTCTTCAGTGACAGCCGTGCCGTGTGGAGCCGCAACTCCAGCCCGTCCCGGTTGAAGTTGAGCGCCAGCCGACGGATGTGGTCTGGCGGCACCTTGGCCGACTTGTTGTTGATGACGAGGAACTGGAACGCCGCTTCCAAATCGCTCGGGTTCAGTAGGCCGACCACGGGCAGGAGTGCACTCGGCGAGAATGCGTTCGTGCCCGCCAGTCGGTGTTGCCCGTCAATGACGAGGCCGGGCTTGTCCATCTCCGTGGCGGCGTCGGGAAGTTGTAGGGTGAGCGTGGCCGCCGCACCCGCGCCGGCCGTGGTCAGGGCTTCGGGTGGAACCCGGAGCGTGACGACGACCGCCGTCGGAATGGTGTTCCGCGCGTCCTGTTCGAAGAACCGCTTCACGCCGCGCACCCGGCTCGGGTTGCTGAGCCGTTGGAACCCCGGACCCGCTTCCTGGATGCGATCCACCGCCGCCCACGCCAGCACGTCGCCCGCCGGTGCGAAGAACAGGCAGAATTCCGGCACTTCGGCCCCTTCCCGCTGCCGGGCGGCAAGGCAGTTGTAGGTGAATGAAATGGGCATTAATCGTCGTCCTCGTGAAGGGTCAGGTTGAAGAAGTCGGCCGCGTCGTGAACGCGCCGGACCTTCGGCCGCGAGGCGACGCGCGGTGTCAACCGGACGAAGGCCTGTTTGAGGGTCAGCGACTCCCGATCCGCGAGCGCGTGGGCGAGCCGCGAAGTCAGGGCGAACCGCCGCCAGCCTTCGACTCGCTCTAAGGTACCGTCGCTCGGCGCGAGGCCGAAGACCAGCGATTGGATATCGACCATCGCCCAGTTCGCGTACTGGTTCTTGCGCCGGTTGCACCCGTGGCACGCCAGCGCGAGGTTGTCCGCGTCGGTGTTCCCGCCGTAGGACCGCGGCCACACGTGTTCGTATTCGACGGCCAGCTCGCGGTCGTCCTCGTCGAGCGATTCCAAATCCGCCCCCCGGAGCATGAGGAGGACTCGGTTGCACAAGTAGCACCGGGGCGGACGAGTCGCTTCGTCTCGCAGGGCCTTCTCGTCCGCCACCGTCACATCACCGTAGCTGGCCAAGACCGCCTTCCGCGTCAACTCGAACACCTTCTCCCGCACTTTCCGGTCGCCAATCCCGTCCCGTGTCGTCTCCTGGATCGCCGCTTTGAGCCGCTGCCCGAAGACCACGTCACCGGTCGCCTCGCGCCGGCTCAACCCACCGGCGAGAGTGACACCGGCGGCCACCAATCGCCCAACGAGTTGGGTCGCGACCACCTCGCGGAAGAACTCTGTCCACTCGGCATCGCGGCCGGTGCCGACGAGCAGCACCGGAACGTCGGACCAGCCCGCATCATCGACGACGTGCTTCTTCACATACGTGCAGAGGCGCTCGCCATCCGTGCTGTCTTTCTTCGGCATACTCACGCCTGGGGTTTAGCCACCACCGGTCGAGGCCATCTCGCCGCGCTCGGACAGCTTACGTTAACGGTGTCAACTCGCCATGCACGGCGCAAGCTCGCCCCGATACCCCGAACGAATCGCGCACGAAGAGGACACTCGGTTGCCTACCGGCGGACGAGAAGAGCAGCGATCCCTCCGCGTGCCGGCGCTGCGGATGCGGCAGGGGCGGGACCGGGTGCTGTACGCTTTCGCCGTGGACGGCAAGCGGGTGGCGGGCCGCGAGATGGCCCGCCGCGCGTCGTCCGTAAGGTCCGCGATGACCGCCCCTCCGTGAGGCACACGGTGTGGCCGATCCCGGAGGGTGCCGGCAGATCACCTCCCCGCTCCTGCCTTGCTGGAATCTCACGACCTCCGCGATCTGCCGTCCGCCACTCCGGCGAGGCACTCACCGTCGCCGGCTGTCGGTCCACCTCATCGGGCTGCTCCACCTGCGGGCAGTAACGTTGACGGGTTTGCGGGTGAGTCGGGATGGCTTGTGTCGGTCGCGGTCGAGCGTCCCGTAGGGACGGGAGGCCCGACATCGATCCCCTCTCGGAGGTGACTGGGTGTCGGGCCTCTCTGGCCTTCGGCCGGCTCGACCGCGACCTGGGTGCGGCAATTGATTTTGGCGGCTCCGGGCGAACGGGGGCGTCAGCCCCCTGTTCCCTGGTGATTTCGACCACAACAGGGGGCTGACGCCCCCCGCTCGCCAAAATCCGCTGCCGCACCCCGCGACCTACGGACCTTTCCGCCGGGGCGTCGGTCGGGTAGACTCGGACGCCATGCGATACAAACTCCTGCCGGTCGTTCTGCTGTTCGCCGCCCCGGTCGCCGCCCAGGTGCCGGAACCCTACGCGCCGGCGGTCGCGGCCCTCACCGCCCTCGTCGAACGCGAGGTGACGGAGAAGGCGCTGCCCGCCCTGTCCGTCGCCCTCGTGGACGACCAGCGGGTCGTCTGGGCGAAGGGATTCGGCTTCCGCGACACGGCCAAGAAGCTGCCGGCCGACGCGGACACCGTCTACCGCGTCGGGTCGGTGTCGAAGCTGTTCACCGACGTGGCCGTGATGCAACTGGTGGAGGAAGGCAAACTCGACCTCGACAAGCCGGTCTCGGATTACCTGCCCGACTTCAAGCCGGTCCTGCCCGCGAAGGCCAAATCGATCACGCTGCGAATGCTGATGAGCCACCGCAGCGGCCTCATCCGCGAGCCGCCGGTCGGCAACTACTTCGACCCGACCGAGCCGACGCTGGAGAAGACCGTCGCCAGCCTGAACGGGATTCCCCTCATCTATCCGCCGGGCGAGAAGACGAAGTACTCGAACGCCGCCATCGGCGCGGTCGGGTACGTCTTGGAGAAGACGCAGAACGAGAAGTTCGAGACGTACGTCCAGCGGCGGGTGCTGGACGCACTCGGCATGTCGGCCAGCAGCTTCCTGCCGACGGCGGCGGTGAAGAAGAACCTCGCCGACGCCGCGATGTGGACGTACCACGGCCGCGAGTTCGCCGCGCCGACGTTCAAACTCGGCATGGCCCCGGCCGGGTGCATGTACTCGTCCGTCCTGGATCTCGCCAAGTTCCAGTCGGCGCTGTTCGCCGGCAAGGGCGTGCTGAAGGCCGAGACGTTCGACGCGATGTTCGCGCCGCAGTTCGCCGCCAAGGACGCGAAGAGCGGGTTCGGCCTCGGCTTCCTCGTCTCGGAGTTCGAGGGGCGGAAGAAGATCGGCCACGGCGGGGCGGTGTACGGGTTCGCGACGCACTGGAGCGCGCTGCCGACGGACAAACTCGGCGTCGTGGTCGTCTGCTCGCGCGACGTGGCGAACGCGGTGATGGACCGCATCGGCGACCACGCGCTGCGGCTGATGCTCGCGGCGAAGGACGGCAAACCGCTGCCGAAGATCGAATCGAGCGAACCGCTGTCGGCGGCGGACGCGCGGAAACTCGCCGGCCGGTACGCGGCGAAGGACCGCTGGTTCAAACTCGCCGAGTCGGCCGGGCGGTTGTACCTGACGCCGGATCGCGGGCTGTTCCGCGTGCGGATGCGCAAGCTCGGCGACGGCTTGGTCTCCGACGACACTCAAAACTTCGGCGCGTTCCGCTTCGCCCGCGCCGGCGACACGCTGACCACGCCGGCCGGGGTGAAGTACGCGAAGGAAGCGCCGTCGGCCGAACCGCCGCCGGAGCCGCCCGCCAAGTGGAAGGGGCTGATCGGCGAATACGGCTGGGACCACAACACCCTGTTCGTCTACGAGCGGAACGGGCAGTTGCACGCCCTCGTCGAGTGGACCGAGATCGCCCCGCTGACGGAAGAGTCCGACGACGTGTTCGTCTTCCCGACCGACCGGGGCATGTACCACGGAGAGAAGATCGTCTTCACCCGCGACAAGACCGGCCGGGCGACGAAGGCGGTCATGGCGTCGGTGCCGTTCGAGCGTCGGAAGCTGGACGGCGAGAACGGCGAGACTTTCCGCGTGAAGCCGACGAAGCCCATCGTCGAATTGCGAAAGGCGGCGCTGGCAGCCGTGCTACCGAAAGAGGTCGGCGACTTCCTCGAACCGGAGCTGGTGGACCTCGCCACCGTGGACGGGTTGACGTTCGACCTGCGGTACGCCACCGACAACAACTTCCTGGGTGCGCCGTTCTACACGTCGGCGAAGGCGTTCTTCCAGAAGCCGGCGGCGGCGGCGCTGGGCCGGGTGAACGCGAAGCTGAAGGACCGCGGCCTCGGCCTGATGGTCTTCGACGCCTACCGCCCGTGGCACGTCACCAAGATGTTCTGGGACGGCACCGAAGACAAGTTCCACACCTTCGTCGCCGACCCGTCGAAGGGGTCGCGGCACAACCGGGGCTGCGCCGTGGACCTCGGCCTGTACGACCTCAAGACCGGCAAGCCAGTGGAGGTGGTGAGCGGGTTCGACGAGTTCTCCGACCGCGCCTTCCCGGACTACCCCGGCGGCACCAGCCGGCAGCGGTGGTACCGCGACCTGCTCCGGCGGGCGATGGAGGCGGACGGCTTCACCGTGTACACCGACGAGTGGTGGCACTTCGACTACAAGGACTGGAAGCGATACCCGATCCTCAACGAGACGTTCGAGGAGTTGACCGGGAAGAAGTGACGGCGGGTCGAAACGACGCGGCCGCCCCGCACCGGGAGAGTGGTGCGGGGCGGCCGTTGGCGTTCGCGCGAGTGTCAGACGGTGCGCGGGTTGAGCAGGAACAGGACGATGCCCGCGGCCAGCGCGATGCCGCCGACGACGGGGTTGAGGATGATCGTGTGGGGCTTGGACACGTCGATGCTGAAGAAGCCGGTATCGACGGCCTTTTCGCGGGTGAAGAACGTGACGCTGGGCACCAGCAGGGCGATGACGCCGACGGCGATCAAGACGAGCGCGAGAATACGCATGGCAACAACCTCTAGTGTGGGCCGGCGTGTGATGCGAAGTCCTCCTTCGCATCACAAACCAACCGGGCAAGTTTCGTGATGGGGACAGAGCAAGCCGCGTGCCAGTGCCGGCCGCGGGTTCCATCCGCGCCTGGGCGTCTCGGGAAATGGCGTTGCTTTGCCCTGCTTCGAGCCACCGCCGGGCAACACCGTTCGCGGTGTCCGGCACGCGGATTCTCACTGCGTGCGCCGGCGGAGAT
Source organism: Fimbriiglobus sp. (assembly GCA_043745295.1). Lineage (GTDB taxonomy): Bacteria > Planctomycetota > Planctomycetia > Gemmatales > Gemmataceae > JALHQU01. Next base: position 12,408 of record JAYTTN010000746.1, on the reverse strand, counting down.
GGAATCGACGCCCGAATCGCGCGGCCCAGCGCCGATTGGTCAGCCACGACAGCCGCTTTCGCGCAGTCCGTGGTGTGGGCCGTGACAAGCGGGAGACGACCGAGCCGTCCCATGAAGGTGGTAGGCTGACGAAGTGCGAAGATCGAATTGCCCCCAGCCGTTCGGCCAGCCGGCGGGAGTAAAACCCGTTCCCGCACGGCACGTCGATCACCCGACCGTCCACCGCAACGGGGAGGGTGTCGAGCGAACGGTGCAGTTCCCGCCGGAAGGCCCCGTGGAAGGAACTCTGGTAGTCGCCGTAGGCGGGAAGGGAGACATCGGGAGACGATCCTGGTGTCGGGTGCGACCCCGACAGTCACCGTCGGAACGCTTCCGTGTCCGCCACGTCCGCGATCGATTCGTGCCAGTCGCGGTAGGGCGTATTCTTCACCAGGTGTCGGTTGAAGTCGGGGGTGCCGTCAGTCCACCAGACGGGCCCGCGCTCCCCGAGGTCCACTTTGGCGGCGTGGACGCGCCGTCGGGCGTCCCTGAGCCGCGTTTCGTCCGCTCCCGCTCGCCGAACGGCCGACCGCGCGGACATGAGCTGCCGCACCAGTTCGGCCCGCCGCTCCTCGGACAGGTGCGGATTCGCCGACCGCCACAGGCGGCCGCGAACAACGATGTATCGCCCGTCGGGCGTGCGCGGCGGTGCGTCGTGCGGCATGGCAAATCCCTCTTGACGACGGCTCTCCAAGCAACGCTCGTGCCGGGTGTCGTCGCGGACGGCGATCACGCCAGGGCCTTCGTCAGCGAGCCGCGACCTCCTGTAACGAAGAGTCCGATCCCGTTGACCGCCGCGCCGGGCCGGCCGCGCAGCCGGCTGCCGCGCCGTCGGCAACCGGCTACGCGGCGGGAGGGGCGGCGGGCAGTGCGCCCCGACAGGCGGCCGGATTCGCGAGGGTTTCTCCGCGCGGTTCGACAAGGCCCCGCCTCCCGACTGGCGTTCGGCACACCCCTTGCTTTGTCGTGAGGCGTGGCCGCGTGCCGGTTGACCACTCCACCTGGGAAAGTCGCGGCAACTACCGGCCACCCTCTCCCAAAATCGGAGGCAGCCATGACCGACACCTCGAAGATCCGCGAGCAGATGAACGTGACGTGTTCGTGCGGCACGCGGATCGGCAAAGTCGATCACATGGACGGCGACAAGATCAAGCTGACCCGGAACGACCCCGCCGCCGGCGGCAAGCACCACTGGGTGCCGCTCGACTGGGTGGAGAGCGTGGACCGGCAGGTCCACCTCAGCAAGAACTCCGAAGAGGCGATGGCCGAGTGGGAAGAAGAGGCCACCGTCCGGGCGTGAGCCGACACCGCACTCTCGCCGACGAGACCGACCGCCGGGGCCGCGTGTCCCGTCGAAGTTCGCGCCCGAATGCCACACGATGCGACGTGGCGGGAGGGCCGACCTTCGCCGGGACGTGCGGCCCCGGTTCCGTTCCGCGACTGCTACAAGCGTCACGACCCGGCCAACGTCCCGGATATCGCTGTCCGCGATTCCACCGCGCGACGTGCCGTGCCGATGTTTCAGCCGACAACTATTCCACAGACCCGTCGTCCGGTTCTCCGCCGCCGCGAGGCCGATCATGGTGCCGCGTTCGTCCCTTGCCGTCGTCGCCTTCGCCCTTCTTTTCGCGGGCACCGCGCGACCCGCCGACCCGCCGGCCGCCGCTCCCACCACGGCGTCCGCGACGATCACCCTCCGCGACGTGAACCTGGCCGAACTCGTCGAGAAGGCGAACCTCGACCTCGGCTACAAGCTGGGCGGCAAGGTGACGGTGGTCGCCAACGTGTCGGTGCCGCTCGGCGAGGCGGCCGCGTCGAAGGCTTACGTCCTCAAGGGCAAAGTCACCGCGGCCGAGGTGACGCTGGACGACCTGGTGGTCCGCGACCTGTCCGCCGAACTCGGCTACGCCGGCGGGAAGCTGACGCTCACCAAGCTGACGGCGACGGTGCCGTCGGACGCGGCGACCGGGCCGGCCGGCCGGATCACCGGCACCGCCTCCGCCGACATCGAGCCGCGCGGCGACGCCAAGGCCAGCCTCACCCTCGCCGAGTTGCCGCTCGGCATCCTGTTCAAGATTCTCCCCGGCGGGATCGACATCGCCGGCGCGGTCAGCGGAACGGCCGACTTCCGCGCGCCGGTGGACAAGCTGAGTGATCCCGCGACTTGGGCCGGCGGCAGCAACCTCACGGCGGCTACGCTGACCGCCTTCGGCCGCACCATCCGGGATGCCAAACTGAAGCTCGACGTGAGCGACGGCAAGGCCGTGTTGAGCAGCGTGACGGCAGTCGTCGAGGGTGTGCCCGTGACCGGCGGCGGCTCCGTTGCGCTGTCCGACAAGTACGCTTACACCGCCACCCTTCGCACCGCACCGAAGGACGTGAGCGAACTCCAGAAGCTGGTGCCCGAACTCGATTCGCCGGTGGCCATCAAGGGCAAACTGGCCGTGGACGCGACCGCCCGCGGCACCCTTTCCCCCTTCGCCGTGACGGCCTCCGGCAGCGTGTCCGCCGCCGACCTCGCCGTCGGCGGGACGACCGGCGAGAAGCTGTCCGCCAAGTGGACGGCGACGCGCGAGCGGCTGACCGTGACGGACCTGACGGCCGGCGTTTTCAAGGGAAAACTGACCGGTTCGGCCGACATTCCCTTCCGCCGCGACGGCCGAGGCGAGTTCGAGCTGGCCTTCCAGGACATCGACGCGGCGGCGGTGGCAGCCACCTTCCCGAAGCTGCCGGTGCGGGTGACGGGCGTCGTGTCCGGCGACATCACCAGCCGGCTGCCGGCGGCGAAGCCGAACGCGGCGCGGGCGATCTCGGCGGACGTCAACCTGACCGCCCCGAAGCTCACCGTGCAGGGCATCCCGGCGGAGAAGCTGGTCGGCAAGCTGACGGTCGAGGGCACCGCGCTGAAGTACGAACTCGAAGGCAAGACGCTCGGCGGCTCGTTCGAGGTGACGGGTCGGTATCCGGCGGCGAAGGCGGACGACGACGAGGCGGACGACGGCACGATCACCCTTCGGTCCCTCGACCTTGGCCGGCTGTCGCAGGCTCTGCGGCTGAGCGGCACTCGGTTGCGGGGCGTCGTCGATCTGTCGTTCCGCTACTCGGCGGACCTGACTGCCGGCAGCGGCCGCTACCGGCTTCGCGGACTGGGCGTGAACGACTCGCAGATGGCCCCGGAACTGAGCGGCCGGCTGCGGCTGCGGAACGGCTCCCTCGAACTGGCCGACGCGGTCGGCCCGCTCGCCGGCGGCACCATCCGCGCGCGGGTGCGGGGCAGTCTGACCGCCCCCGAACGGAACTTCTACCGGCTGGACATCGACCGCGCCGACCTGGGTCGACTGCTGTCGTCGGTCACCGCCCGCCCGGACTTCTTCGACGGCGGCCTGTCGCTGACGGCACGGGGCAAGCTGTGGCCGCAGGTCACGGCCACCGGAGCCGTGACGATGAGTCGCGGGCGGCTGGCCGGGATGACGGCATCCGACCTGCGCATCCCGTTCCAGTTCGCCACCACCGTCGGCGGCGGCGTCCAGTTGACCGTGCGGGACATCACCGGCACCCTCGGCGGCGGGCGGGTGACGGGGCAGTTCGAGTACTCCGGCGGGGCCAGCGCCCGCACGAACGGACAGTTGAAGTTCACGAGCGTCCAGGTCGGCAGCGTGTTGTCCGACTTGAAGCAGAGCAACTACTTCGGCACCGCCCGCGCGACCGGCCGCATCGACCTGTCCGGCGAGAACATGACCTCGATGGACGACCTGAAAGGGTCCGTGGTGGCGACCGTCGGGCAGGCCGGCGTCCGCGACATCCCGGTGCTGACCGCCGTCCTGCCGTTCGTCTCGCCGACCGCCCTGCTGAAGCCGTTCGACAGCGGCGAACTCCGCGGCCGGCTGTCGCGCGGCGTCTTCCGCATCGAGAAGCTGTCGCTGTCCAGCTCCAACGCCGAGCTGTTTGCCGAGGGGAACGTCACGCTGTCCGGCCGGCTCGACCTGGGCGTCATCGTGCGAACGGGTTCGGTCGGGCTGAACGACGTGGCCCTCCGGCAACTCGGCCTGACGCTGCCGCTGACCGTCGGCCCGATTCCCGTCGCCCTCATCCGCGACGTGAGCATCTACCTGTCCAACCGCACCGTCCGGCTGACCATCGGCGGCACCGCGTCCCACCCGCGACCGCAGGTGAACACCGCCGCGCTCCTCACTGACGAGGCGGTCCGCTTCTTCCTCCGCCGCTATCTGCCCGTCGCCGCCGACGTGCTGCCCGAAGTGTCGCCGCGGCTAAACCGGTGAACGGTTGTCATCTGGCTACAATCCAAGTATGTGTTCCGTTTTTGGGTTTGTCAAATCAAAGTGGAAAGATTGTCGGAAATATTTTGTGCAAGCGAACTGGAGTCGCACCACTCCGGCGGTGTCGCCCGGCCGAGTTCGGCTGAACCGGCCGCGCCGGTTGTGCCGATAGCTCCACGTGGTCTTCCACCTGGAGGTGTCGCATGCTCGGAATCCGTCGCCGGTGCGTCGTCGCACTGTTCGCCGTGGTGGGACTGGCGCAAACCGGCTGCTCCGTGGGCACGGCCCTCGGCCTGACGACCCCTCGGTTCAAGCTCCTGCCGGAAGCCGAGCAGTTCCGCGACGCGACCGTCCCGCCGGCCATCGCCCGCGAGCTGGCGAAGGTGCCGCTGGCCGAGTACGTCGTCGAGCCGGGCGACGCGCTGCTCGTGCAGCCGGTCGATCTCGATTCGCCGGTGCGCATCGCCGCCGACCAGCCGGTGCTGCCCGACGGCACCATCGAGTTGGGCGAGTACGGCCGACCGGTGGTGGCCGGCAAGACGGTTCCGGCCATCGAGGCCGAGGTGAAGAACCTGGTGAAGGCGAAGGAGAAGAAGGACGTGGCCGTGACGGTGCGGCTGATCGGCCGGCAGAGCAAGGTGTTCTACGTCCTCGGCGAGGTGAACGCGCCCGGCTCGTTCCCGCTGTCCGGCCGCGAGACGGTCCTCGACGGGGTGCTGGCGGCCGGCGGCCTGACCCGCTCGGCGCAGTCCAAGAAGATCATCCTCGTTCGCCCCAGCCAGCCGGACGGCTGCCGCGAGGTGCTGCCCGTCTGCTTCCCGCAGATCGTCCAACTCGGCGACTCGTCCACGAACTACCAGCTCCGGCCCGGCGACCGCATCTTCGTGCCGAGCCAGGGCACCTGGGAAAACCTGTTCCCGTCCGCGTCGAAGACGACGGCCCCGTGCATGAAGCCGAACGCCCCGTGCTACCCTGGTAGCGCGTGCCCGCCGCCGGCGATCGTGCCGAAGTGACGCGGCACGCCGGTTGCACCTCGATGGCGGTGACGCGGTTCACCACTACGAGGGGTCGTCATGAAGCGAATCCGTAAAATCGCCCTGTGGTTCGTCGGTGTCGGGTTGGTCTTGGCCGTCGGCGGGTGGCTCGGTTTGCAGTGGTATTTGAACACCGCCAGCGGTCGCCGACTAGCGTCCGACAAGTTGACGGCCATGCTCGGCATGACTGTCGAGGTGACGAGTCTGCGCGTCGGCCTCGGCTCCACGTCGGTCGCGGTGGTCATCCCCGATCCCGCCGCCGACCCGCCGGCGGACCTCCTGCGGGTCGGCTCCATCGACACCGACATCACCCTCTTGGGCCTGATTTCGGGGTCCGCCACGCCGACGCGCGTGACCGTCCGCGACGCGGATGTCGTGCTGCGATTGGACGCCGACCGGAAGCTCGTGTCGCCGCTGCCGAAGATGGCCGGCGATGGCGGCGGGGGCAAACTCCCGGCGGTGACGGTGGTCAACGCCCGCGTCCGCATCCGTCAGCCCGGCAAGGCGGAGTTCGACGTGAGTGGTGTGAATGCCACTCTGTCGGCCGACGGCGACGGGTCGGCGATCGCCGGCGACATCGCCGACCCGACGTGGGGCCGATGGCGGATCGACGGGCGGCTCGCGGCCGACCCCGCCGACGGGCGGGTGACGTTCACCTCCGACGGCGTGACCGTGAGCGACCCGCTCCTTCGAAGCGTCCCGTTCGTCAAGGCGAAGGTGTGGACCCACCTGTCGGCGTCCGGTTCGACGACCGCCGCCGTAACGCTCGCCTTCAAGCCCGACGGCGATTTCCGGTACGCGGTGGAGCTGCGGCCGAAGGGCGCGACCGTCGCGTTCCCCGACGCGAGCGCCACCGTGACGGACGTGACCGGCGATGTCCGCATCGCGGATGGTCGGGTGACGGCGACCGGGGCGACGCTGACGCTGGCCGGCGGGCGGGCGGCGGTGGACGGCGCGTTCGACTACGACAAGGACGTGTACGTCCTGACGCTGAAGACGACCGCCTCCGGCGTGGACATCCGCCGGTTGCCCGCGCAGTGGGGGTTGCCGAAGGAGGTCGAGGGGAAGCTGAAGGGGAGGGCCGACCTGGAGATTCACATCTCGGATGGCGGCAACCTGGACACGCGGGGCAGCGGCACCGGCGACGTGGAGGAGGCCAAGTTCGCCGGCCTGGACGCCGAGATCAAGCTGCGGCTGCGCGGCGAGAAGGGCCGCTACCTGTTCGACGCGATGCCGAATCCGTGACCGACCCCGCCGCGCGGGGTCGGCCTCGACGACGATCCCGCTCAGCCGACCGACACCCCGCCGCGGAAGTCGTTCCCGAAGGCGTAGGTGCTGGAGAGCGGGGCGAACGTCCGCCCGTCGAACACCTTCACGTTCGGCCCGCCGCCCGGCCCGGCCCCGACCACGATGTCGGCCTTGCCGTCCCCGTCGGCGTCGGTCGTGCCCACGTCCGCCCCGCCCGCGAACCCGGCGTCGAAGGCCAGGAACGAGGCGACCTGTTGCCCGGTCGCCCCGTCGAACGCCTTCACGTTCGGCCCGCCGCCCGGCCCGGCCCCGGTGACGATGTCGGCCTTGCCGTCGCCGTCCAGATCGCCGACCGCGATGCTCACCCCGCCGGTGAAGGATTGGGGGTAGGCGAAGAAGCTCCGCACCAGGGCGAACGTCCGGCCGTCGAACACCTTGACGTGCGGGGCACCGCCCGCGCCGGCGGCGACGATGATGTCGGCGAACCCGTCCCCGGTCACGTCCCCGACCGCCACGGTCACCCCGCCGGCGAACGAGGCGTCGAAGGCGAAGAAACTGGCGAGCAGCGCCCCCGTCCGGCCGTCGAACACCTTGACGTGCGGGGCACCGCCGGCCCCGGCCCCGGTGACGATGTCGGCGAACCCGTCCCCGGTCACGTCCCCGACCGCCACGCGAACCCCTCCGGCGAACGACCGGTCGTAGGCGTAGAAGCTCCGCGCGACGGACAGGTCGGAGCCGCTGTACACGATCACCTGCGGGCCGCCGCCCGGCCCGGCCGCCGCGACCACGTCCGCCACCCCGTCGCCGGTCACGTCCCCGACCGCCAGGCGGACGCCGCCGGCGAACGACGGGGCGAACGCGAAGAAGTTGGCCCGCACCGACCCGTCGGCGTTGAGGACGGTGACCCGCGGGCCGCCGCCGGCGTCCGCCGCCAGGACGGTGAAGGGCGGGGCGGCGGGCGGGGCCACCCGGACGGTCACGGTGGCCGGGTTCGACTCCGCGCCGGGGAAGTCCGTGACCGTGTAGGTGAACGAGTCGGTCCCGGCGAACCCGGCGGCCGGGGTGTAGGTGATCGCCCCGGTGGCCGGATCGACCGTCAACGTCCCGTGCGCGGGCGGCGTCACCACCCGCACCGAGGCCGGGTTCAGTTTCGCGTCCCCGTCCGGGTCGGTGTCGTTGGCCAGGACGGGGATCGTCACCCCGCGGCCGAGGGCCGTGGCCGCCGCGTCGTCGTTCGCCGTCGGCCGGTTGACCACGACCGTGACGGTTCCCGTCGCGGACACGGCCCCCGCCAGGTCGGCGACGGTATAGGTGAACGTGTCGGTGCCGCGGAAGCCGGCGGCGGCGGTGTAGGTGGCCTCCCCGGTCGCGGGGTCGATGGCGACGCTCCCGTGGGTCGGGGCGGTGACGACGCGGACGGTGGTCGAGTCGAGTTTGCCGTTCCCGTCCGGGTCGGTGTCGTTGGCCAGGATGTTCACCGCCACGGGGTTCGTGCCGTCGGTGTCGGCGAAGTCGTCGTTGGCCGTCGGCCGGTTGACGACGACCGTCACGGTGCCGGCGGCGGAGGTGGCCCCGCCGCTGTCCCGCACGGTGTAGGCGAACGAGTCGGTCCCCCGGAAGAAGCCGCTGGCCGTGTAGGTCACGGCCCCGGTGGCCGGGTTCACGCTCACGGTGCCGCGCGCGGGGCCGGACACCACCGAGACGCTGCCGGGCACCAGAGCGTTCCCGGTCGAGGCCAGGTCGTTCGCCAGGACATCGACGGCGACGGGGTTGTTCCCGTCGGTGTCGGCCACGTCGTCGTGCGCCACCGGCACGGTTCCGGACCCGGTCGCCGAGGTGACGACGACCGTGACGGTCCCGGCGGCGGACACGGCCCCCGCCAAGTCGGTCACGGTGTACCGGAACGAGTCCGTCCCGACGAACCCGGCGGCGGGGGTGTAGGTGACGGAGCCGTTCGGCTGGACCGCCGTCGTCCCGTGGGTCGGGGCGGTGACGACGCGGACGGTGGTCGAGTCGAGTTTGCCGTTCCCGTCCGGGTCGGTGTCGTTGGCCAGGACGGGAATCGCCACGGGGGTGTCGACCGGCGTGTCGGCGAAGTCATCGTTGGCCGTCGGGCGGTTGACGACGACGGTCACGGTGGCGGGGGCGGACTCTGTCCCGGAGGCGTTCCGCACGGCGTACCGGAACGAGTCCGTGCCCATGAAGAACCCGGTCGCGGTGTACGTCGCGGTACCCGTCGCCGGGGCGATCGAGACCGTGCCTCGGGCCGGTCCGGAGACGACGCGGACGCTCGCCGGGTTGAGGGCCATGCCGCCGGCGGCGGAGTCGTTGGCCAGGATGGCGATGGCGACGGGGTTGTTGCCGTCGGTGTCGGCCACGTCGTCGTTCGCGGTCGGCAGGGTCAGGGCCACCACGCTCGGGGTCACGCGGTCGTGAAGTTGGGTCAGGTCGAGTCGGGCGCGGCGCGAACGGGGGGAGGGGTGGTGGCTGGCCATGCGTGGAACTCCGCGAACGGGATGGGGATGCGGGAGACGAAGGGTAGATCAAGTGACATGAGCCGAAACTTCACGGGACCACGGGTCACGGCCTTTTTCCCCCCAGTTGCCCCATTCCCCAGCGGAAAATCAGGCATCGTCGGGAGGCAGCTCGGTGGCGTCCGGGTCGGCCGTCCGGCAAGCCTCCAGTCGTCGGCCGATTTCCTCGGCGACCGCGCGGAGTTCGGAGAACGCCGCGCGGACTGCGGGGTCGGCCTCCCGCAGGCTGAGGGCCTCGATTCCGATGAGGAAATGCCGCTCGGCGGACCACAGGCGTTCGAGTTCGCAGTCGGTACGCGGCAGCAGGGTGACGGCGGTCACGGGTCATATCCCCAGGGGCGCAGAGAAAGGGGCGATCCGATTCGAAAATCGGATCGCCCCAAGCTTCAAGTTGCCGACTCGACCGCTCACACTCACAGGCGGAAGTAGACCGAGGCGAGGTTGCCGCCGACGGCCGCGACGGCGATGCCACACACCAGGCTGGCGAACGTCCACACGGCCACGCGGCTGATGGCGGACGTGGTGGCGGCGGCGGCGTCGCGGGCCTTCTGCTCGGCCTTGGCCAGGGCCGCGTCGTACTGCACCTTGGCCTCGCGGTACTGCTTCTCCCACTTCTCGACGGTCTTGTTGGCCTCTTCCTTGCTCACCCCGGCCCGCTCGCTGATGACGGACATCAGCTCGTCCCGGTCGGCGTTCGCCAGGCCGCCGTCGCGGATGGCCCCGTACGCCTTGGTCACCATCTCCATCACTTCCTGGTTGTCGTCCCACATCTTGGCGGCGGCCCCACCTTTGCCGTCCTGCTGCTTGCCTTGGCCGCCCTGGTTGTTCTGGCCGCCCTGACCGCCGCCTTGCTGGCCGCCCTGCTTGCCGGCCTCGTCGCCGCCCTTGCCCTGGTCGTTCCCGCCGCCCAAGTGCAGCATCTTCTTGGCGTCCTTCTGGATGCCTTTCCAGTCGATCTGCGGGATGACATCGCCGAGCGCGTCCTTGGCCAGCTGGGCGGCGTGCGGGGCGACGGTGGCGACCGCGCTACCGGCGGCCGACGCGGCGGAGCCGGCGGCCGACACCCCGGCCCCGAGCAGGCGGAACGTCCCGCCGAGAATGGCTCCGGCCGTGGTGGTGGCCAGGATGAGCAGGGCCACCGTGGCGAACGCCCAGACGATGACGCCTTGAATGGCGCTGTCGAAGGGGACGGTGTTGGCCAGCCGGCCGGCCACCAACCCGCCCGCGAACAGGGCGATCAGGCCGGACACGAACATCCACACCAGGATCGTCGTCGGCACGCCTTTCGTCGGGTGCTCGCGGTTGTGCGGGTCGATGGCGGCCGCGCCGACGCCGATGCCGAGGGTGCTCAGGGCGATGTGGATGGCCAGCGCGACGAGCGCGCCGGCGGCGACGGCCGGCCACGAGATGCGGGGCATGTCCTGCCCGGCCGGAGTGACCATCTTCTCGTTCGCCACGAGCGGGGTCGGGCCGGTATCGGCCGCGGCGGCGAGGGCCGGGAGGAGCAAGGCGACGGTCAGGGTGGCGACCAGTGGTCGCAACAGCTTCGAACGGTTCACGGTTTCGTCTCGCGGAGTTGAGGGGGGGTAGTGACACGGGACGGTGTTGCGGGTGGCGGAACTGTCGCCCCGCGTCGCCGCAAGCACCTTCCCGGCCAGTGCCTGAGCAACCGCCGTGCCGGAGTCGGGACCGGCTGTCGAGTGGCTTCTTATTCGTGGGAATGGCGACCGGCGGACGGACGAATTGGGCCGGGGAGAAGGGCGGTGTCCAAACCCGCGCGGCGGCGTTCCCAACGTCGTCGGAAACAGGCGGTACGGCGCGGCGTCCCGGTTCCCGATGCGGCAGCGGCGACGGCGAATCCCGGCAATCGCCCGGCCGAACGGCCCGACCGGCCGCCTTGGCACGCCAGTTGCGATTTCGACTCCCGCAACTGATCGGTGCCGGCCCCGCACGGTGCGACGGCCGGCACCGACTCGCCTTTGAGGTTCTCCGCATGAAACGCTCCATGGCCCTCCTGATGTCCGCGGCGCTCGCCGGCCTCGTCGGCTGCGGCAAGGAAGGGACGACCGGCGGTCCCGGTGCCGGCGATCCGAACGCCAAGACGCCGCTGGGCGGCCTCGGCCGCACCGAGAACACGTTCGCCGTCACCACGTCATCGATGTCCGCGAAGCCGGGCGGCGCGGCCACCTCGAGTTCCATCGGCATCAAGCGCGGGTCGGGCTTCGACCTGGACGTGAGCGTCGAGTTCGCCGATCTGCCGAAAGGCGTCACCGTGGAACCGTCCAAGCTGAGCATTCCGAAGGGCACGTCGGAAGCCAAGTTCAACTTGACGGCCGCCGAGGCCGCCGCGCCGGGAGAGTACACCGTCCGCGTGGTCGGCAAGGCGACCAGTGGGCCCGACTCGACCGGCGACTTCAAGCTGACGATCAAGAACCCGGACACGTTCGCCATCAGCGTGCCGTTCTGGACGACCGGCATCAAGCAGGGCGAGACGAAAGCCTTCTCCCTGTCGGTCAAGCGGGACTCGGAGTTCAAGGAGGACGTGGCGCTGAAGTTCGACGGCCTGCCGAAGGGCGTCACCATCGAACCGGCTACGGCGATGGTCAAGACCGGCGAGACGGAATCGAAACTGGTGCTGAAGGCGGCCGACGACGCCCCGCTCGGCGATCACGTCGTCAAAGTGACCGGGCACCCGACGAAAGGGGCCGACGCCACCCACGACCTCAAGTTCACCGTCTCCAAGAAGTGACCCACCCCCGCCCGCCTGGGCGGATCCTCTCGCCGCCGACCGCCTGGTCGGCGACGCTTCCATACCGGGTCGCGCCGCGACCCGTTTCCCATTCGGTGTCCTTCAGGCCGACGTGGTCGCCTGAAAGGTCTTCCACACCGGGTCGCGCCGCGACCCGTTTCCCACCCAGGAGTTTCCCATGCGTCGGTTCCTGCTCGCCGCCGTCCTGACCGTCACCGCCGCCACCCTGTTCGCCGGCGAGTCGTCCGCGTTCTTCCGCCGGAAGAAGGCGTCCGTCCCGGTCGTCACCTACGCCGCGCCGGTGTGCGACACGACGGTCGGCTCCCCGGCCTCCGGCCCCTCCTACGCCGCGCCGTACTACGGCTCCACCTCCGGCTACGGCTCGACCGGCCTCCTCGGCACCGTGTCGGGCGTCGGCAGCAACGTGGTCGGCGGCGCGGCGAACGTCTTGACCGCGCCGTTCCGCATGATCCGCTAACGCCACCCAACCCTCGGCGTCCCGAACGCGGCGCGACCGCCGGGGCACG